>JACZSK010000035.1 GCA_022574255.1 Pseudomonadota bacterium
AAAGGCGATCACGCGGTCGCGGGCGTCGGTAATGGGAAAAATGATGCGGTTGCGGAAGCGATCGTAGGTTTTATCCTTGTCCTCGGGCTTTACCAGCATGCCCGATTCAACCAGTTGATCCTCGGCAATCTTGCGCGCCAGCATGGCTTCCTTGAAAGCGCTGCGGCTGCGCGGGGCAAAACCCAGACGAAAATGCCCGATGGTCTGGCCGCTGAGCCCGCGTTTTTTCAGATAGTCCCCGGCCTCTTCGCCCTGGGACGAGGCCAGCTTGTTTTCGAACCAGCCAGCGGCGACTTCCAGCACATCGTACAGGCTACTGCGCTTGCTGTAGGCCTCTTCTTCTTCCTGCGACAGGCGGGGAATCTCCATGCCTGCCTCGCCGGCCAGCCGCTCGACGGCCTCGGGAAAGGCCAGGCCTTCCAGTTCGGTGAGAAAGGCAATGGCGTCGCCATGGGCGCCACAGCCAAAGCAGTGATAAAAACCTTTTTCCTCAGAGACCGTGAAGGAAGGCGTTTTTTCGCTGTGGAAGGGGCAGAGACCCATATGCTCCCTGCCTTTTTTGACCAGCTTCACCTTGCGGCCAATGACTTGAGCCAGCGATACGCGGGTCCTTAACTCATCCAGAAACTGCGGCGGAAAACGCATGCCGACCCCGTTCGAAAGTTTGTTTACGTCCCGCGCCCGCGCAGCCGCGCCGATTCGGCCCCGCACTATATCACGGCGCACGCCATTAACAGGGTGGCTAAATCAAGAGAGGATTTCCTTCACCTTGGCCGAGGCCTTGGAAAAATCCATCTGGCCGGCATATTTCGCCTTCAGCGCCCCCATGCAGCGGCCAATGTCCTTCAATCCCGATGCTTCAACCTCGCTCACGGCTTCCTTGCAGGCCGTGACAATCTCGTCGTCCGACATCTGCTCGGGCAGGAATTTCTCGATAATGCCGATTTCCTCGCGCTCCTGCTCGGCCAGCTCGGCACGCCCGCCCTCGTCGTAGGCAACGATCGAATCGCGGCGCTGCTTGACCATCTTGACCAGGATTCCCTGGATCACCGCATCGTCGTCGGCTTCCGACTTGTCTTCGGTGCGGGCGGCAATATCACGGTCCTTGATCGCGGCCAGAATCAGGCGCAACGTCGACAGCTTGCGCGTTTCCTTGGCGCGCATGGCATCTTTCATGGACTCTGTTAAACAATCGCGCAACATAAGCTGGCCTCCACCTGCTGAGTCGAAGCGCGTATCATACCCAAAGGCCTGTCCCGAGGCAAACTTCTTTGTACAGTGTAAGCTATTGATTTTATTGGATAAATCACGTCGTTGCATAACTTGACGTGCTCCCGGCTTTTCTGTATCGTCCGCGACAATTTGCGCAGCGGAACTTGTGCATGGTTCCTGCCTGCCGGAGAAGGAAATTCGCCTCATGGCCGCCGCCCCTGCCAGCCGCCCGAACAGCCCGCCAGACGGGGCAACGGCGGTATTGGTTCTGGCCGACGGCACGCTGGCATGGGGCCATGGCGCCGGAGCCGAGGGCGAGGCTGTGGGCGAAGTCTGCTTCAATACGGCGATGACCGGCTACCAGGAAATTCTCACCGACCCGTCATACGCGGGACAGATGATTACCTTCACCTTCCCGCATATCGGCAATGTCGGGTCAAATCCGGAAGACATGGAATCCGCCGACCCCGCAGCCCGGGGTTTTATTTTGCGCGAGAGCGTCACCGTCCCGGCCAATTTTCGCGCCAACCAGGGCTCCGGGGGGCATTTCTCCGACTGGGCGAGGAAATGCGGGCTGGTGGGCATCACCGGCGTCGATACCCGGCGCCTGACCCGGCATATCCGCATGAATGGCGCGCCGAACGGCGTTGTCGCGCACCGGCAGAATGGCAAATTTGATGTCCCCGCGCTGCTGGCCCGCGCCCGCGCATGGCCCGGCCTCGAGGGCATGGACCTGGCCAGGGAAGTCTCGACCCGGCAGTCCTATACCTGGGACGAGGGATTATGGGCGCTGGGCAAGGGCTATGCAGCCAAAGCCACGAACGGCAGCGCGCGCTTTCACGTGGTGGCGGTGGATTACGGCATCAAACGCAATATCCTGCGTTGTCTGGTGTCCATTGGTGCGCGGGTCACCGTGGTGCCCTGCGATGCCACCGCCGAAGATATTCTGGCGCACAAGCCCGACGGCGTGTTTCTCTCCAATGGCCCCGGCGACCCGGCGGCGACGGGGGAATATGCCGTTCCCGTTTTGCAGGGCCTGATCGCCAGCGGCACACCCATTTTCGGCATCTGCCTGGGTCATCAGCTCCTGGCCCTGGCGCTGGGCGCCAAGACCACCAAGATGCACCAGGGCCACCGCGGCGCCAACCACCCGGTGAAAGACCTTACCACCGGCAAGGTCGAGATCACCTCCATGAACCACGGCTTCACGGTGGAGAAAGATGGCCTGCCCGATGGGTTGGCCATGAGCCATGTCTCGCTGTTCGACGGCTCTCTCTGCGGGCTGGAAGTGATGGGCAAGCCTATCTTCAGCGTCCAGTACCACCCCGAGGCCTCGCCCGGCCCCATGGACAGCCATTACCTCTTCTCCCGCTTCGCCAAGATGATGGAGGGGGGATGATGAGCAACCCCAAAATCCCATATCTTTCCGTTGCGGTCCTTATGATTGAAAACCCAGCGAATAACCGCGTCCAGCCATTATCGACGGCGCAATGGCGTAATAAATTATTGGAATCATTAGTAGATGAATCGATCTCGTTCAGTGGGCACGATTTTGCAGAAGTTATAACACTTTCCGATTTAGAGGATGTGTTTGAGAGCCTCTCCGCCGAGGGCTTGCTAAAAAGATACGATGATCCCAACACTTCGACCTACTGGGAAATCAAGAACGTACCAGCATTAGAATATTTGAAAGTTGAGGTGGCTGATTATTCTGAAAAATATGTCAAATTAGGGGACAATTGGCTTTTTGAAGCACTACGAAATCTGACCAATCAAGAAGACATAACAGATGCTGAAGAGAATGGTAGCGGTCCAGATCGAGAGGTGTCAGTAGAAGTTCCTGCAGAAGCAGCATCTGCATGGGGCAGTTCGTGGGGTGGAGCGCCGGCTTCTGATCGGGTGGTTCCGTTAAGCCACAATTCACCTGATTTCAAAGAAGCTGTCAAAACTCTCGATGACCTAATTAGGGAATTTCGGGAAGACCACTCTTTTGGCAACAGTCCGCCACCTGAGCGGGATCGTGTGTTGGGCGAACTCGAGGCTGGCCGGGATTACATCAAGAATCAAGCAAAGCACAACGGCGAAGTCAGGTTTGGGGCAATCAGGGAATTTCTGATTGAACCACTGAACTGGATTGCGAAGACCTTCGGAAAAGAGGCTTTGGCCGCCCTCGCAAAAGAGGTCATCAAACTTCTCATCAAACTGTTTGGGGGGTCGTGATGGTAACACTACATCGCAATTCACCCTCACCCTACCCTCTCCCTCAAGGGAGAGGGCATTACTGTTTGCCTGAGGGGTCAACATAAATGCCTAAACGCACCGACATAAAATCAATTTTGGTGATCGGCGCCGGACCGATCGTTATCGGCCAGGCCTGTGAGTTCGATTATTCCGGCACCCAGGCCTGCAAGGCGCTGAAGGAGGAGGGTTACCGGGTCATCCTGGTGAATTCCAACCCGGCCAGCATCATGACCGACCCGGAAGTGGCCGACGCCACCTACGTGGAGCCGATCACCGCTGAGATCGTCGAGAAAATTATCGCCGTCGAGCGGCCCGACGCCATTTTGCCCACCATGGGCGGCCAGACCGGGCTGAACATGGCGCTGACACTGGCCCATACCGGGGTTCTGGAGAAATACGGCGTGGAGATGATCGGCGCCGACAAGGAAGCCATCGACAAGGCCGAAGACCGGGATTTGTTCCGCAAGGCGATGGCGCGGATTGGCCTGGAATGCCCCCGGAGCCACATGTGCCACAGCCTGGAGCAGGCGCTGGAGGCGGTGGAGGATATCGGCCTGCCGGCCATCATCCGGCCCTCATACACGCTGGGCGGTACCGGTGGCGGCATTGCCTATAACCGCGAGGAATTCGAGGAGATCGTACTTGGCGGCATCGACGCCTCGCCGGTGGGCGAGGTGCTTGTGGAAGAATCGGTGCTGGGCTGGAAAGAGTATGAGATGGAGGTGGTGCGCGACAAGGCGGACAATTGCATCATCGTCTGCTCGATCGAGAATATCGACCCCATGGGCATCCATACGGGCGATTCGATCACCGTGGCTCCGGCGCTGACCCTGACCGACAAGGAATACCAGATCATGCGCAACGCCTCTATTGCGGTGCTGCGCGAGATCGGCGTCGAGACCGGCGGGTCCAACGTGCAATTCGCGGTAAACCCCGACGACGGCCGGCTGCTGGTGATTGAAATGAATCCCAGGGTATCGCGCTCGTCGGCGCTGGCCTCGAAGGCCACCGGCTTTCCCATCGCCAAAGTGGCGGCCAAGCTGGCGGTCGGTTATACGCTGGACGAGTTGACCAACGACGTTACGGGGGTCACCCCGGCGGCCTTCGAGCCGGCCATCGACTATGTGGTGACCAAGATTCCCCGCTTTACCTTCGAGAAATTCGCCGGCACGGAGCCGCTGCTGACCACCTCAATGAAATCGGTGGGCGAGGCCATGGCCATCGGGCGGTGCTTTGCCGAATCGCTGCAGAAAGCGCTGCGCTCCCTGGAGATCGGGCTGACCGGGCTGAACGAAATTGAGATCGCCGGCTATGACCGGGAGAGCGGCGATGACGCCGACATCCTGTATGCGCTGGCCCAGCCGTCGCCGGATCGCCTGCTGATCATCGCCCAGGCCATGCGCGAGGGCGTGAGCATTGATAAAATATATGCGGCCACGAAATACGACCGCTGGTTCCTGCACCAGATCGCGGCCATCGTCGAGGCCGAGGCGGGGGTCAGGGAAAATGGCCTGCCCCATGATCGCGCCGGGCTGCTGGGCCTGAAAGCCATGGGCTTTTCAGACATGCGACTGGGTGAACTGGCAGGCCTGAGGGCCGCGGAAGTCACCGCGCGCCGCGTGGAGCTGGACGTGCGCCCGGTTTACAAGCGCATTGATACCTGCGCTGCCGAGTTCGAGGCGCGCACACCCTATATGTATTCGACTTATGAGCAGCCGATGCTGGGCTTCGAGGCAGCCGACGAAGACGCCGAAAATATTGTCGCTGGGAGCACCGAGAACGAATGCCAGCCCACGGACCGGAAGAAGGTGATTATCTTGGGCGGCGGCCCCAACCGCATCGGCCAGGGCATCGAGTTTGACTATTGCTGCTGCCACGCCTGTTTCGCGCTGTCCGAGGCCGGCTACGAGACCATCATGGTCAACTGCAACCCGGAAACCGTTTCAACCGATTACGACACTTCCGACCGCCTGTATTTCGAGCCGCTGACCGCCGAGGATGTGATCGAATTAATTCGCGCCGAGCAGAAAAACGGCGAGGTGATGGGCGTAATCGTCCAGTTTGGCGGGCAGACGCCGCTGAAGATGGCCGCCGATCTGGAAGCGGCGAACATTCCCATTCTGGGCACTTCGCCCGATGCCATCGATCTGGCAGAGGACCGCGAGCGCTTCCAGGATCTTTTGGCGCGGCTGAGGCTGAAACAGCCAGAGAATGGCATCGCCCGGTCGTTGGAAGAGGCCCGCGCCGCAGCCGAGAAAATCGGCTTCCCGGTGCTGATCCGGCCATCCTATGTGCTGGGCGGGCGGGCCATGGAGATCGTCCACGATATGGAGGGACTAACCCAGTATATGGCGGCGGCGGTAAAGGTGTCGGGCGACAGCCCGGTGCTGATCGACAGTTACCTGCAGGATGCCATTGAAATTGATGTCGACGCGCTGTCTGATGGGGAAGAAGTTTATGTGGCCGGAATCATGCAGCATATCGAGGAGGCGGGCATACATTCGGGCGATTCGACCTGCTCGTTGCCCCCATTCTCGCTAAGTGAGGACATTCTGCGCCAGCTGCGCGAGCAGACCGACAAGCTGGCCCGCGCGCTGAAAGTGGTGGGTCTGATGAACGTGCAATTCGCGGTGCAGGGCGGAGACATCTATCTGATTGAAGTGAACCCGCGCGCCAGCCGCACGGTGCCGTTCGTTGCCAAAGCCATTGGCGTGCCTATAGCCAAGGTCGCGGCGCGCCTGATGGTCGGCGAAAAACTCAGCCATTTCGATTTACGTAAGCAGCAAAGCGGACATACCGCGGTTAAAGCCCCGGTCTTCCCCTTCTCGCGCTTTCCCGGCGTCGACATACTGCTGGGCCCGGAGATGAAATCGACCGGCGAAGTGATGGGGATAGACGCCAGCTTCGAGCGCGCTTTCGCCAAGAGCCAGATTGCCGCCGGCACAAACCTGCCGCTGCAGGGCCGGATATTTGTCTCTGTTCGTGACAAGGACAAGGAACAGGTAACCGGGCCGGTGCGAGATCTGCTGGACATGGGCTACGACATCATCGCCACCGGCGGCACCGCCACTTTCCTGCAGAACAAGGGACTGAAAGTGACGCAGATCAACAAGGTGGCGGAAGGCCGCCCGCATATTGTCGACGCCATGAAGGACGGTTCCATCGATCTGGTGCTGAACACCACCGAGGGCAAGCAGTCGATCCGCGACAGTTATTCGCTCAGGCGCACGGCGCTGATGGAGCAAATTCCCTATTACACGACCATGACCGGCACAGAAGCGGCGGTGAAGGCCTTGCGCGCCCTGAAAGCAGGAAGCCTTGAAGTCGCGACGCTTCAATCCTATTCTATGGGGACTGAGGGATAATCCTCGACATTCGGGAACACTCTTGCTTGTCAGATATGGTCTGGCGCGCGGGGTGGTTTTTTGGCGCTTCCCGGCGCGCGTATTAAAAATAAGGCAGAGGACCAGAGATCATGGCTGCGATGGAAAGAGTTCCAATGCTGCTCTCGGGATTCGAGCTTCTGGAGAAGGAGCGCAAGCAATTAAAGTCCGTTGACCGCCCGAGGATTATCAAGGCGATCGGGGTGGCGCGCGAGCATGGCGACCTCTCGGAGAATGCCGAGTATCACGCCGCCAAGGACGAACAGGGGCTGTCCGAGGCGCGCATCGCCGAACTGGACGACAGGCTGAGCCGCGCCGAGGTCATTGACCCCAAGACGCTTACCGGCGACAGGGTGGTGTTCGGCGCCACTGTTTCCATGATCGACGAAGACGACAAAAAGGTTATCTATCAGATCGTGGGGCTTGAAGAAGCCGACGTGAAGGTCGGGCGCATTTCCTATACATCGCCGTTGGCGCGGGCGCTTATTGGCCGCAAAAAAGGCGACGACGCCGAAGTGATGACCCCCTCCGGTGAGAAATTCTACGAGATCACAAAGATCGAATTCAAATAGGCCTGGGCTGGCCCAAGCCGAACTCGGCCAGGGGAATGCCCGGCTCACATTTTGAACTGCGGATGGTCAGCGAGGTCTTGACGCTGGCCACATGCTTTGCCTGCGTCAGCTCCCCGGTCAGAAAATGCTGAAACTCGGCCAGGTCGCGGGCAACGATCTTCAGAATGAAATCGATCTCCCCGTTGAGCATGAAACATTCGCGCACAAGTGGCCACGCGGTAACCCGTTCCTCAAAGGCCTGAAGGTCGGCCTCGGCCTGGCTGTCCAGCCCGACCATGGCAAAAACCGTAATGCCGTAGCCCAGCGCCCCCTGATTCAGTTGCGCATGATAGCCGTGGATAAAACCGGCCTCTTCCAGTGCCCGCACGCGCCTCAGGCAGGGCGGCGCCGTGATGCCTACCCTGTCGGCTAGATCGACATTGGTCATGCGACCATTGGCTTGCAGGTTGCTCAGGATTTTTTGATCGACGGTATCAAGCTTAATGCGGGTCAAATGAGCCCTCCCCGGTCGCGATTGGTGGGAGCTTTTTAGCAACTAATGCAACAAAGTTCCACTCTGTTGATATTTTGTTGCGCAAACCGCCAGTCAGCCCGGGGCACTTTCCGCGAGGAGGAAAATGCTTTAGCATGGGCAGAATCACAGCCATACGAAAAAACAGGCCGACACAGGCCGAGTAAGCAGAGGCGTTAGCGGGGAATGGCGGCCTACGAAAACCGGATAAAGCAGTTGATTTCACTGGCAGAACACAGCAGTGAGGTCAACCGTGAGCTCGTCTACCGCAAGCTGGTGGCGCTTTTGCTGGACAAGCGCGTTGAAAGCGACGAGGACGAAATGTCCGCGTTACTGCGCTTGCTGGATGCCCTGACCCCCAGCGTGGGCATGGACTGCCGGATAGAAATAGCCCGCATGGTCGCCGGCCAGACCAATGCGCCAATGGCCCTGGCGGAGCATATCGCCACCGACCTGGCTAGCGTCGCGGCGCCCATTCTGAAGAAAACCGCTTTTGACGAAGCAGCGCTGCTGCGGATCATCGGTGCCACCGGCCGCGCCCACCACCTGTTGATCGCCGAGCGACCCGGCCTGACCGCCCGCATCTGGGATGCCTTGTCGCGCCGGCCAATACCGGACAGCCGCAAGGAGCCGCTTCCAGCTGCCGGGCCGCCGCCTGCGGAACCGGCGTCAATTCAAACGGTGCCGCGCCAGCCGCGCGGAGCGGAGGCCAGCCTCGTTGCCACCTTGACGCGAGATCCGGCACACGACCTGGCGGCGCTGGCCAGAGGATATGAGGCGCCATCCTTCCTGCTCGACGATCCCGCCGGGGGCTTTGCCTGGGCAACAAACCGTCAAGGCCGGATATCAGGGCTGTCGCCGCACGCCCGTGAGGCTTTTGGCCGGACGGCGCAGAGCCTGAAAGGGTTTTATTTCTTCACGTTGATCGAGCCGCTGGCGGACAGCGCCGACGGCCATCGGTTTGGCACGATACTGACCCGGCATTTGCCGATCCGCGACCTGCCCATAGAAATTGAAAACAACAAAGGCCGGCAGAGCCGCTGGCTATTGCGCGGGCAAGCCAGGTTTGACCCCTCGACAGGGCGTTTTACCGGGTATCGGGGTCAGGCACTGGACGACCGGAATGAGGACAGGGGAAAAAACTCGGCGGCGCGCGAACCCGCGTCGCTTGACGCCATACTGAGCCGGCGCGTTGCAGCAGACGCCCGCATACCGATCGGCGAATCGCTGGCGGCGGCCTTGCGGCTGAGAAAAAAGATTGCGGCGCTCGGCGATGCAGACCTGATGGCGGATTTGACCGGACTGATGGACGGCTGCTACGGGATGCGCGATCTGATGGAGGATATGGAGAATACTCTGGCCGCGGATGAGCGGCTGTTGCGCGGCACTACCCGGCGGTTCGGCATGGCCACCCTGGTTAAAGAATGCCTGCGCGAAAACCTCCTTCGCCACGGTGGCGTTTCCCGCCTGCGTCTGGAAACTGGCGCCAGGGACATTCCGGCGACTTTCGATCGCCGGCTGGCCTATCAGGCCGTTGCCCGCATGCTGAGGGTGGCGGAAGCGCGCGCCGATATATGGCAGGACGAGACCATCACCATTTCCCGGGCTGCCAACGGCAAGAGCGAAATCAGGGTGCCGTTGGCAACCTCTGGCGGCGGTTTTCTTGACGAGGAAATCTTGTTTTCACCCGCCGCATTCCTGCGCCGCAGGCCCGCGCTTGCCCAACCGGAGGGGGCACAATCGCTGCCGCCCGAATTCGGGCTTTCGGCGGTAAGGTTGCGCTTGCGCGGTCTGGGCGGCAACATATATCTTGGTCGCGACCCGGATGGCAGCCGGTGGCTGGCGCTGGACCTTCCCACAGGAAGTTAGGGCTTGGCCCGCAGGAAGTTAGGGCCTGACCACTTCCATTTGATAGAAAATTTCAGAGAGTGAAATGAGCGAAATGTTGCACAGCAAAGTATTGATTATCGGCTCCGGTCCAGCCGGATATACGGCCGCGATCTATGCCGCAAGGGCGGCGCTGGAGCCCCGCCTGATCCAGGGTTTGGAGCCCGGAGGGCAGTTGACCATCACCACGGACGTGGAAAATTACCCGGGCTTTGCCGAGGCCATTCAGGGGCCATGGCTGATGGAGCAGATGCAGGCCCAGGCGGCCCAGGTGGGCACCGACATTATTTCGGATATGATCGTGGATGTGGACCTCACCCAGCGCCCCTTCCGGGCGACCGGCGACAGCGGCAAGGTCTATACCGGCGACACGCTGATTATTGCTACTGGCGCGCAGGCCAGATGGCTGGGTCTTGAATCGGAGCAAACCTTTCAAGGGTTCGGCGTATCGGCCTGCGCCACCTGCGATGGCTTTTTCTATCGCGGCAAGGAAGTGGCGGTTGTCGGCGGTGGCAATACGGCGGTCGAGGAAGCCCTGTTCCTGACCAATTTTGCTTCAAAGGTAACGCTCATCCATCGCCGCGACGCGCTGCGCTCGGAGAAAATCCTGCAAAAGCGCCTGTTCGCAAACGAAAAAATAGAAGTGGTTTGGGACAGCGTCGTGGACGAGATCGTTGGCGACCAGAACCCGCCTGGGGTTACCGGTATCAAGCTGCGGAACGTAAAGACTGAAGAGCAGACGCTGTTGCCGGTCCATGGTGTTTTCATCGCCATCGGGCATAACCCCGCGACCGGGCTGTTCCAGGGCAAGCTGGAAATGGATGACGAGGGTTATATCATCACTGCCCCCGACACCACGGCTACCAGCGTGCCCGGCGTCTATGCCGCCGGAGACGTGAAGGACAAAATATATCGCCAGGCGGTGACCGCGGCAGGCATGGGCTGCATGGCGGCGCTGGAGGCCGAGCATTTTATTGCCGGGGCCGGGGCCGAAACAGAGGCCGAAGATTCCGGGAGCAACGAACGGGCGGCGGAATAACCGCGCCTCGGGCATAGGCCAGGGAAATGAGCCAGGGATATGGACCAGGGATATGGATTGGGAAAAGCTGAAAATCTTTCATGCGGTGGCCGAAGCCGGCAGCTTTACGTTGGCCGCCAAGCGGCTGAATCTGAGCCAATCGGCGCTAAGCCGCCAGATCAGGGGGCTGGAGGATAGTCTCAACCTGTCGCTTTTCACCCGCCATGCCCGTGGCCTGGTCCTGACCCAGGAAGGCGAACAGCTTTTCGACACCGCCCATGAGGTGCTCGACAAAATCGAGAAAACCGAGCGCGAGCTGATAGAATCCAAGGACCAGCCGCGCGGCTTGCTGAAGGTGACCGCGCCGGTAACATTCGGCACCGTATGGCTGACCCCGAGAGTAAAGACTTTCCTGCGCCTGTATCCCGACATCCAGCTGGAATTCCTGCTCACCGACCATGATATGGACCTGGCCACCCGTGAGGCCGATGTGGCGATATGGTTCCACGCCCCCGAGCAGGCCGACTTTATCCAGCGCCAGTTGGGCACCGTGCGCCAGCATATTTACGGCTCGCCGAAATATCTCAGCGAAAAAGGCACCCCCGAGCGCGCCGAGGATCTGGACGGTCACGACCTTATCAGTTACGGGCCGTCGGTGCCGCTGCCCATCAGGAACGTGAACTGGATATTGCGTGCCGGAGTTACCAGCTTCAAGCGCAAGCCGGTATTGCAGGTGAACAACATATTCGGAGTTTTGCAGGCGCTGAAGGCCGGTATTGGCCTGGCCTCAATCCCTGACTATCTGGCGGCGGCGCATCCCGAGCTGGTGCGGGTGCTGGCAGACCTGGAAAGCCCCGAGTTCCCTACCTATTTTGTCTATCCCGGCGAGCTCAAGGGCTCGCGGCGCGTTGGCGTTTTTCGCGACTTCCTGATCAGCCAGATCAAGGGAGCCAGCGAACTGGCGTAATCCTTAAAAAATGCCGGGCCTTAGGCATATAGATATGCAAAAAACGCATGGCTGATAGGGCGGAAATAAGGGTGGTAATGCGGGGGGCGCGTCACTAGATATAGCGCCGAGTGCTGCGGTGCAGCATTCAAACCGGCGCTGCGATGTGCCCCAATGTCGCTTCGCCGGGTCGGGTCCGCCTCCTCCCCCCCAATCTGGAATGGACCCGGCAAACTGTTTCATTGTGTTCTGAGACGCATGAAACCTCCCTATTGCGACTTTGGCCGGATTCTTCGGAATCCGGCCAAATTTTATGCAGTCTGCGCCCGCGCCCGCGTTCGCATTTGCATCCAGCGCAGCAACCTGAAAACCAGCAACAACGCAATTCCCGCCGCCCATAATTTGGGTTCCAGCTGATTACCCTTCACCATCATCAGGTAATGGAAGGCAACCAACGGCCCGATGGCGTAGACCAGCCGGTGCAACAAGCGCCAGCGCCGCGCCCCAAGCCGCCTGATCATGCGGTTGGTTGAAGTCACCGCCAACGGCAACAGCATGGCAAACGCGACCATGCCGACGGTTATGAAGTTGCGCTTGACGATATCACCCCAGATTTCGCGCCAGTCAAAAAACTGGTCCAGCACGATATAGCTGGAGAGATGAAGCGCGGCGTATGTAAAAACAAAGAGCCCCGCCATGCGGCGGAAATGGATGGGCAGATTCGAGCCCAAAATCACCGATAGCGGTGTGATCGCCAACGTCACCACGATCCAGCGCAACGCCCAGTCACCCAGATAGCGGTTGGTAAACTCGATGGGGTTGGCGGTCAGTCCGTGGTCGGGATCGCCCGTCAACGCCCGCGCCCACTGCAACGCCAGCAACAGCGCCGGTAAGCTGAGTAACATAAAGAATGCCGGCTTCAGGACGCGCTTGATGGTTTTGGGGCTGACAGACATGGACTGCTCAGAAATTCTTCTTCAGGTCCATGCCCGCGTAAAGATGTGCCACTTCCTCCGCGTAGCCATTGAACATCAGTGTCTTGCGCTTGAGGAATTCGCCGATCCGGCGCTCGCGCCGCTGGCTCCAGCGGGGATGATCCACGTCCGGATTGACGTTGGAATAAAATCCGTATTCGCGGGGCGCTGAGCGCAGCCACGCGGTGGTGGGCTGTTTCTCGACAAAGCGAATGGCGACGATCGACTTGATCGATTTGAAGCCGTATTTCCACGGCACCACCAGCCGCATGGGCGCGCCATTCTGATTGGGCAGCACCTCGCCGTATAGCCCGACGGCCATAAGCGTCAGCGGGTTCATCGCCTCGTCGATGCGCAAGCCTTCCTTATAGGGCCAGTCGAGCACGCGGCGGCTGAGCCCGCGCATTTCGCTGGGCCGGGCCAGGGTCTCGAACTGTACGAATTTGGCGCGGGAAGTAGGCCCCAGGCGTGTGATGATGTCTTTCAGCGGCACGCCGATCCAGGGAATCACCATCGACCAGGCCTCGACGCAGCGCAGCCTGTAGACACGCTCGATCAGCTTGCTGAAATCAACCAGATCCTCGACGGCGTAAGTGCCGGGATTTTCAACTTCCCCTTCGACCTTCACCGACCAGGGCTCTGTGGTCATGGCGCCGGCGTAGCGGGCCGGGTCCAGCTTGCCGGTGCCGAATTCATAGTAATTATTATAACCGGTGACATCGCGGTAGGGCGTTTTCTCCTCGTCGGTGCCATGACCCCCATCGGCATAGGTGAGGCCACTGCCCACAGCCAGCGCCGCGCGCCGCGCCAATGGATGAAGGCTGGCCGCGATCCCCGCCAGGCCGGCAAGGCCCATGCCCTTGAGGATGGTCCGGCGATCTTGGTACAGGGCTTGAGGAGTGGCATCGCGCCCGCTCAATTCCCAGGATTTCCTGTTCTTGATCAACATAGACGCATATCTGGTGTTGGCTCCGCTTCTGGCAAATAACAATCAGGTTATCTGTGCTTTGTCTGACGGGCCACTACGCCAGAGCGGCGCAAGCGCGCTGGATACGCTTGCAGGCTTCCTCCAGCGCTTCGTTCGAGGTGGCGTATGAAATCCGGAAGCAGGGCGACAGGCCGAACGCCTCGCCATGCACGGTGGCGACGCCCTCTTCTTCCAGCAAATAGGATACGAAATCCAGGTCGTTGTTGATCGTCCCGCCATCCGGCGTTTTCTTGCCAATCAGTTCCACGATCGAAGGATAGACATAGAAAGCCCCGTCGGGCGTGGCGCAATTCAGCCCCCTCGCTTCGCCCAGCATCGACACCACCAGGTCGCGGCGGCCCTCGAACACCATGGCGCGCTCGGCGATGAAATCCTGCGGCCCGTTCAGGGCTTCGACCGTCGCCCATTGCGATATGGAGCAGGGGTTGGAGGTGGATTGTGACTGCACTTTCGCCATCGCCTTGATCAGAGCCGCCGGTCCCCCGCCATAACCGATGCGCCAGCCGGTCATGGCATAGGCCTTGGCTACCCCGTTCATGGTCAGTGTACGCTCATACAGGCCGGGCACGGCGGCGGCGATGGTGACGAATTCAAAGTCGCCATAGATAATATGCTCATAAATATCGTCGGCGAAAATATGCACCTGCGGGTGCCGCAACAGAACTTCGCCCAGCGCTTCAAGCTCTGCCCTGGTATAGGCGGCGCCGGTGGGATTGGACGGCGAGTTGAATATCAGCCATTTGGTCTTCGGTGTGATCGCCGCGTCCAGTTGTTCCGGCGTGATCTTGAAACCCGCCTCGACGCCGGCCTCCAGAAATTTTGGCGTGCCGCCGGCCAACAGCGCCATATCCGGGTATGACACCCAATAGGGGGTCGGGATCAGAACTTCATCGCCCGGATCCAGCGTTGCCATAAAGGCGTTGAAAATGGTGTGCTTGCCGCCCGAATTGACCGTTATCTGGTCAACGCCGTATTCCAGCCCGTTTTCACGGCGGAATTTCTCCGCCACCGCCTCTTTCAGCTCGGGAATGCCATCGACCGTGGTGTATTTGGTTTTGCCGTCGCGGATCGCCGCATAGGCGGCTTCCTTGATGTTGTCCGGCGTATCGAAATCGGGTTCGCCGGCGCCCAGGCCAATAATATCGCGCCCGGCCGCCCGCAACTCCGCGACTTTGGCGGTGACCGCCAGGGTCGGCGACGGCTTGATGCGGGAGAGCTTCTCGGAAATGAAAGACATGGGACGCCTCTGGTCTGTCGGGGGTCTGTTGGGCAATCAAAACCAGAGGTCAGATTACATGGCTTTACCTTTGGTACAAGCGGCGATTGCGAAGCCCTCAGGTCGGCTGGCCGTCTTCGAGCAGACGGTCGATCAGTTCGCGCCGCAGGATGGCATTGCTGTCGCCGCCACCAAAAGAAAAAAGACCCGACGAATAACTGGTCCCGAAGGTGAACACCAGATTCACGGCCTGCCCCAGCCCCGAGAGAAATTCCGCGTCGTCCAGCGCACCGAGAGGGTGAATGAAGGTGCCCCACAGAATGTTTTGCGCGATGGCGTAGCGGGCATCCAGCGCCGTATCAAAATTGGCCTGAAGCAGCCGCATCAGGGAGTCGGGCTGCAGTTTATCCACCTCAATGACCCCGGCGAGGATACGCATGCGGTCTGCATTGGGGTCGGTAATAACACTGACCGACACGCCCTCTACCTTGAATTGCCAGACATTGCCCTGGCGCTCGGCGCCCTCATCGACACGCCGGATCATGGCATCCAGGCGTTCAAGGGTCATCGGGCCACTGGCCTGCTGTTCCGCTTCTTTCTCAGCGCCGGTATTGGGGTCGACCGCACCCTCTGACTGGGCCTGTGCAGGGCCGGAAAGAACAAGAAGGGTGATAAAGGCGAAGACGATATCAAGTCGGGCCATCAGGATTCTCCTGGAGTTTTGCTCGCCTGCCCATAGTAGCCAACGGTGACGGGAGACAGACATCACGATCCAGTGAAAAGCGCGCTGGCAAACCGGTTATTTGAAATCAGCGAAATCTGCATCAAGTTCGATCCCGAAATGCTCTCTCAGGGCGGCCAGATATTCTCCGCCGTCCGATAAAGTCCGGGTTTCTTTTTGCCCGTCGCGCAGAAACGACAGCTCCATGTTCAACAGCTCGCTGCGCCCCCGGGGATGGGCCAGCATGGTGATGCGGCGCTGGGTGAAATGAACATCCGGCGAGGTGGAAGTATAATGATTGCCCAACTGGATGTCGGCGGGCAGCACGCGCTCCAGTGAAAAGGCATACTGGTCGTGCCAGTCACCGGTCTCGCGGCGCTGCAACGTAGCGCCAAAAGGCTCCTTCAAAATGATCCGGTAGCTGGCGTCCTGCATGACTTCAATATTGTCGGGCTCCATGGGGATGGCGCGGCCCAGCGTTCCGGCGCCAAAACCAACGTCGGCAAGCCAACTGGCCCCGTCGAGTTCCACCAGCGCGACTTGATGGGTGCGCGCCGACGGCCCCGCAGGGTCCAGCAACACCCGCGCCAGCAGAGGCCGTGCGGTGAAGCCCATGGCCTCAAGCGCCATCAGGAACAGGCCGTTCTGCTCAAAGCAATAGCCGCCGCGCCGCCGCGTCACCAGCTTCTCGAAAAGCGCCCCGGGCTCAAGATTGATGCGGCGACCCAGCATGATATCGAGATTCTCGAAAGGCACCGCAAAGACATGCGCCTGGTGCAGTTCCGCCAGGCCCGCGGCATCGGCTGCGGGCAAATTATCCAGCCCGATGCGCCGCAGGTAAGATTCTCTATCGAATTTGAAGCCGCCCGTCATTGCCTCAATGAATACCAGCCCGCCCGATTTGGCAAGTGGCGCCGACGCTCCTTCATTCCCGCCTTGGATTCCATGGGCAAGCCCGCCATATTACCATTCATGCTGATCGACCCCACACCGCCCGACTGGGTGCCGCGCCGCCCCGAACGCCCCGAGAAAACCGAGGGCGGCATTGCGTTCAGGCTGGTGTCGGACTTCACGCCCTCCGGCGATCAGCCCCAGGCCATCGAAGACCTGGTCAGGGGTATCACCGAAAAGGAAGAGAGCCAGGTTCTGTTGGGCGTAACCGGCTCCGGCAAGACCTTTACCATGGCCAAGGTCATCGAGGCCTGTCAGCGCCCGGCTCTGATCCTGGCCCCAAACAAGACGCTGGCGGCGCAGCTCTATGGAGAGTTCAGGGCTTTCTTTCCCGACAACGCCGTCGAATATTTCGTTTCCTATTACGATTATTACCAGCCCGAGGCCTATGTGCCGCGCTCGGACACCTTCGTCGAGAAAGAAGCCTCGGTGAATGCCCAGATCGACCGCATGCGCCATTCGGCGACCCGCTCGCTGCTGGAACGCGACGATGTGATCATCGTCGCCTCGGTTTCCTGCATCTACGGCATCGGCTCGGTTGAGACCTACGCGCGGATGACGGTGACCATCAAGACCGGCGATACAATCGACCATCGCGAGCTGTTGCGGCAACTGGTCAGCCTGCATTACCGGCGCAACGACCACGCCTTCGAGCGCGGCGCTTTCAGGGTGCGCGGTGACGTGATCGAGATTTTCCCGGCGCATTACGAGAATCGCGCCTGGCGCATCTCAATGTTCGGCGACGAGATCGAGGGCATCTTCGAGATCGACCCGCTGACCGGCGAGAAGACCGCGGTGCTGGAGATGATCAAGCTGTACCCGAACAGCCATTATGTAACGCCGCGCCCGACGCTGGATCAGGCGGCAAAGAAGATAAAGGTCGAGTTGGACCGCACCCTGAAGGACTTCAACGACAGGGGAAAGCTGCTGGAAGCCCAGAGACTGGAACAGCGCACAACTTTTGATCTGGAAATGATCGCGGCGACCGGCTCCTGCGCCGGGATTGAGAATTATTCCCGCTACCTGACCGGGCGTAATCCGGGCGAGCCGCCGCCGACCCTGCTGGAATATCTGCCCGACGACGCGCTGCTGTTTGTCGACGAGAGCCATGTCACGATTGGCCAACTGAACGGCATGTTCAGAGGCGATTTCAAGCGCAAGTCGACGCTGGCGGAATATGGCTTCCGCCTGCCCAGTTGCGTCGATAACCGGCCGCTGAAGTTCGAGGAATGGAATATCATGCGCCCGCAGACCATCTTCGTTTCGGCGACGCCGGGCCCCTGGGAACTTGAGGAAACCGGCGGCGTATTTGTCGAACAGGTGATTCGCCCCACCGGCCTGATTGATCCCGAATGCATTGTGCGCCCGGTGAAAATGCAGGTCGATGACCTGATGGCGGAATGCCGGGACATGGCCGGGAAGGGCCTGCGCGTGCTGGTCACCACCCTGACCAAGCGCATGGCCGAGGATTTGACGGAATATCTGCATGAGAACGGTATCCGCGTGCGCTACATGCATTCCGACATCGAGACGCTGGAACGCATCGAGATCATCCGCGACCTGCGCCTCGGCGCCTTTGACGTGCTGATCGGCATAAACCTGCTGCGCGAGGGGCTGGACATTCCGGAATGTGGTCTGGTCGCCATCCTCGACGCCGACAAGGAGGGTTTCCTCCGCTCCCAGACGTCTCTGGTTCAGACTATTGGCCGGGCGGCGCGCAACGTGCAGGGCCGCGCTGTGCTCTATGCCGACGTCATGACGCGCTCGCTGACCGCCGCCATCGACGAAACCAACCGGCGGCGCGCCAAACAGACCGCCTATAATGAAGAGCACGGCATCACGCCGGAGAGCATAACCAAAAATATCGGCGACATCCTGGACGGCGTGAGCCAGCGCGATTATGTCACCGTGGGTTTTGCCGATGACGACATCACCCACCGCATTGGACATAATCTGGATGCCCATATCGCGGAGTTGGAGAAAAAGATGAAAACCGCGGCGGGTGACCTGGAATTCGAGGAGGCGGCGCGGCTGCGCGATGAGATCAAGCGGCTGGAAGACGCCGAACTGGGCCTCGGCCTGCCCGGCTCTCCTGGCTATTACGGGCCAGGCAGATCGCGAGGTCGCCCCAAGGGCCGCTCGGTCGGCGGCAAGGGCGGCACCCGCGCCTACAAGGGTAAATCACGGCAAAAGATGTTCTGATGATGAATTTGATTCGGGGACGGTGCCCCTAGGCGGTCTGCTCTTCGCCGCCGCTTTCTTTCTCGACGATCTTGTAGAGCGCCCGCACGAGGGGCTGGCCGCGCGGGTCTTCGCCATCCATGCCGTCACGAAACAGCAGGGCCAGCGTATCCGTATGAACTGCGACGCTTTCCTCGTCCAGCGCCATATCAGGGCAACGCTCCAGCAATTTGGCCAGGGCATTGGCGGCGGCAGAGACCAGTGGCCAGCCAAGGGTGCCGGCGCGGCCCTTGATCTGATACGCCATGTTTACAACTTTCTCGCGGTCGTCGCTTGCCACGGCGGCATCGAGGGCGTCCAGGTCTTCCTGCAGCGTATTGCCGTAATCCTTCTTCGCCTCCTGCAACACCTTTTCGGCGCGCTCGACCAACTCGTCGGCCAGCGCCAGGATTTGATCCATCTTATCCACTTGCCGCGTCTCCCTGGTCGTCTTGTGATCTCGGTTCGCGCATCACGTCGTCGATCTGTTCCTGATGCAGACCATAGCTGCCGCGCCGCTCGGGGCCGTTCCAAGGGCGGTTCCGGCGCCTGCGGTCGGGTCCGATATAGGCATCCATTTCGATAAACGGCCGGCCACGGAACAATCCCGCCAGGAGCTTCTTCAGCATTTCTGCGGCCGAAAAAGGCTTGGCGATGATTTCCGACACCCCATGATCGCGCGCCGCGTAAATGCTGGAGAGTTCGGTGCGCGCCGTCAGAAGGATGATTGGTATCTGGGGATTAATGCTGTTCTCGTCGCGGCGCACATAATTGACCAGTTCCAGGCCGCTACCGCCGTCGTCCATCCAGTCGACAATCAGGCAGCTCACATCCTGATGCCGCAACACGGACACCGCCTCCTCGAAGCTATGTACTTCCTCGACCGAGCCCAGATCGAAGGCAGCCAGAACTGAAGCCAGTATACGCGAGATATAGGTGTCCTCATCGGCGATGAGAACCGAGCAACCGACAAGTTCTTTTTCAGCCTTGGCATCGGTCATGGCGCTAAATCTCAAAAAATGCGCGCCGCCCCCATAATCGCGGCACAGGAACCGGATTCTAGGTCTTCTTGGTTAATTTTTGTTTATGAATCGGGCCACCAACAGCCGGAAGGCGCCAAAATCCTGTTCGCGGCCAATTTTATAGGGTTTTTTGCCCCTGCACCGGCGAAATCACCAGGGCAAGCGGGGTTTAATGAAGCTGTCGGCTTGGCTCACCCGGCCGGTCGGAATTTTGCGCCGCAAGTTTTTCAATTGCCTGTACCAGTTTGGCGCCCTCACCTTCGGTCCGCTTCAGGTTTTTCGCCAGGCAGAGCTCGAAAGCATCAAGATGAAGTTCGATCACGTCTTCCGGGAGGCGTGAGGCCCTGGTCTCCAGGGTATGAAGCAGGTAATCGGCTATTTGCGTGACCAGGGGCCAGCCGCATTCCTGGCCGTACTGCCTGATTTCCCTGGCAATTTCAGCGGCATGATTCCAGTCGGCGACTTCAACAGAATCTCGCAGCCCGAGAATGTCGTCGCCAAGTCTGTTTGGAAAATCATTTTCCTGCTCGTCCAACAGCCTTCCCCTGGTCATGCTTCGCAAATATGAAATCAACTCAACGGGTCATGATGTGGGGCAAATATTGCCAGAGTGTGAACAGCGGGCGTCAACGACCTACCCGAATTCCTTCATCAGAATGTCTATCTCTTCCTGGGTGAGACCCTGGCGATTACGGCGCTCCTCGCCCCTCGGGCCGCGCGACTTACGCCGCCGGTCGGGCCCGGTATAAACGTCAGAGCGAATAAAACGGCGCTTGCGCAGAAGCGCGGCTTTTAGCTTGGCCGCAACCTCGCCATGAGAGAAAGGCTTTGCCAGCACTTCGGAAACACCCACATCCCGTGCGGAAACGATGTCGTCATACCCACGCCTGGCGGTGCACAGAACAACCGGTATTTCCTGATCGGGACTGTCTGCCGATGTGCGGATAAATCGCACCAGGTCGAGGCCGCGGCCGGTGTGTTTCATCCAATCCAGAATTACCACGTCAATGCGGCCCTTGGAGAGATACTCCTCGGCCTCGCCGCGGCTATGTGCCGTAACCACCCATTTAGCGCTCAAGTCGGTAATCACCGTCGCCAGAAGATTCGCCATATAGGGGTCTTCCTCGACCACCAGGACGCTGGCGTCTGTTACTGAATAGGGACCCTCACCTAACATTTACTATCCTCTCGCCGCCATTGTTCCGAGAAATTGCGACTCCGCCGAACGCCCGAAAAGGCTTAATGCCTTTCCCATTAGGCGAATAAGGTAAAAATCCGGTAACTTCTCATGCTTGGAACAACAAATTTTAGGGTTTTTTGCTATGCCAGCCAAGAATCGCCGCCCGGTTTCGATATTTTTTCTGTTCATCCTGCTGGTATTGACCACGGGCCCAACGCAATTTGCCGGCGCGCAAACATCCAGGACTGACGATTATCCTTATCTTTACCGGGTCACGACGCTGCGCGCCGAGCCGGGAAAGCTGCCGGAGCTCATCGATTTTTTGACCGCGCAAAGAAAGACCGCCCATTCAGGCGAGCCGGCCAGTGAGCGGGTAGCCCACGCCCCAATTATCATGCGCCATTCACAAGGCGACCAATGGGACCTCCTGCTGATGTTCCCCATGGACAGCTACCAAAGCTACTACGGCGCGGGCCCGGATGCTGGCGTCGCGCAATTCCAGGCCCGGCTGGACAGTCTTTCGGCGTTCCGCGAGGATCTTTTCGCATATGGCCCGCCGCCCGCCGCTGTTCTGGGCGCATACACCGACAACAACTTCTTCCATATCGAGATGTTCATGGCGCTGGCTGGCCGCAAGGGCGACCTGATCGAGGAGCGCAAAATGGAGAACGCCTACCTGGAATCCACGGGCCAACGCACCAACCTGATCTGGGTGGGCGATGTGGGATCAAATGTCGATGTATTCACCATAGGTTTTTACCCCTCGATCGTGGAATTCGCCGCCCCGTCCGGAGTATCGGATGCCGATGCGAACGAGGCGGCAATCGCTGCCGGCTTCGAGGCCCGCAGTACCATCGGCTTTTATTTGCGCGAATTGATTTCAGCCCACCACGACACCCTGGCGATCAAGGTGGAGTAAGCTGCGCCCGGACGAAAAGAGGCCAACTTTTGCAGCCAACCCCCCTTTTTCTTTGCGCCTAAAGCACCTATATAAAGGCCGCTACGAACAGATAACCTAAAGAGTTCAGCATCGGCGTGCATGACCGCGCGCTACCCCACACGGGCAGTCGGGCGGGTTTATGGCGTATATTCAGGTTATTGGCGGTTTGGTTTTGCTGGTCTTCGCGGCCGACTTCATGGTGCGCGGGTCCATATCACTGGCCCAGCGCATGGGCGTGTCTACGCTTATCATCGGCCTGACTGTCGTCGCCTTCGGAACCTCCGCACCCGAGCTTGTGGTCGGCGTTGACGCGGTCCTCACCGGCGTGCCCACGCTGGCGCTGGGCAACGTAGTGGGCAGCAATATCGCCAATATATGGCTGGTTGTCGGCTTTCCCGCCGTTGTCGTGCCCTTCATGTGCAATGCCAAGCGCTTTACACACAACATGATGATCATGCTTTTTTCGACCGCCGTTTTCATCGGTTTTGCCTTTACGGGGGTATTCACATACTGGACGGGGCTTGTGCTTCTGGCCATGCTGGCCGGTTTTATTTATTTCACCAGTCGCCAGCGCGAGGATCGGGAAACCCTGGAGCGGGTGCTGTGTGACATGGAAGGCCTGCCCGAGAAGCCGGACAGTTATCGGGTGTCATGGGCGCTGATTATCGGTGGGCTGATCGGCCTGGTCGTGGGAGCGCATATCCTGGTCCAGGGGTCGGTGGTCATCGCCCGCGAGATGGGCGTTTCCGAGGCCGTGATCGGCCTGACCCTGGTGGCATTGGGAACTTCCATTCCCGAATTGGTCACCGCCGTGGTCGCCGCCGCCAGAAACCATTGCGATGTGGCCATCGGCAACGTCATCGGCAGCAATATTTTTAACCTCCTGGGCATCATCGGTGTGTCGTCCCAGCTCGGCGATATACCTGTACCCGAGGGTTTTCTGAAGTTTGATCTGTGGGTCATGGCGCTGGCTTCCCTGACATTGCTGCCCTATGCCGTGTTTGGCCGGCGCATCGGGCGCTTGAGCGGCCTGATGTTCTGCGGCGCTTATCTGGCTTATATTACGGTTGTCGCCTCGGGAGCTTCGGGTATGGACGGCATCAATAATTTTATCGGGAAGATATAATGGACTCTGCCCTGATAACTGGCGCCGGCAAACGCGTCGGCAAGGCAATTGCCCTGCATTTGGGAGGGCAGGGGGTGAGGATTGCGGTCCATTACCGGAATTCACAGGACGCAGCCGAAGAGACCGCCGAAACCATTCGCGCCGCCGGGGGAAACGCCGCAACGGTCAGGGCCGATCTGGAAAGCGAAGAGGAAACTGCCGGCCTCATTGATGCGGCAGCGGAAGCTCTGGGCACCGCACCAACAATACTGATCAACAGCGCATCCTGTTTCGAGCACGACGACGTGACAAGCGTAACCGCGGAAAGCTGGTCGCGTCACATGCAGGTCAACTTGCGCGCCCCTCTTGTGCTGAGCCAATGTTTCGCCGCGAACCTGCCGGATGGCGCCCCGGGCGACAATGCTCACGGCAACATCATAAATATTCTTGACCAGCGTGTGTGGCGGCTGACCCCTGAGTTTACCAGCTATACCGTCAGCAAGTCGGCATTGTGGACCCTGACCCGGACTTTGGCACAGGGCCTGGCGCCGCGTATTCGCGTCAACGCCGTTGGCCCCGGCCCGGTTCTTGCCAACCGGCACCAAAGCGCGGAATCTTTTGCCCGCGAGGCCAGCGCCGTTCCGCTGCAGAAGGGCGCTTCGCCCGAAGAAATAGCGCGGACGATCTCTTTTATTCTTGAAATCCAGTCGATGACCGGGCAAATGATTGCTCTGGATGGTGGCCAGCATCTGGCATGGAAGACGCCGGATTTCCTCGCTGGCGGTATTGAGTGACATCTATGTCCGATCAAAGAGAATTCCCGGTTAATAATTTGCACCCCCTGCGCATTGCCGATGCGACCACCGGTGTGCGTCATGTATTTGTCAGGGACTTCGACGCCAGCGCCCATATCGGCGCCTACGAGCATGAGAAAGATGCCGCCCAGCCGATCCGCATTAACGTCGATTTAAGTGTCGACGAGAGCGACGGCAATATTGACGACCGCCTGGAGAATGTCGTCTGTTATGATTCCATCGTTGCTGAAATCAGGGTCATTCTGGCGGCCGGTCATGTTCACCTGGTGGAGACGCTGGCCGAGCAAATTGCCGATATGGCCCTGCAGGACAAACGGGTGCTTAGCGTCCGTGTTCGTGTTGAAAAATTGCGTGCGGTTCCCGAGGCCGCAGCCGTTGGCATCGAGATCGAACGCCATAAAACACTGTAACTATTCGCCTTAACCTCTTGTAAACCTTTGGCTTACGGGCCGTTGAGGCATCTTCCTTTTGCACAAGCCCTTTTCACCGAATGTCAAATGGGGCGAAAAGTCCTCAAGAAACCAATTTCCCGCCAGGTTTCCCGGTTGACAGGCATTTAATCGAGTAAAACCAGCCACTTAACGAATATGCCTTTTTTTTAGGCAATCACGTAAGAATCCAGCGCGTGCGCCACATGGCGGCCCGCCGCTGCATCTTTTGCACAAAGTTATCCACATGTTCCGTGGAAAGAAAAAAAGGCGAATCAGCGGCATTATGTTAGCCCCTTGTACGGGACGCACCGGGTATCAGATGATAGAAGATGACGGCACGCCGCATCAGGCGAGACTCCCCGTGGGGAACCCGTTGATGGCGTGAGGTTTTCTCAAAAGCAGTGGCAGGATGACCGAGAAAGAAACCAGATCACCGGGCAAAATCAGGCCAGCCGAGACCCAGCCCGGCAGTCTTGAAACCGGTGTGGCGACAGTCCGCGCAGAGCTTAAAACGCTGTCCTCGGCCCCCGGCGTTTACCGCATGCTGGATCACAAGGGCGAGGTTCTTTATGTCGGCAAGGCCAAGAATCTAAAGAACCGCGTGCGCAGCTATACGCGCCCGGGCGGACTGACAAATCGTATACTGCGAATGGTCGCCGCCACCCGGTCAATGGTCTTCATTACCACCCATACCGAGGCCGAGGCCCTGCTTCTGGAATCAAACCTGATCAAGAAGCTGAAGCCGCGCTTCAATATTCTGCTGCGCGACGACAAGTCCTTTCCCTACATTCTCATTCGTGACCAGCACCAGTGGCCGCAGATCACCAAGCACCGCGGGGCAAGGTCGAAGAAAGGGGATTACTTCGGCCCCTTCGCTTCAGCCGGCGCCGTGAACCGCACCTTGAATACCCTGCAGCGGGTGTTCCTGCTGCGCTCCTGTTCGGATTCGGTGCTGCAAAATCGCACAAGGCCGTGCCTGCTTTATCAAATAAAGCGATGTTCCGCGCCTTGCGTCGGTAAAATTTCGGCGGAAGAATACGCGGCGATGGTCGGCGACGCCAAGTCCTTCCTGGGGGGCCGCGACGTGGGCATCCAGAAACGCCTGGCGGGCAAGATGCAACAAGCCAGCGACGCCCTGGAGTATGAGACAGCAGCGGCGCTGCGCGACCGCCTGAAGGCGCTGACCAATATCCAGAGCCACCAAAGCATCAACGCCCGCCATGTGGGTGATGCCGACGTGATCGCGATTTACCGCGAGGCCGGCCAGACCTGCATCCAGGTGTTCTTTTTCCGCGCCGGCCAGAACTGGGGCAATCGTGCCTATTTTCCGCGCCACGAAAAAGACGAACCCCTGGAGAAAATCATGGGCGCTTTTCTCGGTCAATTTTATGATAACAAGCCATCGCCGCGCAATATCCTGGTGAACGTTACCCCCGAGGCGCGGAGTTTGCTGGAGGAGGCCTTCGCTGTGCGGGCCGAACGCAAGGTGCGCATCACCCGGCCGCGGCGCGGTGAGAAGCGGGCGATTATTGGGGAAGCGCTGAAAAACGCCGAGGGCGCGCTGCGGCGCAGGCTGGCCGAATCTGCCAGTCAGGCGCGACTGCTCGATGGCGTCGCCGAGACTTTCGGGCTGGAGGCCAGACCCCGGCGTATCGAGGTATACGACAACAGCCATATTTCAGGCAGCAATCCGGTGGGCGCAATGATCGTCGCCGACGCCGAGGGTTTTCGCAAAAACGCCTACAGGAAGTTCAATATAAAAGGCGGCAATTTCACGCCGGGCGACGATTACGCCATGATGCGCCAGGTCATGTCGCGGCGGTTTTCGCGGCTGGCGCGCGAAGACCCGGCGCGTGAGCGTGACGGCTGGCCTGACCTGGTGTTGATCGACGGGGGGCGTGGG
>JACZSK010000036.1 GCA_022574255.1 Pseudomonadota bacterium
CTGGAAAAGGCGTTCCGGATAGCGCCAGCGGTTAGGCGACATGCGCGCGTAATGGTTCCCCAACCCGACAGTTTTCACACAGGGACTGGTTACGCAGTAATTCAATTGCCTTTTGACGATTCTTACAAGAGCTATGAGGAATACAGAAAACATCGCGTTGCTTGCTTGCAGGCCTATGCGCTTGTGACTTTGCAAAAGGCGAGGCACCTTCAGAGAGTGATCGCTATCGGTTTTGAACCTCCAATGCACAA
The DNA here is from genome assembly GCA_022574255.1 of Pseudomonadota bacterium. Classification (GTDB taxonomy): domain Bacteria; phylum Pseudomonadota; class Alphaproteobacteria; order Sphingomonadales; family SMXR01; genus JACZSK01. The sequence continues at coordinate 252 of JACZSK010000036.1, forward strand.
TCGGGGAAAGGGTGGCTCGCAGGATCTTGTATTTTTGGAGCCTGGAGAGTGGACGAGTGATCTGGAAAAATTGGCAGATGACACCATCGAAAAAACCGGTATTTTTTCCAAGAGCATGACGAAAACAAGCTTCTCCGATGAGGAATATTCTCCCGGATACTTCACGAGTTGAACATTATTCCGCCGTACCCCGCCGCAAACCGTCATCCACAGACCTAGCCGCCGTGCAGGGTCAGTGAACCAGGTTTTAGTGCGGCCCCCGATGCGGGCTGTGAAACCGAAATGGTGACGTCGCCGCCCAGCGCCACGATCCATTTCGCCAGCCGGTCGAGGGTAATGCTCTCCAGCTTTCCCGACAGCGCTTTCGACAGAACGGTTTGATGCGTGCCGCACAGTTTTGCCGCCGCCGTCTGGGTGAGGCCGCGCAGACGCAGCGCCCGCGCTACCAGCGTGACCATGTCGGCCTTCACTGTCAGTTCCGCTGCCTCGAATTCGTCAAAGCCGATATCGAGGAAAACGTTGCCGCTGCTTTGTCCTCGGGTCATGCTTTACCCCGTCGCCCAGCCAATAAAGGTCACGGGTAATATATGGCAAATTTACCATAAAGTCAATTCAGGAAGCCACCAGAAACATTGCCGCGCTACTCGCCCTCGCCCTCATTTTCGCCCTCACTTTCGCCCTCGTAATAGGGCACGGCGTCGCTTTTCTTGCTGAACATCACCAGGGTATATTTGGACATATCCTCGCCCGGCCCGCCGCAGATCACGCCGACCTTGCCGGAATCCGGATATTCCGCCACTTCCGGGGTCAGGGCGGTGGAGAGCGCCAGATATTTGAGCTCGGCATCGGAGGTGTTTCTGATCTGCCGCGCCCGGCCCGGCCCCGGCGGACAGCAGATAACGTCGCCCTGGCGCAGGGGGTATTCCGCCTCGCCATACCGCAGCGTGCCGCTGCCCTCAAGAATCAGGAACATCTCCTCGTTGGCGTAATGGGTGTGAAAGGGCCAGGCGGCCTTGCCCGGCGGCACAACAACCACCGCATAGCCCAGCTTTTCGGCGCCGATTTTTGCCGACAGCGACCCGCGCTGTGCCTCAAACCCGCTGCCCGCGCCCATTTCGGAGAATTCCACCTCGTCGATATTCATCACCGGTTTCACTGTCCCGTCCGCCATTCCTGTCTCCCCTGACTGTAATTTGCCTGTTATGTTCGTGATTTGTTCTTGCCCATTACGGGTAACATGACGCCCGCGGCCAAGTCAAGAAAAGGTCTGGGCGGGGTCAGGAACGGGTGAGCGGGCGAGCGCGCCGCGCCGCGACCGCCGCTCATTCAACGGTAATGGTGATCACCTTCGAGGCCACCGGCGGCGCGTGCGGCAGGTGGTTATGATCGCCGAGCAGCAATTGCAGGCGGTGCGTGCCGGGGGCCAGTTCCAGGCTCACTTCGGTCTGTCCGCCGCCGAAATGCCGGTGCTGGGCGTCCGCCGGCACCGCATAGGCGAAATCGGGCAGCGGCGCGTCGATAATCAGGTGATGATGGCCGGTGTTGGCTTTATCCACACCCGCCGGCGCCACGCCCATGCCTTCAAGCCCGAAGCGCACGGTCACCGGGCTCTTCACGGTCTCGCCATCCGCCGGGCTGATAAAATAGACTTTTGCATTACCGGGCGCGCGGCTCTTCGCTCCGGCATCTCCGGTCTCGCCAGCCCATGCGGCGGCGCCCGTGAGCAGAATGAGAATGGCGGTATAAGCAGCAGTAAGGCGGATCATCGCGGGTCTCCCGGCTGTGGTTATTCGCTCACTATCCTAACCTTCGCCCGCCGCCGCTTCCAGCACTTCGTTGAAGGCGCGGACGGCGGCTTCCGGCCCTTGCGGGTGGTCCCAGACGGCGGCGCAGGCGGCGACGAAATGCGCGCCCGCCTTTGCCAGCGCCCCGGCGTTGTCCGGCGTGATGCCGCCAATGGCGACGCAGGGAATTTCCGCCAGGTCCGCCCACCAGGTGAGGATTTCGGGGTCTGCCTGATGCTCGGTCTTTTTGGTGGCGGTGGGATAGAAAGCCCCGAAGGCCACATAGTCGGCGCCGCCGTCGCCCGCCTCGAATGCCAGATGGCGGCTGGCGTGGCAGGTGACACCAATGCTCGCGTCCGGTCCCAGAAGGGCGCGGGCTTCGGCCAGCGCGCCATCGGACTGGCCGAGATGCACGCCGTCGGCGCCAACCACTTTTGCGATATCGGCGCGGTCGTTAATCAGGAAAGCCGCCCCGGCGTCATGGACGATCGGCATGAGAATTTCCGTGGCGCGGACAATCTCGCTGTCCAGCACGCGCCCGTCGGCACCCTCTTTCAGGCGCAATTGCACCGACGCAACGTCATCTCCGGAAAGCGCCGCGCGCAACTGATCGGCGAAGACCTCCGGCGCGAAGGCGGGCGGCGTTATCAGGTATAGCCGGCAGCGATCTTCCCGGTCCGTGGCAGGTGTTTTCTTGTCCGGCATCGGCCTAGCCCGCGTTCTCCATCTCGTCGGACCATGCGCCCGCCGTGGCGGCGCCGTTCATCCGCGCCCGGTGGGTAAAGGCCGCCTGCGCCGCCGCCACATTCTCGGCTCTGCCGCCCCAGGCTTTCAGCGGTGCTGCCTGCAGCGCCCGGCCATAGGAGTAACTCAGCCGCCAGGGCAAGCCGCCCAAGGCATTCATGGCGTTCAGATGCGCCGTGGCGTCAATGTCCGACTGCCCGCCGGAGAGGAAACAGATGCCCGGCACCGCCTCGGGCACGTTTGCCTTCAGGCATTCAACGGTGCGCGCGGCCACCTCCTCGACGCCCGCCTGGGTCGCACATTCTGTGCCCGACAGCGTCATGTTGGGCTTCAATATCGTGCCTTCCAGCACCACCCGCTGCTCGGCCAGCTGCGCGTAAAGCGCTTGCAGCGCCAGGGTGGTGGCGGCAAAATGGTCGTCCAGCGAATGCGGCCCATCCATCAGCACCTCGGGCTCTACAATGGGCACCAGCCCCGCCTCCTGGCACAAAGCCGCATAGCGGGCCAGCGCATGGGCGTTGGCGTTCTGGCAATATTGGCTGGGGATGGTGTCGCCTATGGCGATCACCGCCCGCCATTTGGCGAAGCGCGCACCCAGCGTGTAATATTCGTTCAATCTGTCGCGCAAGCCGTCCAGCCCCTCGGTGACCTTCTCGCCCGCCGCGCCGGCCAGCGCATGGGCGCCGGTGTCCACCTTGATGCCGGGTATGGTGCCCGCCGCCTTGATAATATCGACCATCGGCGTGCCGTCGGCGGCGCTCTGGCGGATGGTCTCGTCGAATAATATCACGCCGGAAATATGCTCGGCCATCACCGGCGTGCGGAACATCATTTCGCGGTAGTCGCGGCGGTTATCCCCGGTGCATTCGACACCGATGGAATCAAGCCGCTTTTTCATGGTGCCGGTGCTCTCGTCGGCGGCCAGAATGCCCTTGTTCGGCGCCACCATGGCCTGGGCAATGTCTTCCAGTCTTTCGCTCATCTTACGCTCCACTCATTTGTCTTACGTTCCACTTTTTTCCAGGGCCTTTAAACCCGGCAACACCTTGCCTTCCATCCATTCCAGCGTCGCCCCGCCGGCGGTCGAGACGTGGCTGAAGGCATCCCTGGCGCCCGCCTGGGCCAGCGCCGCAACCGTATCGCCGCCGCCCGCGACGCTCAGCAATTTCCCCTGTTGTGTCAGATCACCGGCGGCCTTGGCAAGGGCCGTGGTGCCGGCCTCAAACGGCGGCGTCTCGAATGCGCCCAGCGGGCCGTTCCAGATCAGCGTCTTGCAGCCCTCCAGCACGTCAATAAATTCCCGCACCGAAGCGGGGCCCACATCGAGGATCATCTCGTCGTCGGCAACTTCGTCAGCGGGGCAGGTGCGGTGCGCCGGGTTGGCGCGAAACTCCTTGGCTACCACCACATCCACGGGCAGATGAATGCGGCAGCCGGCGTCGTCGGCGCGCGCCATTATATCGCGCGCGGTATCCGCCAGGTCATGCTCGCAAAGCGAGGCGCCCACGTTGATGCCCTTCGCCGCCAAAAAGGTGTTGGCCATGCCGCCGCCGATAATCAGGTGATCGACTTTTTCCGCCAGGTTGCCCAGCAGACCCAGCTTGGTCGAGACCTTGGCGCCGCCAACAACGGCGGCCACCGGATGCGCGGGGTCGGTCAGCGCCGCTTCCAGTGCCGACAGTTCTTTTTCCATGGCCAGCCCGGCGGCGGCGGGCAGAATTTCCGCCAGCCCTGTGACCGAGGCATGGGCGCGGTGCGACACCGAGAAAGCGTCGTTGATAAAAGCCGTGCCCAGCGCCGCCATGTCCAGGGCAAAGGCTCTGTCGTTGGTTTCCTCGCCGGGGTGAAAGCGGGTATTTTCCAGCAACTGCACCGGCGTCCGGGCCAGCGCCACGGCCTCGGCCACCTCGCTGGCGGTGCAGCCGCGGGCAAAAGAGACCTCAACCTGCAGGATTTCCGCCAGCGGCCCGGTCAATGGTTGCAGCGACAATTCGGGTATACGCCGCCCCTTTGGCCGCCCGAAATGGGAGAGCAGCAGCACCCGCGCGCCCCTGTCCAGCAATAGTTGCACGGTGGGCGCGACAGCGCGCAGCCGCGTGTCGTCGGTAATCTCGCCGTCAATCATAGGCACATTCAAATCGGCGCGCACCAGCACCTGCCGGCCGCTCAGTTCGCCGAGATCATCGATCGATCTGAAGCGGCTCATGGGCCGGGTTTCCTTCAATTGGCGCTGCCCGCAATTGGCGCCGCCCGCCTAATACCCCACCGCTGCCATGGCGACGGCGGTGTCCGACATGCGGCTGGAGAAGCCCCATTCGTTATCGTACCACGAGAGGATGCGCACGAACCGCCCGCCGATTACCTGGGTCTGCGACATGTCGAATGTGGAGGACGCCGGGCAATGGTTGAAGTCGATGGAAACAACCGGCTCGTCGACAATATCCAGCACCCCCTTCATCGGCCCCTCGGAGGCAGCGAGAATGGCGGCGTTGATCTCTTCAATATTGGTCTCGCGTGACGCGTAGAATTTCAGGTCGATCAGCGAGACGTTGGGGGTCGGCACCCTGACCGATGTGCCGTCCAGCTTGCCCGCCAGTTCCGGCAGCACCAGGCCCACCGCCTTGGCGGCGCCGGTTGATGTGGGGATCATGCTCAGCCCCGCTGCACGGGCGCGGCGCGGGTCGCTGTGCAGGGTATCCAGTATGCGCTGGTCGCCGGTATAGGCATGGATGGTGGTCATGAAGCCCTGCTCGATGCCGATGGCGTCGTTCAGCACTTTAGCCACCGGCGCCAGGCAGTTGGTGGTGCAGGAGGCGTTGGACACCAGCTTGTGCCCGGCCTCAAGTTTGTCGTGGTTGACGCCGTAAACCACCATCAGGTCCAGCTCCTTGCCGGGCGCTGAAATCAGCACCTTCCTGGCGCCGGCCTCCAGATGCTTCGCCGCCTCGGGGCCGTTGCTGAAAAAGCCCGTGCATTCCATGGCGATATCGACACCCTCGTCGGCCCAGGGCAGCTTCGCCGGGTCGCGCTCCTGGGTCACCCGCATCGACTTGCCATTGACGGTCAGTGTGTCGCCGCTGCCCGAAATGGTGCCGGGGAAGGTGCCATGCACCGAATCCCTCTTCAGCAGATAGGCGTTCATTTCGGTATCGCCCAGGTCGTTGATCGCAACCACCTCGATGTCGTCCCGTCCGCTCTCAAAAATAGCGCGGAGGATATTGCGGCCGATGCGGCCAAAACCATTAATGCTGACGCGTACAGTCATGAACTGCTCCGTTTTCTGTGGTTGCCTGGAAAATCAGTCTGCGAGCCGCTGCCGGACCGCCTGAACGATCTTATCGGAAGTTATGCCAAAATGCTTGTACAGATCGCCGGCGGGCGCTGAAGCGCCGAATGAATTCATGCCGATGAAAATACCCTCTGCCCCGATATATTTGTGCCAGCCCTGGTCCACACCGGCTTCGACGGCCACTTTCAGGGTATTCTCGCCCAGCACATCCTTGCGGTATTCAGGCGTCTGCGCGTCAAAATGCCCGGTCGAGGGCATGCTCACCACCCTGGTCGGTGTGCCTTCGGCTTGAAGAATTTCCTGCGCCGCCAGCGCCAGCGTTACTTCCGAGCCGGTGGCGATCAGTGTCACTTTTGCTTCGCCTGAGGCTGGCCGCAATATATAGCCGCCGCGCGCCACTAAATTCTCGTCGCTGTCCTCAAGCCGCACTTGCGCCAGGCCCTGGCGTGACAGCGCGATAATGCTGGGGTGGCCGCTGTCTTTCAGCGCCAGTTCCCAGGCCTCGGCGGTCTCAACGGCATCAGCCGGGCGGAAAACATTGAGGCCGGGTATGGCCCGGAGACTGGCCAGATGTTCGACCGGCTGGTGGGTCGGGCCATCCTCGCCGAGGCCGATGGAATCATGGGTCATGACGTATATCACCCGCTGGCCCATCAATGCCGACAGGCGAATGGCGGGCCGTGAATAATCGGCAAAGACCAGAAAAGTACCGCCGTAGGGAATGAAGCCGCCGTGCAGGGCCATGCCGTTCATCACCGCGCTCATGCCAAATTCGCGCACGCCGTAATACATATAGCGCCCGGAGAAATCCCCGGCGGTAATGGTCCCGGTCTGCGCTGTCTTGGTATTGACCGAGCCGGTCAGGTCCGCCGAGCCGCCGATGGTGTTATCCAGCGCCTCGTTGATCACTTCCAGCGCCAGCTGCGACGCCTTGCGCGTGGCCATCTTTTGCGGTTCGGCAACCAGTTGCCGCTTCAACGCCGCGATGCCCTCGAAGAGAGCTGCCGGTATAACACCCTCCTGCGCCGCCGTGAATTTGTCACGCGTGTCGCCGTCCAGAGCGTCGAGCCGGGCCTGCCAGGCGGTGGATTCACCAGCCGCGCGCTTGCCCGCTTGCGCCCAGGCGCTGGCGATATCTTCGGGAATCTCGAACGGCGCGTGCGGCCAATCGAGGGCCTTCCGCGCGCCGGCAATTTCCTCTTCGCCCAGCGGTGCGCCGTGGGTGGCGGCGGTGCCCTGCTTGTTGGGCGCGCCGTAACCAATGATCGTCTTGCAGGCGATCATTGAAGGGCGCGGGTCTTCATTGGCGGCGGCGATGGCGGCAGCGATCGCCTCGGCGTCATGGCCGTCACATGCCTGCACATGCCAGCCCGCGGCGGTGAAGCGCGCGCACTGGTCGTCGGAGACCGTCATGCTGGTGGGGCCGTCGATACAGATCGCGTTGTCGTCCCAGAGAGCGCAGAGCTTGCCCAGCTTCATATGCCCGGCCATTGAAATGACCTCGTGGCTGATGCCTTCCATCAGGCAGCCGTCGCCGACAATCACATAGGTGCGATGATCGACGATGCCGTCGCCATAACGGGCGGCGTTCAACCGCTCGGCCAGCGCCATGCCAACGGCCATGCCCAGCCCCTGGCCCAGCGGCCCGGTGGTGGTCTCGATGCCCGGGATCTCGCCGTATTCCGGATGCCCGGCGCAGGGCGAATTTATCTGCCGGAAATCACGGATTTCGTCCATGGTGGGGCGCCCATGGCCGGTCAGATGCAGCAGTGAATAGAGCAGCATCGAGCCATGCCCGGCGCTCAGCACAAAGCGGTCGCGGTCGGGCCACTTCGGCTTGGCGGCATCGAATTTGAGGAAGCGGGTGAACAGCACCGTGGCCACGTCGGCCATGCCCAGCGGCATGCCGGGATGGCCGGAATTGGCGGCCTGCACCGCATCCATCGAAAGCGCCCGTATGGCGTTGGCCATAGTTCTGGGCGATTTGCTGTCAACTTTGATCTGGCTGGTCATAACGGCGGAATCGGGCATGGTTTCCTGACTGAATTGGCTGTTTTCTGCGGGTCTTGTGGTGAAATTGCGAATGCGTCCCGGCTGTTTCCCGAGGCACCACCAGCAGTTTGCTGCTGTTTTACCCTGTGGATGCCTCCCCTCAAGCTGGCGCAACAATGGCCAGCGGCGGGCCGTCCGTCAACCGCGATTTCAGAATCACTTTGCGCTCTTTTGTCGCGCTTTGCCGCCTTTGGGCCACATGGCTTTCCCGGTCGGCTTCCAGGCGTTCCCGCAAGGCCTTGGAGGATCACAGGGAATCCAGACCGCCGCCGACCCGGTTGACGCGGACAAGAGGCGATACCTATGCTCGCCCGGAGCGGGAAAATACCCGGGGCAATATGGGAGCGTTTCATGGTGAAGGAAAAGAAAGGCGCCGGCGGCGATCTTCTGGTCGAATCAGAAGCCAGATTCCGCGAGGCGCTGGGCCGTCTGGCCAAGGCGCTGGTCGGGCAAAAAGATTCCGCCATCCGGGTTCAGACCCTGGAAACGGAAAACCAGATTCTCGAGACCGGGCTGGGCCAGTTGAAAAAGGATTATTCCACCATGGAGAAATCCATGGCCGATATACGGGGAAAATACGAGGCGCTGTCCAGCGTTGACCAGGACGCCGAAAAAGCGGCGTTGCAGCGCGCGCTCGATGGTCTGCAGACCGATTATGATACGCTGGAGCATTCCTTCGGTATGCTGAAGGCGCAATATATGGACCTGCAGCAAAGTAGCGAAGGCCAGGGTGAGAACGGCGGCCCGGCCGCACCGGCTATGGGCGCACAGCAGTTCAAGGTCAGTTTCACGCGCCAGCTGGACGGCACCATCAGCCGCATCGAAAAACTGATTGATGCCGCAAACGGCTAAGCACGCGGGATCAGGGAAGCTCAGGAAAGAAGAAGATTATGGGTCAGATCGTCATCACCGTGAACGAACAGAATTATACCCTTGCCTGCCGTGACGGCGAAGAAGACCGCCTGATGGAATTATCGAAATATGTGAACAGCAAGGCCGAGACCCTGACCAAGAGCATGGGCCAGGTGGGCGAAACGCGGGTGCTGCTCATGGCCTCCCTGCTGTTGGCCGACGAGGCGCTGGACACCATGGGCAAGCTGGACAAGGCCAGGGCCAAGGCCAAAAAGGCCGCCGAGGCCAGGATTGAGAGCAAGACAGGCGGCGACGCCGAGGCATCCGCAATGGCGGAAATCAAGGTCGCGACCCTGCTCAGCGAGGCCGCGGACGCCATTGAGGGCATTGCCGCTGAACTTGAGAACGCCTGAGAGCGCCCAAACCGCAGACCCAGCCCTTGCCCTAACGGGTCGCAAGCCCTAAATATTGTATGCGGGTTCTGCCCGGTGCGTGAATGTTCATATCCCCGGGGCGATAATTATATTCTCTGGGAGCTGTCCCTGTCCCGGATCGTGGTCCGGGGTATAACGGCACCCACCTGACTTGTCAGGCGCCGGAGGATTTCTGACGGACACGGCCATGGCGGGCCCGCACTAAAAGCCTTCTTTTAGAAGGGACCACAAACAAGAAAGCCGGGCCCGCACTTTTTAGAAGGGAACGCAAACAAGAGAGCCGGGCCCGCATTAAATTTTAGAAGGGAACGCAAATAAGTATTGTGGTTCCCGCGCTACCACCGGGACCACAAACCAGTAAGCCGGGCCCGCACTTTTGACCCCCAATCAGAAAACAGCGCCATTGTCAGACTCCCAGAAAGCGAAAGATGCGCTGCGTGGCCGGGCCAGGGTGGCCCGCGAAAAGGCCTGTGCGGAGGGTGGTGCGGCGGCGGGCGAGGCGCTGGCAAAACATCTGCTGCACCTGGTCAAGCCACGCTCGGCGGGCGAGATTGTCGCCGGTTACTGGCCCATCGGCAGCGAAATGGATCTGCGCACCGCGATGCGCGACGTGGAGCGCCTGGGCCATCCCCTGTGCCTGCCGGCGATTGTGGCACCCGATTCTCCGCTGCTGTTCCGCGCCTGGGGCAACGGCGACCCGCTGCATGAGGCGGCCTTTGGCACCAGCGAGCCGGATGCCGACGCTCCGGCGCTGACCCCTGAAATTATGCTGGTTCCCGGCCTGGCCTTCGATGCTCAAGGATTTCGCCTGGGCTACGGGCGCGGCTATTACGACCGCACCATTGCGGGGCTCCGCGATGCCGGCGGGCTGCTGGCAATTGGTATTGCCTATGCGGCGCAATTGATAGAGGCTGTGCCGCGCGAGGACCACGACCAGCCGCTGGACCTGATCGTGACCGAAAATGGAATTTTTGTGCCCGGCGCATAACCGGCGCATAACCGGCACCGGGGGGGCGAGAAGGTAAAATCAGGCGATGCGGGTTCTGTTCATCGGAGACATTCTGGGGCGCGCCGGGCGCACGGCGGTTGAGGCCCATCTGCCGGGCCTGCGCGAAAAACTCAAACTGGATTTCGTGGTGGCCAACGGCGAAAACGCCGCCGGGGGCTTTGGCATCACCGCCGACATCGCCGGGCAACTCTTCGCCATGGGCGTTGACTGCATTTCAGGCGGCAATCATACCTTTGACCAGCGCGCCATCATGCCCTTCCTCAACGACGAGCCGCGCATGCTGCGCCCGCTGAATTACCCCGAGGGCACGCCGGGGCGGGGCGTCGGCAAATATACCGATGCACGCGGGCGCAAGCTGGTGGTCATCAACGCCATGTGCCGGGTGTTCATGGACGCCATCGACGACCCCTTCGCCGGGGTTGATAAGGCGCTTGGCCTCAACCGCCTGAAAAAGGAAGCGGATTTCATTCTCATCGATATTCACGGCGAGGCGACCTCGGAGAAAATGGCCATGGGGCATTTCGCCGACGGGCGCGCCAGCATGGTGGTCGGCAGCCACAGCCATATCCCCACCGCCGACGCCCATATCATGGCCCAGGGCACCGCCTATCAGACCGACGCCGGCATGTGCGGCGATTATGATTCGGTGATCGGCATGGACAAGGAAGAGCCGCTCAGGCGTTTCACCAAGAAAATCGGCAAGGGGCGCTTTCAGGCGGCCAAGGGCGAGGCGACGCTCTGTGGCGTGTTCTGCGAATCCGACGACGCCACCGGGCTGGCGAAACGCGTCGAGCCAGTGCGCATCGGCGGCCTGCTGAAAGAGGCCATGCCGGAGGGGTAGGGACGTTACACACTAACTACACACTTTTTCTTGACCGGCGCGTCCAGAGTGTGTATAAAGTGTGTAGTCAGCGGATGGGGTTTCGGTGAACAGCAGGTCGGTCATCAAAAAATTGAAGAATGATGGCTGGGCCAAAGTTGCGCAGAAAGGCTCGCATGTTCAGTTCAAGCATCCTCGCAAAAAAGGCCGGGTTTCTGTTCCGCATCCAGTGAAGGACATGCCGATAGGAACGGTTAAATCCATTGAAAAGCAGTCTGGCGTGAAACTCAGGTAGGACAAGAGACCGGGAAATGAAAAGTATTTATACGGCGATCATCGAGAAAGAAGGGGACACCTACGGCGTATATTTCCCCGACTTTGACGGGTGTGTTTCGGTGGGAAATACGGTTCCTGAAGTCATGCGGAACGCCGAGGAAGTGCTGGTTTTTCACATTCAAGGCATGCAGGAGGATGGCGAAGATATTCCGTTGCCCTCTGAGCCGCCGCAGCCCGAAGATATCAGGGCCAATGAATTCCTGGCTCTCATATCGGTTGATGTGGGCGCGCGGTCCAGGCGCGTTAATGTGATGCTCAATGAGTTCCTGTTGAGCCAAATCGATGAAGTCGCATCAAATCGGTCGGGTTTCCTGGCCGAGGCGGCGCGGGAGAAATTGACGCGCCTGCGGGACGGGACCGATTAGCGGCCTGCTGAAAGAGGCCATGCCGGAGGGGTAGGGGGAAATGGTGTCTGTTAACTTGACCTAAACCAACAAATCCCTATATTTGGCGTGGGCAGTCATGCGCCGGGATAACCCAGAGCAGTCGAAAGATTGCAGGCGAGAAATCGCAATCATGGGCCGGGGGGCTGCCTTTCTAATTGAAAATACTGTCTAACTGAAAATATTGATTGTTTCCGCTTGTTGCGGCGTTAGTTCCATGCGCTCAGGGTTTGGCACGACCTTCACACCATAGCTCAGAAAATTTCCGTCTCGATTGTAAACGATTGGCCTCAGCAATTCAGAATAGCGTTTTTCACAATTTCCGAATTTGTCTGGTTCGAAACCAGCGGCGAAGGCCGAGGCAATAATATCCGCCAGTTGGAGCCCCGGGCGTCTCGAATGGTCTTGAGCATCAATTCCACCCACATCGATAACCGGCCAGTGAATATGAACCTGCTTGTCAGCCGATGATTGAAGGCGCGCCAGATACCTTCTAAACCCGCCGTAAGACATTCCGCCGCGTCTGGAGAATGTTATCTTGACAGTGCCGTCTCCTTCGGGAACCTCGGGGCGCAAATCTCTGCATACCCAGGATATTCTCTCAATCAAATACCGCGTCAAATAGAAATATAATTGATTTTTATCACTGTATACGCCGTCCGGGATCGTTCTCTTGTTCGAGATAATGCTTATTGCCCGGATGGGCCGGGCAGCAAGGCATTGTGCAGCAAAAATTCGTTGAGAATGGTTCATCTGTGCGAAATGTATTTGGCGACTTTTCTTTTCCGGCATGCTGTTCGATATCTCGTCGCGCCACCGCACAGCCTCCAAATCAAAGGTGTTTCGGAAAACACAAGCGGATATAATTAACCAGCTGGACGAGCCGCCATGTGCGCCGGGCTCACGGAACTTGCCGAGTCCGTCATCGCCAGATTCGTCTATGTAGGCTACAAAACTATGAGGCATGTGCTAGAGGCTAAGAGGTGCCGAAGAAAAATCAAGCAGCACGCAGAGGTGTGAGAGATTCCAAATTCATTCCCTGCGAAAACGCCGCTGGAATCGCGCATATAGATGTTTTACTGTGCGGGAAGGCAAGATTTAGTGTAGAACAAACCGGGAATCCGGGGCCCAAGACCCAATCAGGGCCCAATCAGAATTAAAGAGCAATACAGGGATAAAATGGCAGGCCATTCCAAATTCAAGAACATCATGTACCGCAAGGGGGCGCAGGACAAGAAGCGCTCCAAGCTGTTCTCGAAGCTGTCGAAAGAGATCACCGTTGCCGCCAAGATGGGCGACACCGACCCCGAACATAACCCGCGCCTGCGCACCGCGATCATCGCCGCGCGCGGGCAATCGATGCCCAAGGACAATATCGAGCGGGCGATCAGGAAAAGCCAGGCAGCCGAGGGCGAGAATTACGAGGATATCCGCTACGAGGGTTTCGGCCCCGGCGGCATCGCGCTGATCGTCGAGACGCTGACCGACAACCGCAACCGCACGGCGTCGTCTGTGCGCACAATCTTCTCCAAAGCCGGGGGCAATCTGGGCGAGACCGGCAGTGTCAATTACATGTTCGACCGGGTCGGGCTGATCGTTTATCCGGCCAGCGCGGCAGACGCCGACACCGTGTTCGAGGCGGCGCTGGAGGCCGGCGCCGAGGATGTGTTGTCGGATGATACGGCCCATGAAATTTATTGCGGCGGCGACGATCTGCACGCCGTGGCAAAGGCGCTGGAGGCGCAGCTGGGCAACCCGGAATCCGCCAAGCTGAGCTGGCGCGCCAAAGACCTCATCCCCGTGGATGCCGAGGGCGCGGAGAAGCTGATGCGGCTGCTGGGCGCGCTGGAAGACGACGACGACGTGCAGGAAGTGTCGGGCAATTACGAAATTCCCGACGATGTGCTGGAGGGGCTTGCCGGTTGATGGCAGGCCTGACAAGCACGCGGCCAAAGAAGGAGCCTGGCGGAATAGCCGGGTTGATATGATGGAAAACGCCACACGCATTCTCGGCATCGACCCCGGCCTCAGGCACATGGGCTGGGGCGTCATTGACGTGCTGGGCACGCGCCTGGTCCATGTGGCGAACGGGGTGATTTCCACCGACAGCAAATCGACCATATCGGAGCGGCTGGTACAGTTGCATTACGGGCTGCGCGCGGTGCTGGCCGCCCATGAGCCGGACCTGGCCGCGGTCGAGGAGATATTCGTGAACAAGAACCCGCGTTCGACGCTGAAGCTGGGCGCGGCGCGCGGCGTGGCGCTGCTGGTGCCGGCTCTGGCTGGTGTGCCGGTTTCCGAATATGCGCCAAACCGCATCAAGAAATCCGTGGCTGCGGCGGGACTGGCCGGGAAAGAGCAGATACGCGCCATGGTGGGCATGCTGCTGCCCGGTGCGCTGGTTACCTCGGCGGACGCGGCGGACGCCCTGGCGGTGGCCATTTGCCACGCCCATCATGCCACCACCAATGCCCGCGTTGCCGAGATGGTCGCCGCCGGAGACAAGAAAGCCGGGGCCCGCATATGATTGGTAAACTCACTGGCATTCTGGAGAGCACCGCCGAGGACCGGGCGATGATCGACGTCGGCGGGGTTGGTTATGTGGTTTTTGCCTCGGCGCGCACGCTGGGCAATTTGCCCCGCGTCGGCGAGCCGGTGACGCTCTATATCGAGACCCATGTGCGCGAGGATCACATCCATCTTTACGGCTTTGCGGATTTGGGCGAGCAAGACCTTTTTCGCCTGCTGCTGAGCGTGCAGGGGGTGGGCGCGCGGGTGGCGCTGGCGTTGATGGCGGTGCTCAGCCCGGTGGCCTTCCGAACCGCGGTGGCCTCTGGCGACAAGGGCGCCATAACCCAGGCCAACGGCGTTGGGCCAAAGCTGGCGGCGCGCCTGATCAATGAATTGAAAGACAAGCTGGTTGGCGACATGGCGGTGGATGGCAGCATGGTGGCGGCGCCCACCGGCGGCGACTTTTCCGATGCCGTTTCGGCGCTGGTCAATCTCGGCTATCGCCCGGCGCAGGCCCATACGGCGGTTGCGGTGGCGCAGAATAATCTCGGCGAGCAGGCCGGTATTCAGCAATTGATCCGCGTCGGTCTCAGGGAAATTGGGCAATGACAAATTGGGCAATGACCATGCCAGTGCGGGAAAAGGGCAGATGAGCGAAGGCATGGATACCGAAGGCATGGATATGGGCGGCAGCGAGTCTGACGATCGCCTGGTCGCCGGTACCGGGACGGGCGAGGACGAGGCGGAGATGAATCTCCGTCCCAAGACGCTGGACGAGTTTATCGGGCAGACACTGGCCTGCGACAATATCGCGGTCTTTATCGAAGCCGCCCGCCGGCGCGGCGACCCTCTGGACCATGTGCTGTTCCACGGCCCTCCGGGGCTGGGCAAGACAACACTGGCGCAGATTGTCGCGCGCGAGATGGGGGTCAGCTTCCGCGCCACCTCGGGGCCGGTAATCGCCAAGGCTGGCGACCTGGCGGCCATCCTCACCAATCTCGAGGAAGGCGATGTTCTTTTCATTGATGAGATTCACCGCCTCAACCCGGCGGTCGAGGAAATTCTTTATCCGGCGATGGAGGATTTCCAGCTCGATCTGATTATCGGCGAGGGACCGGCGGCGCGCTCGGTAAAAATCGACCTGCCGCCTTTCACGCTGGTTGGCGCCACCACGCGCTCGGGGTTGATTACCACGCCGCTGCGCGACCGTTTCGGCATTCCCGTGCGGCTGGAGTTTTATTCGGTCGATGAGCTGGTTGAAGTGGTGTCACGGGCGGCACGGGTGCTGGACATGCAGCTGACCGGCACCGGCGCCCGCGAGATAGCCTCGCGCTCACGCGGCACGCCGCGCATCGCCGGAAGACTGCTGAAGCGCGTGCGGGATTTCGCGCTGGTCTCGAACGCCGCCGAGATTAACGAGAAAGTAGCCGACGCGGCGCTGGCCCGGCTGGAGGTCGACAAGATGGGTCTGGACAGCATGGATCATCGCTACCTCAAATGCATCGGCGACACTTATGCCGGCGGCCCTGTGGGGGTGGAGACGCTGGTCGCCGCATTGTCCGAGCCGCGCGACGCCATCGAGGATATTATCGAGCCCTATCTGATGCAGTCGGGGCTGGTGCAGCGCACCCAGCGGGGCAGGGTGCTGACCATGGCCGGTTTCATTCAGGTTGGGCTGACGCCACCCAGATCCACCGCCGGCGAACAGTTGAATATGCTGGAGAATAATCTCCAGGAGAGTGACGACTGATGCGTGCGGGAAGCGCGCCACAGCCGGATGCCGGCAAATTCGCCGGCGCCGAGCATCTGTTGCCCATCAGGGTCTATACCGATAACACCGACGCCGGCGGCATGGTCTATCACGGCGAGTATCTGCGCTTCCTGGAGCGCGGGCGCACCGAATTTCTACGTATTCTGGAAATTACGCAAACTGCCCTGATGTCGCCGCAAGGTGAAAATATGGTCTTTGCTGTTACCCGGCTGGAAATCGACTACAAGGCTCAGGCCAAAGTCGATGACGCGCTGGTGGTGCATACAAGGGTCACCAAAATTCGCGCCGCCAGCTTCGAGATTGAGCAGCGGATTACCCGGCAGACCAGCCGGCGCGGCGATGGAGAGGGCGACGAAGTGATAGTGGTGGAGGCACGTCTGGTGGTGGCGACGCTGGAAAAGACCGGACGGCCACGCAGATTACCGGGGGTGCTGCGCCAAAAGCTGGAGCCTCTCTTGGCTGGGGCGGGCTAAGCCCTTATGGATCAGGCGGGTTAAAAGGAAACTAGTCGATGGAACCCAATACTATAGAGACCATTGATCTGGGCGGCAGGATCCCGGATTTTACGCCCTGGGGCATGTTCGCCCAGGCGGATATCATTGTTCAGCTGGTCATATTGCTGCTGGTCGTCGCCTCCTTCTGGAGCTGGGCGATTATCTTCGAGAAGGTCATGCGCATCCGCCGGGTCAGCCAGCAGGCTGAAGGATTCGAGGAGACCTTCTGGTCGGGCTCATCGCTGGACGATCTGTTCGAGCGCACCCGCCACCATCCCGATCATCCGCTGGCCATGGTTTTCATATCGGCAATGCGCGAATGGCAGCGGTCGCTCTCCGGCAAATCGGTGATCCGCGACAAGCTTGGCCTGCAGGACCGCATCGTCAAGGTAATGGGGGTCACCATCAACCGCGAAATGGAACGGCTGGAGCGCAACATGAACTTCCTTGCCACGGTGGGTTCCACGGCGCCCTTCGTCGGCCTGTTCGGCACCGTCTGGGGAATTATGAACGCCTTCCAGTCGATCGCGGTATCCTCGAACAGCAGTCTGGCGGTGGTCGCCCCGGGCATTGCCGAGGCGCTGCTGGCCACCGCCTTGGGGCTGGTGGCGGCGATTCCCGCCGTCGTTGCCTATAACAAGCTGACCACCGATATGACGCTGTATGCCAGCAAGCTGGAAGGCTTCGCCGACGAATTTTCGGCCATCCTGTCGCGCCAGCTGGAAGAAGGGGGTCACTGATGTCTGTGCATCTCCACTCGCGCAGCAGCGGTCGCGGTCGCGGTCGCGGTCGCGCGCGTCTCATGTCCGAGATCAATGTGACCCCCATGGTCGACGTGATGCTGGTGCTGCTGATCGTCTTCATGGTGGCGGCGCCGATGCTGACCATCGGGGTGCCGGTGAACCTGCCCGATGCAACCGCGCGGCCATTGCCCGACGATAACAAGCCCATCGAAATTACCGTCGATCAAAATGGCGCCATATTTATCGGCGATACTCCCATCCGGCAGGCGGAGCTGGTTGCCCGTCTGGCGGCCATGACCCAGGGACGCGCCGATGCCCGCATATATGTGCGGGGCGACCAGTCGCTGAGCTACGGCCGCGTCATGGCAATCATCGGTGCGATCAATGGCGCCGGTTTCCGGCGCGTGGCGCTGGTCGCCGAGGCGCCGGGCTGATCGGGCAAAATTCCGAATCGCTGCAATGTCACAGGATTTCCGGGACGAAACGTGGACGATTTACGACTTGGATTTATTTTTTCGGCGGTTTTCCACGTCACCCTGGTGGCGGTGGGGATTGTCGGCATTCCGGCGCTGAAGCGCGACCTGGCGCCGTTACCCGAAGCCATTCCCGTGGAACTGGTCACGGTCGATGACATCAACCGTATTCGTGCCGCAGCGCGAAGAGCAAAGCTCCAGCCAAAGCCACAGCGCACGGCGGAAGCCCCGCCCGCAGCGACAAGGCAGGCCCCCGATGCCGCCCCTGACGCCGTGCCTCTGCCCGATGCCAAGCCGGCGAAAAAGCCGCAAATAAAGCCCAGGACCAAGCCCAAAATCATGCCGACGGCGGCGCTGCGCAGCAAGCCAAAGCCACCGAGCAGCCTGGACACCGGGCGGCTGGCGGCGCTGATCGACAAGTCGATCAGGGAAACCGAAGCCGCCCCCCGGGCGCCTGAAAAGGATAACCGCAAGCGGCTGGAGGAGGCGGTGAGGAGTTCGCAGCTTGCCAGTCTTGGCGCGCGGCGATCAACGGCGACGCTGGAGGCCATGGTGCAGGCCCAGGTAGAGCGCTGCTGGAACCCGCCGGCGGGGGCCAAGGATGCGCAAGACCTGATCGTCAAGATTCGTATCTGGCTGACCCTGGAGGGCAAGTTGGTCCGCCCGCCGCAGATTCTCGGCCAGAGTTTTTTCTCATCCGCCCAGGACAGCTTTTACCGGGTGGCCGCCGAAAGCGCGGCACGGGCGGTGCGCCGCTGTGCGCCCTACACTCTGCCCAGGGACCGCTATGACCAGTGGAGCGAGATTGACCTGAAATTCGATCCAAGCCAGATGCTCGGCGGTTAATGCGCGTTAATCTTGCGGGGACAGCATAAAAAGGCCAAAAGAATGGCGCAAATAAAGGTGCGGGCCAACAAGCGAATGAACAAGAGGCAGACCGGATGGATGTGATGCGCAGGCATTTTTGGATTTTTGTATTTCTTGGCGCGGCGCTGGCCGGTGCTGCGGCCTTTGCCCCCACCGCCCATGCGGTGCTGGAGGTGGATATCACCCGCGGCAATATTGAGCCGCTGCCCATTGCCATTCCCGGTCTGTCGCCGGAAGGGCTGACCGACACCGACACCGCCGCCGGCACCCTGGAACAGCTGGGCGCAAAAATTTCCCGTGTCATCAGCGCCGACCTGGAGCGCTCGGGTCTCTTCCGGCCCATCGATCCGGCGGCTTTTATCCGCCTGCCGACGGCGGCGGAGGTGCGGCCCCGTTTTAGCAACTGGCGGGCCATTGCCGCCCAGGCCCTGGTCACCGGCAAGGTATCTCTGGAACCCGACGGCCGCGCCCGCATCGAGTTCCGGCTGTGGGATGTGTTCGCCGAAAGCCAGATGACCGGCCTGCGGTATGTGGCGCCGCCGCAAAACTGGCGCCGGGTGGCGCATCTTATTTCCGACGCCATCTATCGCCGGCTGACTGGCGAGGCGGGCTATTTCGACAGCCGCATCGTCTATATTTCCGAAAGCGGCCCCAAGACCCAGCGTGTGAAAAGGCTGTCGATCATGGATCAGGACGGCGCCAACCACCGCTTTCTGACCAGCGGCGAAGACCTGGTGCTGACCCCGCGTTTTTCGCCGTCGCGCCAGGAAATCACCTACATGGCCTATTACAACGACCAGCCCCGGGTCTATTTATACAATATCGATACCGGCAAGCATGAAGTGCTGGGCGATTTTCCCAACATGACTTTCGCGCCGCGCTTTTCGCCCGACGGCAACCGCGTAATCATGAGCCTGGCCGAGGCCGGTAACAGCGACGTTTACCTGATGGACCTGCGCACCCGCGCCGTGCGCCGGCTGACCACCCATCCCGGGATCGACACCTCGCCGTCTTTTTCGCCCGATGGCACGCATATCGTTTTTAATTCCGACCGTGGCGGCAGCCAGCAGCTTTATGTGATGCGCGCCGACGGCAGCGACATCCACCGCATATCGTTCGGCAACGGGCGCTATGCCACGCCAGTGTGGTCGCCGCGCGGCGACCTGATCGCCTTCACCAAGATTTCCCAAGCCAAGTTCCGCATCGGCGTAATGCGCCAGGATGGCAGCGGCGAGCGATTGTTGACAGATTCTTACCAGGACGAGGGGCCCACCTGGTCGCCCAATGGCCGGGTTTTGATGTATTTTCGCCAGATACCGTCGGATGCACAGGGCGAAGGCGGCAGCACCAGCCTGTGGTCGGTTGACCTGACGGGGTATAATGAGCGCCCGGTTACGGCGCCAAATGACGCCTCCGACCCGGCCTGGTCGCCGCTAATTCGTTAAAACAGTGCAGAAAGGAAGGATTTGGTAACAAAAGTTGGTAAAGCTCGGCTTGATCCTTTGGTAACGCCTTACTATAGTTCCAATTCCGAAGTGCAGCCATGAGTGGGGGACCATCCCGTTTGATCTTCAATCACGATTGTTGGGATCACGATTATTGGGAGAGCCCCGCGCTTTCAGGCGGCGCATCGGTTCGGGACAGCCGTCATAAATTTTCCGTGGAAAGGAAATCTTGAAATGCTATCGAACGGCCTTGGAATTCGAATTTTCATTGTACCCGTGCTGGCCGCCTTTTTGGCCGCCTGCGCGACCACCCCGCCGCCGGAGACGACCCCGGCCGTGGACGATTCTGCCGGACTACCCGCTGCACCGACCGATGACGTCGGCCCGGCAACGCCCATTGGTCCGGATGCTGGAACCCAGGGAGATCTGGACGCGACCGCGGGCGACCGCGTTTTCTATGAGTATGACAGCGCTGAGCTGACCGCCACCGCCAGACGGACCTTGCAGGCACAGGCCGACTGGTTGCGCGCCAACAGCGGCGTTTCTGTCATCCTCGAAGGTCATGCCGACGAGCGCGGCACGCGTGAGTATAACCTTGCGCTGGGTGAGCGCCGTGCAACGGCGGCAAAAAATTACCTGGTGGCGCTGGGTATATCCGGCTCGCGGGTCGGGACCATCAGTTATGGCAAGGAACGGCCGGCCGATCCGGGCTCGAACGAGGCCGCCTGGGCCAAGAACCGCCGGGGGCGGATGGCCGTCAACTAGGTTGTTTTGCGGCACGCCACGCCACGCCGCGGAACCTGCCACGGAATAAGAGGCCCCGTGCCCCTGTTTGGTCAAACTTCTGTGTTTGGCTTCCAGGGTCGCGGGGCTTTCTTTGCCGGGCACTGCTGGTTTGTAAGGCGCTGCCGGGTTTCTGCCTGACCATCTGACCAGAGGAAATAAGAATGACCGGTTTTTCGCTGAACAGGAGTCTGCCAGCCTACACTGGCCATGCCAACCGGCCGTGGATCTGGTTGCTGGCGGGTCTGCTGGCTTTTCTCTGGGTGATCGGGGGCGCGGCCCAGGCGAATGCCCAGTCGCGCGACGAATTGGCTGAAATCAACAAGAAGCTGGTGCAGATTGAAAAACAATTGCGCGCGGTGCAGCGGGTTGCTTTTCCCGATGGCAAAATGGCGCGCGATTTCGCTGCCAGCCAGCAGGGTGCCGGGGCCGGTGCCGGAGCATCCAGCCGCCTGCTGCTGGCCGATATCGAGGTGCGCCTGGGCCGTATCGACACCCAGATGCGCGGCCTGACCGGCAGCATTGAGGAAATGGCGCACAGACAGCGCATGCTGGAAAATAAATTCGAGAATTTTCGCGGCGATATGGAGTTCCGTTTTCGCGAACTGGAAAACGGTGGTGCGGCCGCCCAGGGGGACACAGGCAGCGCCGCGCTTGCCGCCACCCGCCCGTCTTCCGGGCTGGTGGAAACACTGACGCCCGCGGATGCCGTCGCGTTACTCGAGCGCCAGAGCCTGAACAACGCGGCCACCGCGCCGGCGCCGGCGCTGCCACCGGGAACCGCGGAAGAGCGCTACAAGTTTGCCTTCGCGCTGCTGCGTAAGGGCGATTATGACAAAGCCGAGGCCGCCTTCCGCGCCTTCGTGGCCGGCCACGGGGAGCACAGGCTGGCCGGCAATGCACAATATTGGCTGGGCGAGACTTATTATGTCAGGAAGGATTACCCCCGCGCCGCCGCTGCTTTTCTTGCCGGTTTCCAGAATTACGGCGAGGGCTCGAAAGGCGCGGACAGCCTGGTCAAGCTGGGATTGACGCTTTCCAACATGGATCAGAATGAGGATGCCTGCGCCGCCTTTTATGAGATTGAAGTCAGCTATCCGGGCGCCAGTGAGGCCATCACCCGGCGCGCCACCAGCGAGAGGGCCCGGCTGGGCTGCGAATAACCGGCCATGAGCAATGCAAAACCAACCCTGGTCTCGTCGACTCCTGCCAAGCCCCTGGCCCCTGCCAAGCCAATAGAGGCAGAAGAGTTCGCCGGGCTTATGCGGGCGGCGGGCATTTCCGCTCGAGCCCCTGTGGCGGTGGCGGTATCCGGCGGGCCCGACAGCATGGCGCTGGCGCTGCTTGCCGGCGACTGGGCTGGCGGCAAGGCCGGCAAGGCAGGGCGTGGCGATATTCATTTTCTCACCTTCGATCATGGTCTGCGCCGTGAATCCGCCGGGGAAGCCCGCCAGACCGGCACATGGCTGGCGGCAAGGGGGCTGACCCATCACATTCTTTCATGGCCCGAAGACCTGCCCAAACCCGCCAGCGACGTGCAGGCGACGGCGCGGAAGGCCCGCTACGAGGCGCTGGAGGGCTGGTGCGCCGAGCATGACGTACGGTTTTTGCTGTTGGCGCATCATCTGGAGGACCAGGCGGAAACGCTGCTGATGCGGCTGGCGCGGGGCAGCGGGGTGGACGGCCTGTCGGCCATGGCGGTGAGTGCGCCGCCGCTGACCCGCCAGGGCATTTCAGTGCAGGAGCAAACGCCCCGGCTGGTGCGACCGCTGCTGGGCATTGCCAAGGCGCGGCTGGCGGCAACACTGGAAGCGAAAGACCAGCAATGGATTGAAGACCCTTCCAATAACGACCGCGGTTATCTCAGGGTACAGGCGCGCGAATTGCTGCGGGATATGCCGCTGGACGGCCTGACACCGGCGCGGCTGGCGGCCACCGCCCGGCGCATGGCCCGGGTGCGCGTGGTGCTGGACGACCAGACTTCGCGGCTTCTTGATGCCTCGGTGACGCTTTCGGAGGAAGGTTATGCGCAGCTTGACCCGGCGCTGCTGATTGACTCAGAGGCATATGAGGAAATTTCCCTGCGCGTAGTGTCGCGGCTGGTCTCCAGCATTGGCGGGCGCGCCTATCCGCCGCGCCTGGAAGGCGTTGAACGGCTTCTGGAAGATATGAAATCAGGCGATTTTACCGGCGCCACGCTGGCCGGCTGTCTTTTCGCGCCTCTCGACGGCGGCAGGAACCTGCTGCTGGTGGCGCGCGAAGCGGGAACCACCGGCGCGCACCTGGATATCGCCCCCGGCGAGACCCTTCACTGGGACGGGCGGTTCGTGGTCGGGCTGGACGGCGAGAGCGGCGGACAAATCGCGGCGCTTGGCGAGGCTGGTTGGCGGGAACTGCTGGAACGCTGGCCAGAGGTGCGAAAACCCAATGCACGAAAACCCGATGCACGAAAGGCGGATATTCCCCATGCCGCGCGGCTGGCGCTGCCGACATTGCGGGTGGCGGGCGAAATTCGCTCGGTGCCGCATCTCGGCTATGCCACAGCCGGATTTGCCGGCTTCACGGCGCGTTTTTCGCCGCTCAGATCGCTGTATCCCGGCAGGCCGGATGGGGATGGTTAACAGAAATGTGACGCAAACAGGCCATTATGGGCGGAATTCCGCGCCTTGGCGCTTGTTTGGCGGGGAAAAAAACCTATGTTTTGTTCCGGAAGCGGCTTTTTCCGCTACAATGGGAAAAATAACATCCGCTGCCATCGGCAAGGAATAATTCTCCGCTTTCGGGCGGAAGACAGCGAAGACTGACAAGAAAGGCGAGAGAGTGAATAGTTTCGGACGCAACGCGATGCTGTGGATAGCAGTGATCCTGCTACTGGCACTGCTGTTCAACATGTTTCAGGGGCCGACAGGCGCCGCCAAGCCGGAAGACCTGGCTTATTCCGATTTCATCGCGGCGGTTGAGGATGGCGAGATCAGGGATGTGGAAATCCGTGGTCACGAGATTACCGGCATACTGAACAATCGCCCGTTCCGCACTTATATGCCTGAAGACCCCGATCTGGTGTCGCGGCTGTCTGACCGCGGCGTCACCTTTGAAGCGATACCCGAAGAGAGCAACGCCCTGTTCAGCGTGCTGGTCGCCTGGATGCCGATGATCCTGTTGATCGGTGTGTGGATTTATTTCATGCGCCAGATGCAGGGCGGCGGCAAGGGCGGCGCCATGAGCTTTGGTAAATCCAAGGCGCGGCTGCTGAACGAACGCCATGGCCAGATCACCTTCGACGATGTGGCGGGCATAGACGAGGCCAAGGAAGAACTTGAGGAGATCGTCGATTTCCTCAAGGAGCCGCAGAAATTCCAGCGCCTGGGCGGCAAAATTCCCAAGGGTGCGCTGCTGGTTGGCCAGCCGGGCACCGGCAAGACGCTGCTGGCGCGCGCCATCGCCGGCGAGGCCGAGGTTCCCTTCTTCACCATTTCCGGCTCCGACTTCGTTGAAATGTTTGTTGGCGTCGGCGCCAGCCGGGTGCGCGACATGTTTGAACAAGCCAAGCGCCACGCCCCCTGCATCATCTTTATCGACGAGATCGACGCCGTCGGCCGCCATCGCGGCGCCGGTCTGGGCGGCGGCAACGACGAGCGCGAACAGACGCTGAACCAGTTGCTGGTCGAGATGGACGGTTTTGAGACCAACGAGGGCGTTATCCTGATCGCCGCCACCAACCGGCCCGATGTGCTGGACCCGGCGCTGCTGCGCCCGGGGCGTTTTGACCGCCAGATCGTGGTGCCGCTGCCCGATATTATCGGGCGCGAGAAAATCCTCGATATTCACATGCGCAAGGTGCCGCTGGCGCCCGACGTGAATCCGCGCATCATCGCCCGCGGCACCCCCGGTTTCTCGGGCGCCGACCTGGCCAACCTGGTCAACGAAGCGGCGCTGCTGGCGGCGCGCAAGGGCAAACGGCTGGTCTCGATGGCCGAGCTGGAGGATTCCAAGGACAAGGTGATGATGGGCACCGAGCGCCGCTCGATGGTCATGACCGAGGCCGAGAAGAAGCTGACGGCCTATCACGAGGGCGGCCATGCGCTGGTGACCATCAATTGCCCGGCCTCCGACCCCATCCACAAGGCCACCATCATCCCCCGTGGCCGCTCGCTGGGCATGGTTTTGTCCCTGCCCGAGCATGACGAATTGTCGACCAGCCGCCAGAAGCTGCACGAAAGGCTGGCCATTTTGATGGGCGGGCGCATCGCCGAGGAGCTGATCTTCGGCTATGACCAGGTCACCACCGGCGCCGGTAACGACATCAAGGTTGCGACCAAACTGGCCAGGGCCATGGTCACCGAATATGGCATGTCCGACAAGCTGGGTCCGCTCGCCTACGGGGACAACCAGGAGGAAGTGTTCCTCGGCCATTCGGTGTCCCGCCAACAGAATATCTCGGAGAAGACCTACAATTTGATCGACGCCGAGGTGCGCAGTTTCGTGGAAGCCGCCTACGGCAAGGCGGAAAAGATCATCAAGGACAATATCGACGTGCTGCATGCCATCGCCAATGCCCTTCTGGAATATGAAACCCTGACCGGCGAGGAGATCAAGGGCCTGATGAAGGGCAAGAAGATCGATCACAGCGCCCGGGGCGAGGGCGGCAAA
>JACZSK010000037.1 GCA_022574255.1 Pseudomonadota bacterium
TCCCGATCGCCCACGCGGCTCACCTGCAAGTGCGGCCCGAACACCTCTTCGTCGGCCCGCTCGCTGATTTTCGTGACGTCGATGAGGCCGGGCGACAGGAACGCCGGGGTCGGGCCGGCTTTCTCCACCCGGCAGATTACCTTGCCGCCATCCTCTTCAAGGCTGCGCTGGGCGTCGAGCACGGCTGCGGCGGCGCCATTGGAGACCAGCGGCCCCATGAAGGGCTCGGGCAGGGTGTCAAATGCGCCGACGCGGACCCTGCCGATCGCCGCCACCAGCGCCTCAATGAGCGCCTCTCCCACATCACCGGCGGGCAGGATAAGGCGGCGGGCGCAGGTGCAACGCTGGCCCGAGGTGATATAGGCGGACTGGACGACGAGCATGGCCGCCGCCTCCACATCCCCGGCGCCCCAGTAAACCAGCGGATTATTGCCGCCCATTTCCAGCGCCAGAATAACCTCTGGCCGCTCGGCCAGCGCCTTGGTCAGTGCGATGCCGGTGGGAACGCTGCCGGTCACCAGCAGCCCGGCGAGGCGCGGCGCGCCAAGGATTGCGTCGCCCATGGAGCGGCTGCCGTGCAACAGGTTGAAAACGCCGGCGGGCAGCCCGGCCTCCTCCCACAGCGCGGCCATCAGGTCGGCGACCAGCGGGGTCAGGGAACTGGGCTTGAAAATAACCGTATTCCCCGCCAGCAGGGCCGGCACAATATGGCCGTTGGGTAAATGGCCGGGGAAGTTATAGGGCCCGAACACCGCCATCACGCCGTGCGGGCGATGCTCCAGCCGGGTTCGCAGCGCCCCCGATGTGGCCTCGCTCGCCCCGGTGCGCGCGTCATAGGCGCGGATTGAAATTTCTACCTTGGCGGCCATCGCCCCAGCCTCGCCCAGCGCGTCCCACAACGGCTTGCCGGTATCAACGGCGATGGCCCGCGCCACGTCGTCTTTTCGCGCCGTCACCAGCGCCGCATAGGCCTGGAGAATATCAGCGCGCGCCTCCAGTGACCGGTGCGACCAGTCGCCGAACGCCGCCTCGGCGGCATCGAAGGCGCGGCCCACATCATCGGCGGTAGAGGCCCTGCCCTGCCAGACTTCGTCGCCGTTCGCCGGGTTCAGGGAGCGGATGGCGTCGCCGCCCGCTTCCAGCCATTTGCCGGCGATGAAATTCCTGCCACTCATGTTTTTCGGCGCTCGGCTCTGCCGGTAACGGCGAAGAGCAGATCGTCGCCCTCTGATAATTTCAGCGCCTCGGCGGTCGCAGCGCAAATCCAGGCCTCCTCACCCACCGCCTCAACCGGCCCTACGGTGGCGCGGAAACTGTCCAGTGCCGGGTTGGCAACCATATATTCGGCAATGCCTTCAAGCTCGGCGATGCCGCCCAGTTTTACCCGGCGCGTCGCCTGAACGGTCCTGATCTGGTCTCTTTGCACTTCCACGCAGGGCCCGGCATCGAAAATATCGACGGCGCCGCGATAGCGGAATCCCTCGCCCTCGAGAATTTTCAGCGCCGCGGCTGAGTTCCGGTGCGGCACGCCGATGGCGTCGCGCGCCGCCTGGGGCAAGAGATTGGTGTAGATCGGATATTTGGGCATCAGGTCGGCGATAAATTGCTGGTTGCCCAGACCGTTGATGCGGTCGGCCTCGGCAAAATCCATATGAAAGAATGGCCGGGCCACCGCCTCCCAGAAAGGAGAAACGCCGTCTTCGTCAACCCAGCCGCGAAGCTCGG
This sequence comes from Pseudomonadota bacterium, assembly GCA_022574255.1. Classification (GTDB taxonomy): domain Bacteria; phylum Pseudomonadota; class Alphaproteobacteria; order Sphingomonadales; family SMXR01; genus JACZSK01. The sequence continues at coordinate 1,726 of JACZSK010000037.1, forward strand.
CCATCACGGTCTCCGAGAAGCGTTCGGGATAGGCGGCCATCAGCAGGTAGCGGCATTTGGACAGCATGGCTCCGGTGGCGGCGCCGCGATAGTCGGGATGCAGGTACAGCGTCGCCATCTCGCTGGCGCCGGCATAATCGGTGGACAGGATCAGCAGGTCGGCGTCGACCTTCATTTCCGGCTCACTGCTGACCTGGGTCATTCTCAGCAGGCGGTAATTATAGAAGGGCTGCGACTGGCCGACGGCGGCGATCACCGCCGATGTGCCGATGAGGCTGTCTGTTTCCGTGTCTTCCAGAACCAGGAAATAATATTCCTCGCCGGGCGCCGATATATCGGCGGCGAAGCTTCGAATCGAATTCTCGATCCGTGGCTCCAGAGCCTCGCGGGAAGCGGGCAGCGTGGTCAACCCGCCGCTGACAGCGGACGCCAGCTCAAAGAGATCGTCCAGGTCTTCCATTGCCGCCGGTCGGACTACAAACATTTTCGCTCCTTTGAACGGGGCCTGAGAATATGGCCGTCACACTAGGTCATAGGTTTTACTCCGTCACCCCTCAAAGATGCCCTTCCGCATCGAGCCAGGCGATTTGCCGGCGAAGCGCTTCGCCAACAGACCCGGCTTCAAAGCCCAGATCGTTTCGGGCGCGGGCGGTGTCGACGAAGGATTGATGCTTTGCCAGCCGCACCCCCTCCACCGAGGCGCGCAGCGCATTGCCGGTGATGGCGGCGCCAAGTTCCATGACCCGCGCCGACAGGGCGGCCAGCCACCAGGGAATACGGCGGGTCGGCATGGGGCGCGCCGAAACGTCGCCGAGCAAGGCAAGGAATTCGCCGATCGCCATATTTTGCCCGCCGAGGATATAACGCCCGCCGGATGTGCCTTTTTCAGCGGCCAGAATATGCCCCCGCGCCGCGTCCTCCACGGCAATAAAATTGAGCCGTGCCTCCAGCATGGCCGGGGTATCGCCACGCAATAAATCCAGCGTCATGCGGGTCGGCGCGGTCATCGCCCGGTCGCCCGGCCCAACAGGGACTGTCGGATAGACAATAATAACCGGCAGGCCCGACCGGGCGGCCTCGCGGGCCAGCGCGTCCTGCGCCAGTTTGGAGCGCGTATAAGGCCCGGCCATGGCGTCGATGGCAGGCACCGGGTCGTCCTCGCTGATCGGCGCCGGGCTGGCGTCGCGCCAACCGCGCAGGATTGTCTCGCTGGAGGTAATGACGATTTTTTCCGGGTTATGGGTGCGCGTCGCCTGCAAGAGCGCCCTGGTGCCCTCTATATTAATGACCGCGTATGACCCCCTGTCGCGCGCCCAGAGATGGGCGTTTGCCGCCAGATGATAGACATGGCGAACGCCGCCGAGCGCCGCGTCCAGCGCCACCTTGTCCAGCACCGAGCCCGGGATCACCTCAACGCCAGAGGGAAAGTCAGCGGCTGTGGCCAGCGGGTCGAGTACGCGCACGGGTACGCCCGCCCCGGTCAATTGTGCCACCAGATGGCGGCCTATAAATCCGGCGCCGCCGGTGACCAGCGACAGGCCGGTCATTGGCTCGAACTTTCGGCGCAGATGGCGATATTGTCGTCGAACGCCGCACCGATGAAATACAGCCCGCCTGCGCCGGCCATCACCGTGGCTCCGGAAATCATGCTGCCGTTGTCCTCGAAGACAATTTCCGGCGCGCCCGGCTTGCCGTCAGCACCCCAGGGGATGCGCTGGATGCGGCTGCCGGTCTTCTTTTTGCCGAACAGGCCGCGCATATAGGTGGCCATGCCGATAATATTGGGGATGGTCGCCACCAGCAGGTCGCCATCTCCGGCCTCGCCCCTGTCCCAGTCCAGGTTATCGGGGCTGCCTTTAAGCTTGATGGTATGGCGGGGTTTCACCTTGCCCGAGCCCGGCTCGCCCGTTGCCAGAAGGTCCGCTTCGTCAAAAACCCGCAGCCGCTTGCCCCGGGTCTCCGAGACAATGATCTGTATTTCGCCGTTTGCGTTCTCGCGCCCGGTGACGCCGTTGGCAAAGGCCAGTTTTTCCGCCACCTTGCGGAATGAACTGCCGTCGTAATAAAGCAGGTACGCGTGCCTGAGCGCGAAGGTCTCTTCCCAGACGCTGCCAAAGCCGGTGCAGGCGCCGTGGTCGTTGCTCACGTAAAAAGTTCCGTCGGCCTTGGTCCACAGGTCGTTGGGGCTGCACATGACCGGCTCATTGGCCCCGGGGCGAATGGTTGCCTCATGGACCAGCGCGCCCCCCTCAATCCGGAAACGTTCGATGGCGGGGTTGATGACCGGTTTCCCCTTCTTCATCTCATAGACCCGGTTGACCACATGCAGCCTTGCCGGATCACCGGGGCGAAAATGGAAGCCGTGCGGGCGAAAATCATGGGTTTCCCTGAAACCGCTGGTCAGGTCGGTAACCGCGATCGAGCCCCCGTCGGGCAGCCCCCGCGGCAGTGCGAAACGGTAAATACCGCCCACCGTGGTCACCGGGCCGCCGGCTGCTTTCTCATGCTCCACGGCGCGGCGATCATAGGCGGACACATAAACAACGCCCGATGCCCGGTCGATGGCGATGTCCTCGGGGCCGCGGATCACCCTGCCGGTGGCGTCGTCCACCAGCGTATAGGCCCTGCAGGTGCCGGCTTCATCGAGAGGCGCCGCCACGGACCAGCCGGAGACCACCCCGAGGGCGGAGCAGAGTATGAGCGAAAGCATAATTTTAGCCCGCATGGCATCCCTCATTCTGGCGGCTCGTATTGCCCCGGGGGCTCATATTGCCCCGGCGGCTCGTATTGCCATTGCTCGATCTGCTTGCCCCAGCGCGCGGTGATCTTGTCGATCGTCTCGGGGGGGAACTGGTAGGTATTCTTGATATACCCCTCGGTGGCACGCAGATAGGATTCGAACATTGGCAGGGCCTCGAAAAAACGCGGCAATTCCAGCTCGTCATAGACCCCGTGAAGCACTTCAATGGCGCCTTTCTGCAGTTCATCGAAACTCAACTCAACGCGCCTGCCCGGCGGCAGTTCCGCCCAGTCGCGATCCAGGTCATCCATCATGCGGCTGTAGGTGGCGAAGATATGTTCGTCGAGATCAATATGGTCCCATGGCTGCAGGGCGAACTGGGCAAGGAGTTTTTCGTAGAAATTCCGCATCGAAAAGAACAGCTTGTAGGGATTGCGGTGGATATGGATGAATTTGGCCTCGGGAAACATCCGGGCCAGCATGCCGATCCGCGCCGTATAGACCGGGTTCTTGATCAGCAATGTGGTGCCGGGCTGCTGGATTTGCAGTTTCAGATAGAAGTACTTCAGCCTCCTTTGCCAGCCCGCGACCTCCGCGTGGCTGCAGCCGTCGAGCCACACCCCGGCGTTGAAATTGGCCTGGAAATGGCGGGGGAAATACAGCGCATGATAAAATGACAGCGGCGACATATTGGCCAGGCCGATCTCGTCTTCCTGGGGCGAATCCGCATTGACCGGTACGTTGTCTATGTAGCGCCCGTCGGGCAGCGCCTTTTTCAGCAAGCCGCCGAAAAAACGCTCCATCAGCAGGAAATCCCAGGGCAGCGCGGTGGCGAAGGGCGAGACGGTGCCGAACCCGGGCGACCGGCCCATGATATTGTAAAGATGCGTGGTGCCGCTGCGCCAATGGCCAACGATGAAAATCGGGTCGGTGACCGGCGCCATCGAGCGTCCGGCCAGCGCCACGCGGCCGCGCTCCACCAGCGTTATCGGCGTTTTAAGCAGCGAAGAGATCAGCGCCGCGGAATAATCGACCCAGGCCATCCCTCGCGGCAGGCCGTATTCAGACACCAGCCGGAGGAGAAGCCCGGGCGTCGCGCCGCTCAGGGGATGCGAAAAGCGCCTTCTTTTCGGTTTTCCGGTCTTCGGTTTTGTGGATTTCGATTTGTTCAACGCGCCACCGGGCCATTTGGGGGCCGGGAAGCAGCGCCGCCCTGGTCAGCCCGCGCCGTTCTCGACCTCAAGTTCCGAGACCTTGCTTCTTAGCACTTCGATCAGCCCCGGAAAACCTCGATCGCGCAGCACCGGCGCGAATTCAGACCGCCGCACCGCCAGCTCGGAAAACCTGCCCTCGACGAAGACATCAATAATGCGCCATTTTTTGCCCGTAAGACGCATCAGGTAATCAATGCGGATTTCCTCGCCGTCGGACTTGACCAGCTTGGCACGCACGAATGTGTGCCGGTCGTCGCGCCGCGTCTCGCCGGTGGTAACAAAACTCTGGCCCGAATAGCCGTTAAAGCGGGCCGCGTAATTGGCCAGGGTGAAGGCGCGAAAAGCGGCGGTCAGGGCCGCTTTCTGATCCTCTTCAAAGCCCCGCCAATAGCGCCCGGAGGCAATGCGGGTCATTGATCCGCTGTCGAACATGGCGACGATTGAAGGCGCCAGCCGGTCGCGCCGCGCCCGGTAATCCCAGTCCCCCGCATTCTGCATCACCACCAGCAATTCCGCGTGAAAGCGCTCGATGATCTGGCCCGGCGATTGCTCTCCTGATTGCTCTCGCGATTGCTCCCCCGCTTGCCCAGTGCCTTCCTGCGCGCCCGTTTCGGCGGCGCCGGGGGTGGCCTTCTCATCCAGCGTTGACGCACGGGCGGAGATCGGGTCCACTGGCGCCACCAGAAAAGCGAGTGTGAAACCGGTCGCCAGAATAACCGCGACGGCCCGCGCCGAAAAGGCTTTACGGCCTGATGCCGGTTGGCCTGTACCCCGCAGTGGGCCCCGCGGTGGGCGATTTAACGATATGGACCTCATGCAGTATATACTCCCCTCATGCTGAGATTTGGCCAGGAAAACCTGGTACCCTTTCTTTGCGCCTGGGTCGGCTGGTCGGCGCGCCATGCCCGACTGGTGGTTGCCGGCGCGGCCCTGATAACCATTGCCCTCGCCTATTACACATGGACCCATCTGTCGATCAATACCGATACCGACCAGATGATCGATCCCAACCTGCCCTTTCGCCAGGTCTATGAAAAATTCAACCAGACATTTCCCCAGCTCGCCAATTCTTTCCTGATGGTGGTTGACGCGGCGACCCCCGAAGAGGCCGATGCCGTGGCCCGCCATCTGGTGGCAGAATTGCACGGGCGTGATGAACTGGTCATGAACGCCTATGCGCCGGGCACCGGTGACTTTTTCGACAGGCACGGATTTCTTTATCTGGATCTGGATGAATTGTACAGGTTGACCGACAGCCTGGCCGACGCCGAGCCGGTGCTGGCCGGACTGGCCCAGGACACCAGCCTGCGCGGTCTCTCCGATGTGCTGGTGCTGGCGCTGGATGATGCGGTGAAGAACAACAGCCCGCCGGAACGGCTGGCGCGCGTGCTCGCCGACCTGACCCCGTCCGCCCGGGCCGCGGCGGCGGGGACCATACGCCTGTTGTCATGGCAAGAGCTGTTCCAGGATGACGAAGCGGACATTCTGGAGGGCCGGCGGCGCATTGTCATGGTGCAGCCGGTTCTTGATTTCACCAGCTTCAAGCCGGCCAAGGCGGCGCTGGCCGAGGCGCGGCGGCTGGGCGAAGCCGCGGAGGCGGCTACCCCGGGCCTGACCGTGCGGCTGACCGGGAAAATGGCAATCCGCGCCGAGGAGATGAAGAGCGTCTCCAAGGGCGCAAAAATCTCCGGCATTGTCTCCTTCCTGCTGGTCACGCTGATCCTCGGTTTCGGCATTCGCTCATTGCGCCTGGTGCTGGCGGCGCTGGCAACGCTGGCTATCGGCCTGATCTGGACCGCCAGCTTTGCCCTGGCGGCGATCGGATATTTCAACGTGATCTCCATCGCCTTCGCGGTGTTGTTCATCGGGCTGGGAATCGATTTTGCCATCCATTTCGTGCTGCGTTACCGCGAGGAAATATGGGCCGGGCACGACAGCGATGAAGCGCTGAGCCGCACCGCGCGGGGAGTCGGCCTGCCCCTGGCGCTGGCCGCCCCGACAACGGCAATCGCCTTTTACGCCTTCGCGCCAACGGCCTATGCCGGGCTGGCGCAGTTGGGCATTATCTCGGGCACCGGCATGTTCATCTCGCTGTTCACCTCGCTGACCATTCTGCCGGCGCTGATGACCCTGATGCCGCTAAAGCGCACCAGCGCGCCGGTGACCGGCGGCGGAAACCCGGTGGGGCGCTTCATCGCGCGGCACGCCAAGGCCCTTTCCATTACCGGATTTATCGCCGGGGCCATTGCCTTGATCGCGGTGCCTCAAGTCAGTTTCGACTACGACCCGATCAAGCTGAAAGACCCGGAGACAGAATCAGTACAGGCGTTCCAGGATTTGCTGGCGCGCCAAGACTCGTCTCCCTACGCGGCGCAGATTATGGCCGCCGACATGGCCGAGGCGGCAGAGCTGAAGACCCGGCTGCAGGAGCTGGACAGCGTTGGCCGGGTGGTCACTCTAGCCAGCTATGTGCCGGGCGGCCAGCCGGAGAAGCTGGAACTGTTGTCCGACACGTCCGTCTTCATGACGCCGGTGCTGATGCCGGCTGAACCCGTTGCCCGGGCAACGGCGAAGGAACAGCGTGCCGCGCTGGGGAATTTGATCGCCGGGCTCGAGGCGCTGGAAAACGCCAACGTGGATGCGGCACTGCTGGACAGCGCCCGGCCCCTGCGCCTGGCCCTGGAGCAGGTCATGGCGGCCGTTGAAGGGCGCGGCAGCGAGGATGGTGCGGAAGGCGCAATTGAACGGCTGGAGGACGGCCTGCTGAGGCTGTTTCCACAGGTCCTGAACCGCCTTCGCCGGGGATTCGCGACAGCCGGCGTGACGCTGGCTGACCTGCCCGCCGACATACGATCGCGCTATGAGGCTGGCGATGGCAGCATCCGCGTTGAAGTTTATCCCCGGGCCGACCTGGGCGACCAGGCTGCGCTGACCCGCTTTATCGATGACGTCTCCCGCCTGCACGGCGACGTTACCGGCAGCGCGGTGCAGGTGAAGCGCGCCGGCGAGATCGTGATCGGCGCCATGCAGCAGGCGACCGCCACGGCGGCGGTGCTGATTATCCTGTTCCTGCTGCTTCTGTTCCGCGCCGCACGGGACGTGGCGCTGATCCTGTCGCCGGTTATGCTGGCCGCGGTAATGACCGCGGCGGCAACCGTGTGGCTGAACATTCCCTTCAATTTCGCCAATGTGATCGTGCTGCCGCTGCTGATCGGGCTGGGCGTTGACGCCGGCATTCATCTGGTGATGCGCGCCCGCGAGGAAAGCGAAGGCGACCGCCAGATTCTGGAAACAAGCACGCCGCGCGCCGTGCTTCTTTCGGCGCTGACCACGGTCGGCTCTTTCGGCAGCCTGGCTCTGTCGAGCCATCGGGGCACCGCCAGCATGGGCGAATTGCTGACCATCTCGGTATTCCTGACGCTGGCCTGCACCCTGCTTGTGCTGCCCGGACTGATCAATTGGGCCTACCGGAAACAAAACTGAACACATGGCCGTGAAATAGCCGTTTTTGGCGGTCTTTATGGTTGCCGTGGACATGCCAGGGGGCGTAAAAGAGGCTCCCCGGATAAATTCGGAGCAGAAATAAAGTGTCAGTCCCTCTGATTCAACAGCTGCGCGTCGGCGGCTATATCATCAAACAGCGCCTTCTCGGCAACAAGCGCTACCCGCTGGTGCTGATGCTGGAGCCGCTGTTCCGCTGCAACCTGGCCTGCCCTGGCTGCGGCAAGATCGACTATCCCGATGCCGTGCTGAACCGGCGGCTGTCGCTGGAGGATTGCCTGGCGGCGGTCGATGAATGCGGCGCGCCGATTGTCTCGATCCCCGGTGGCGAGCCGCTGCTGCACAAGGAAATCAAGGCGATTGTCGAGGGTATCGTCGCGCGCAAGAAATTCATTTATCTCTGCACCAACGCGCTGCTGCTGAAAAAACGCCTGAAGGATTTCACCCCCAGCCCCTATCTGACCTTTTCGGTTCATCTCGACGGGCTGGAGGAAGAGCACGACAAGGCGGTGGACCAGGAGGGCACCTTCAGGCGCGCCACCGAGGCCATCCGCGAGGCGGTTGCCCTGGGCTTCCGGGTGACCGTGAACGCCACCCTGTTCGACAACGCAAAGGCGGAACGCACCGCCGCCTTCATGGATTTCGCCCGCGACCTGAAGGTTGAAGGGGTGACCATATCGCCGGGCTATGCCTATGAGCGCGCCGAAGACCAGGATCATTTCCTTAATCGCCGCCAGACCAAGCAGTTGTTCCGCGACATCTTCAAGCTGGGCAAAGGGCGCAAATGGGTGTTCAACCAGTCGACGCTGTATCTGGATTTCCTGGCCGGCAACCAGGAATATCATTGCACGCCCTGGGGCAACCCGACGCGCAACATATTCGGCTGGCAGCGGCCCTGCTATCTGGTCAGCGAGGGCTACGCGTCATCCTATGCCGAGCTGATGAGCGAGACCGACTGGGACAGCTACGGCACCGGAAATTACGAAAAATGCGCCAACTGCATGGTCCATTCCGGCTACGAGCCGACGGCGGTGAACGATACCGTCGCGCATCCCCTCAAAGCCCTGATGGTGCTGCTGAAGGGCATTCGCACCGAGGGGCCGATGGCGCCGGAAATCTCGCTGGAGAACCAGCGCCCGGCGGAATATACGTTTGAGAAACTGGCGGTGGATATGGAACGCCAGCTTGACGAGACCGAGCTAGACGAGACCGAACAGCGGCAGGCCGAGCTAGACGAGGCCGAAAAGCGGGAGACCAAAGCGAGCAACGCTGCCTAGGGTCTGTTGCGCGCGCCGGTTGTCGATCCCCAGTTGAATCATCGCCGGCATGTCCTGGGGCCGCGCCATAAGCGCCCCGGCAATATCCTTCTTCGAGATGGTGCCGTCATCCGAATAGCCGGCCAGCGCCGATTCGGGAATAATCTGGTCGGCGGGGTCCAGGATAGCGCGCAGCACAAGGAATTTGAGACCAAGCTGGCGCGCCACATCGCCGATCGCAAAACTCTCCATATCGACAGCGGAGGCGCCGGTCTCCTCATGCAGCCGCGCCTTGTCCTCGGGCTTGGCGATGACCACCCGGTCACTGTAAACGGTCACTGGAATAACATTCAGTTCGGCAAAGTTATGAGCGGCCGCGGCTTGCCAGGCGGGGTCAGGGGAGACCGTTGCACCATCCTCGCCCAGCACCAGCTCCGCCAGTATCAGGTCGGCCACCTTCAGTTCTGGATCGAGCCCACCGGCGAAGCCGAAGCTCAACAGCGCCGTGGCGCCCTTTGCTGCCAGCGCGCGCGCGGCGGCGGCGGCATTTTCGGGGCCAAACCCCGAGGTCATCAGCGGTCGCTGGGCCTCATCAAGATCGTCGGCCACCTCGTGGATGATCGCCGCCTCGATCTCCAGCCCCGTAATAATACCCAGTTTCATTCCGCTCTACCTAAAAGTGTCAAATACCATATGCCACATCGCGGGAATTGCTGACCATAAAATTCCGGTAGCGCGCCATCGCATGGATCGGGAAAAAGCGGCTGTAACCGTCATAACGCAGGTAAAAGACACGCGGGAATCCCACGGCAGTGAACCACGGCTCAGCCCATTTGTCGCCGCCCCGGGGCGCATCAAGCAAATATTCAATACCGCGGGCAACGGCTGGATGATGCACCTCGCCGGCGGCCATCAGCCCCAACAGCGCCCAGGCGGTTTGCGACGCTGTTGATTCCTTGACCAGGTCACGGGTCTCTGGCGAATAGGTGGCGCCGTCCTCGCCCCAGCCACCATCGGCGCGCTGCGCGTCCAGCAGCCATTGAACGGCCCGGCGGATATGCGGCGCCGACCTGTCATCGCCCGCGATGTTGAGGGCCGAGAGCACCGACCAGGTGCCGTAAATATAATTTGTTCCCCATCGGCCCCACCAGCTGCCGTCTTCCTGCTGGCTGTGCAACAAATACTCGAGGCCGCGGCAGGCCGCCGGGTGATCGCGCCCATAGCCGTATCGGGGGCCGATCTGCGCCAGGAAACTGACACAGCGCGCGGTCACATCTTCGGTCGGCTGGTCGAGCAGCGCCCCATGGTCGGCAAAAGGAATGTTGTTCAGCAGTTCCTTGTTATTGTCGGCGTCGAACGACCCCCAGCCTCCATTGGTGGACTGCATGCCGACGATCCATTCGGCGGCACGGGCAATGGCCTCTTTGTTCGCCTCCGCGTTAGCCGGCTTCTTTTCCCTGTCCAGCAACATGCCAACGACGGCGGTATCATCGACGTCGGGAAAATGATCGTTGCGATACTGGAAGGCCCATCCGCCGGGCCGCACATTCGGCCTCTGGACGGCCCAGTCGCCAACCACATCCAGCACCTGCAAGTCGCGCAGCCATTTGGTCGCCGCGGGAATGGCGCCGCGCGCCGGGTCGGCCCCGGTCTCCAGCAACGCATGCGCCGCCAGCGCCGTATCCCAGACCGGCGAAACGCAGGGTTGGCAAAAGGTCTTGCCATCACTGGCGCCTTTGACCAGCAGACCCTTGCTCGCCCGCCGCGCCGTAGCATAGCGCGCGTCGTCATGGTCGTACCCCATGGCATCCATGGCCATCACCACGTTGGCCATGGCCGGGAAGATGGCGCCCAGGCCGTCTTCGCCATTCAGGCGTTCGGTGAAGTAATCGACCGCGCGGGTGATGGCGCGCTGGCGCAGGCCCTTGGGGAAATACGGCTCGACGACACGCAGGACCCTGTCGAGTCCGAGAAAGAAGAACGCCCAGAATTTATTTTTCCCACCGCCCTTGTGAAAATTTCTGATCTCGAAGGGCGGCCTGCGGAATAGCTCCGACAGCGTCACGCCCCTTGGGTTGCGCGCCCTGGGTTTCAACGCCGCCAGCACCAGCAGCGGCACGATCACCGTGCGCGACCAATAGGAAAAGCGCCAGACAGTGACCGGAAACCATTTCGGCAGCAGCATCAGCTCGACCGGCATCACCGGCACCGCGCGCCAGGGCACCTGGCCAAACAAGGCCAGCGCATAACGCGTGAAGACGTTGGATTTCTCGGCCCCGCCCAATGACAGCACCACCTCTCTGGCGCGTCGCATATGGGGGGCTTGGGCGTCGTCGCCAACCAGCCTCAGCGCCAGATAGGCCTTCACGGTTGCCGACAAATTCGCTTCGCCGCCATAAAATAGCGGCCAGCCGCCGTGCGCGCCCTGAAGAGAGCGGATCATGTCGGCCAAGTCGGTCTCTACCCGCTCGTCGATATCATCCAGGAAATGTTCCAGCATGATATATTCGGCGGAAATAGTGACATCCGCCTCAAGCTCGAACGCCCAATGCCCGTCGCCGCGCTGCTTCGCGGCCATGCTGCCGGCTGCATCGGCAATCACCTGATCGAGCCGGGTCATCAGACCGGCCTCGCGCAATTTCATTTGGGCGGTATCGGGCATGCCTATTTTGATCCTTCTGGCGCGCCGCCAAAGTGGCGAATAGCCGCGTCCGCAGCCTTATAGCCCGAGCGCAGGGCCCCTTCAATGGTCGCCGGCAGACCCGTGTCGGTCCAGTCGCCGGCCAGGAAAAGATTCCCGTAACGGGTTGTGGTTCCGTGGCGGCGGGCCAGGGATGCCGGCGTCCCGGCAAATGTGGCGCGCTTTTCGTTGATCACCCGGAAGGGCGGCAGGGGGGCGCCCAGCATGTCCAGCGCCCGCGCCACGTCGCGCCACACCGTGGCGGCAATCAGGTCGTTGGCCTCGCCGGCCAGATCGCGGGCGGCGCTGACCGTGACCGCAGCGATATTGCCGCGCACAAAAAGCCAGTGGGCGGTGCCGCCGATCAGGCCGATGAAGGGTATTTCGTCGAACCCGGCGGGTGCCTGCTTGAGCAGAAAATGCACATTGACGATGGGGTAGCTGCCCTCCGGCGGCTCCAGCCAGGGCAAAACCTCTGCGGCGCGCTCTGGCGGCAGGGCGAGAATAACCGCGTCGCCGCCGCTGCCCGGTCCGTCGCTGTTGCCCGGCAGAGAGGGTGCCAGCGATATGTCCCCCTTGCCGCCACCGGGGGCAAAACGCAGCAGGTCAACCGCGCCATTGTCGGCTGCCAGACCGCGAAGGCGGCTCTTGAAACAGACCGTTCCGCCGTTGGCGGTGATATAGGCCAGTGCCGGGTCGACAAAGCTTTCGCTCAGTCCCTCGGCGGCGACCAGCGGCCGGCAATGGGCGCTGCCGCGTGCGAAGGTCTCTCTGAAAACACTGGCCAGCAGCACCGCCGCGCCCTCTTCCGGCGGGGTATTCAGCGCCGCCAGCGTCAACGGCTCCCAGAATCTCTGGTAGAGCAAGGATGACCTATCGAAGCAATCGGCCACCGTCTTGTCTTTTCCGGCCAGCAGCAGTTTGAGCACCGCCATATAGTCGACGGCGGAGGTGCCGGGTATGCGGCGGTCCTTGGAGAATATCCACCAGGGCAGGCGTCCGGCGCCAGGGCGCACCGCCCAGCGCGCGCCGCTGTCCAAATCGAGGAAAGGATAAACCGCAGCGCCCGTATCAATCAGGCTGTCTTCGCTGCCGATTGTTTGCAGGTAATGCCGGACCGTGCGATTGCCCGACATCATCAGGTGATTGCCGTTATCTATGCGGCAACCCAGCGTTTCATCATGGAATGACCGTGCCCTGCCGCCCGCATGATTGGCGCCCTCGTAGAGCACCACCGCAATACCGGCCTTGGCCAGCCGCACCGCGGCGGAAAGCCCCGACAGGCCGGCACCGATGATATGGGCGGTGGCCATGGCGGAATTTACACCAATCCGTAGCGGAGAGCGATGAGCAGCTTTCCCGCCCTGTCCAGCGCCCGGGAAAACCTGGAAGGCTGGTAGGTCGCCACATCCCGCCAGTCGCGCCGACGCAACTGGTGGAGGGTGCGATGGTAAACTTTCATCATGACAATGGCCGGGCGCACGGTGCGGCTCGAACAGCGGTCGATTGCCGCCTGAGCCAGCGAGAACTCCTGCCCGGCACGCTCGGCAAGCGCGCGGCAGACCGCCGGCAAGTTTGGATGGTGCATGACCGCAAGCGGGTCGTGCGGCGCAATGCCATGGGCTTCCAGCAGCTCAAGGGGCAGGTAAAGCCGCCCCATATGAGCGTCTTCCCTGATGTCGCGCAGGATATTGGTGAGTTGCAGGGCCAGGCCCAGAGAGGCGGCAACGGCGCGGCCGTCTTCGCTGTCGTCACCAAAAATTCGGACACATAACAGACCCACCGCCGAGGCGACACGGGAACAGTAGGTCTCAAGCTCGGCCATGGTGGGCGCGATGATGGGGCCCTTGGCGTCCATTTCCATGCCATCGATGATGGCGATGAAAGCGGCGCGCTCCAGGTCAAAATCGGCGATAGCAGAGGCGAGCGGGCTCGCTGGCGCTGATGCGCCGGAAACGCCGGAAACGCCAGTGTCTTCGTAAAGCCGATCGATTTCAGCCCGCCATCCGGCCAGCGCCGCAACCTTTGCGGCGGTCGCATCGGCGCTGTCGACAATGTCGTCAACGGCGCGGCAAAAGGCATAGACGGCAAAAATCGCGCGGCGCTTTTCCACGGGCAGCATGCGCATGGCCCAGTAAAAAGAGGTGCCGGCCCCGATGACCACCTCCTCCACCCGGGTGGATACGCATGCATCAGCCGGCTTTCCCGGTTCCGGCGCCGATTCCGGCCCCGGAGACTCCGTCCCCGGCGGGTTTTCAACGCTTTCGCTATTTGCAGCAGCCAGAGGCACCACGACGCATCCACTCTCAAAGGCCAATTAATCCGGGGCGCAACAGCCCCTTTCCGTTTCTCGGCGTCAGGCCCAGGGTCAGGCCAAGGGTCAGGCCAAGGCCCAGGGTCCGGACCCTAGCTGCTCCGGGCCTGGATAATTTCCGTCTGGCTTACTTCGCCCAACGCGGCCATCGCCGTTTTTACGATATCAGCAGCGGTCAGGCCGGCGTCTTCATACTGCTCTTCGGGGGAAGCATGCGGGATGAAACGATCGGGAATACACATGGGTCTGATCTTCAGCCCCTTGTCCAGCAGGCCATCACGCGCCAGGAAGTCGAGCACATGCGAGGCGAAGCCGCCTATGGCGCCCTCTTCAATGGTAATCAGCACCTCGTGGTTACGCACCAGCCGGCGGATCATGTCTTGGTCCAGCGGCTTGGCAAAACGGGCGTCGGCCACGGTTGTGGACAGGCCATGAGCGCCAAGTTCCTCAGCCGCGATCAGGGCTTCCTTCAGCCGTCCGCCCAGCGACAGGATGGCAATCTTGCTGCCCTCGACCATGATGCGGCCCTTGCCGATTTCCAGCGGTATGCCCACTTCCGGCATTTCAACGCCAACACCGGCGCCGCGCGGATAACGGAAAGCGCTGGGGCGATCGTCAATGGCGGCAGCGGTGGCCACCATATGTTTCAAATCGGCCTCGTCGCCCGCGGCCATGATCACAAAGCCCGGCAGGCACCCCAGGTAGGCAAGATCGAAGCTGCCGGCATGGGTGGGGCCGTCGGAGCCGACCAGCCCGGCGCGGTCCATGGCAAAGCGCACGGGCAGCTTCTGGATGGCCACGTCATGCACCACCTGGTCATAGGCCCGCTGCAAAAAGGTCGAATAGATGGTGACGAAGGGCTTCAGCCCCTCGGTTGTCATTCCGGCGGCGAAAGTCACCGCATGCTGCTCGGCGATGCCAACATCAAAACATCGATCGGGGAAGGCGTCGCCAAAAATGTCGAGCCCGGTGCCCGAAGGCATGGCCCCGGTGATCGCCACTATTTTGTCGTCTTTTTCAGCTTCCTGAATCAGGGCATCGGCATAGACGCGGGTATAGCTGGGGGCGTTGGACTTGGATTTTACCGGCGTGCCGCTGACCACATCAAACTTGCCGACGGCGTGATAGCGCTCGCGGCTGGGCTCGGGGAACGGGTGGCCACGACCCTTCTCGGTCACCACATGCAGCAGTATCGGACCCAGATTGTCGGCATCGCGCACATTCTGCAGCGTCTTGATCAGGGCATCCATATTATGGCCGTCCAGCGGGCCAACGTAATAAAAGCCCAGCTCCTCGAACAGCGTGCCGCCGGTCAGCATGCCACGGGCATATTCGTCGGCGCGTTTGGCCATGGTTCCCAGGCGCTTGGGGAATTTCTTGGCCATCGACCGGGCGATGTCGCGCAGCGACAGGAAGCCGCGCGAGGACAGGAGGCTTGAGAGATAGTTATGCAATGCGCCAACCGCCGGCGCGATTGACATGCCGTTGTCATTGAGGATGACGATCAGCCGGCTGTTCATGGCGCCGGCATTGTTCATGGCCTCGTAGGCCATGCCGGCGCTCATGGCGCCGTCGCCGATCACGGCGATTACATTATTGTCGCGGCCTGCCTTGTCGCGACCCACCGCCATGCCCAGCCCCGCGGAAATCGAGGTCGATGAATGGGCGGCGCCGAAGGGGTCAAACTCGCTTTCCGCGCGCTTGGTGAAACCATAGAGGCCGTTCTTCTGGCGGATGGTGCGAATACGATTGCGCCGCCCGGTGAGAATCTTGTGCGGATAGGCCTGGTGGCCCACATCCCAGATCAGCCGGTCATCGGGCGTGTTGAACACGTAATGGATGGCAACGGTAAGTTCGACAACGCCGAGCCCGGCGCCCAGATGGCCACCGATGCCCGAGACCGCATCGATGGTCTCGGCCCTCAACTCGTCGGCCAGTTGCTGCAATTGGCCGGGTTTCAGCTTGCGCAATGCTACGGGGTCTGGAACCTGATCCAGAAGTGGTGTTTCGATTGCCATTATTTCAGCCTTTATATCAGCCTTTGTTTTGTGCCCGTTTTTTTACCGATTGGTTCGGTCTGGTAATTTCCGAAGGCGCATTTATTTAAGACCTTTTCGGGATGGATTTCCAGCCCTGATACAATGTGATCCAATGCAAGTACCCAGATTTATAGCGGAAATTGGGGCCAGACTGTGACGATTATGCTCTCGGTGGCGTCACAATGACTTGATACGCCGATTGTCAGGATGGCTTGCCAGACCGTTCCCTGCCGCCTCTGGCCAACAATACGTCCAGCAGGCCGGAGATTCCACACTGGGCAAACCGCAGGCGGCCAAGTTCGACCCGTTTCGCCACCGGGTCTTCGCGCATAAGCAGCGCCGTCAGTTTCTCGGCGATTCTGATGATCACCGCCGATTCCATGGCCAGGCGCTTGCTGTCCAGCTCAAAGGGCAACGCCCGCGCCCCGGCAAGGAGTTGGTCAGCGGCATGGGCGCCAAGCCGGATCACCCGCAACAAACCCTCGCTGGCGGCATCGGCGGCCAGCGCACCGGCATGCACGTCTTCCGCCCGCATCCAGTCGCCGGGCAGATAAACCCGGTCGAGCGTCAGAAAATCGTCTTTGCAATCCTGCAGGTGATTGATGACCTGGAGGGCAATGCATAATGCGTCGGAACAGGGATAAGCCTTGGTCGACTCGCCGTGCAGGTCCAGAAGATAGCGCCCCACCGGGGCCGCCGAGCGCAGGCAGTAATCCACCAGATCGTCCCAGTCGTCATAGCGGCGCTTCACCGCGTCCTGCTTGAAGGCCGAGACCAGGTCCTGGCAATGGGCGGGCGTAATGCCGGTCTCCTGAAGGCTGGCGTGCATGGCCACGGCCTTGGCATAGGCGGGATCGTCCATATTGCCGAGAACCGCCTGCTCGAACCCGTCCAGCCGGGCGATCTTGTCGCCGGCCGCCAGATCCGGATTATCCGCGATGTCGTCGATGGCCCGGGCGAAGGCATAGAATGTGGTCACATGGGGTCTTAACCTAGCCGGCAACAGGAAAGAGCCGACCGGAAAATTCTCGTCCGCCGCGCCCTTGCCGGACGGCGTTTCGACCAGCGGCGGGGTTGGCGAGGCCGCGAACAGCGGCGGGGCCGCAGACCGGTTCCGATCACCACCAGTATTCATCTTCCCTGCCCCTCTTCTTCGGGTTCTTCGGGTTCTTCGGGAGCGCCGCTTTGCTCGTTTGTATCTGGCGCATCTGGCGCATCTGGCGTAACCGGCGGCGGATCATAAAATTCGTCTTCGAACAGGTAATCCGGCAGTTCGGGCTCCAGGTCCTGGTTGTTGCGGATTTCGCCGCGCCGGTTCTCGCGGTAGCGGGTGCGCATGGCCGCATAATAGTCAATCGACGAGCGCTCCAGCTCCTCCAGTTCGTGCAGATTGCGCTCCAGGAGGTCGATCCCCTCAACCCCGGCACGCACATAATTCAGGTAAGGCTCGCTGCTGGAGCGGATAATCCAGAAAAAGGGGTCCATGACCAGGTCAACGCCCATGCCGATACCGTCGCGCGGCGAAGACGGGCCAAAGACCGGCAATACCAGATAGGGGCCCTCGCCGGCGCCCCACACCGCCAGGGTCTGGCCAAAATCCTCGTCGTGACCCTCCATCCCGAAAGACTTCGCCACATCAAACAGCCCGGCAATGCCCAGGGTCGAGTTCACCAGGAAGCGCAGGAAAGTGTTGCCGGCGCGCTTTCCCTCGCCCTGCAGCAGGTCGTTGGCCAGGATGACCGGGGAGCCCAGGTTATGCAGCGCGTTACGCAGGCCGTCGCGCACCGGCACCGGCAGCACCGCCCGGTAGACCTTCGCCGTGGGTTCCAGAACCACCTGGCCAAGCACCCGGTTGAAGCCGAAAGTCACCCGGTTCAGCGGCTCCAGGGGATCGTTGACTTGAGCAAAGTCGGCCCGGGCTTCGGCGTCATCGGCGGGCGGAACCGTGGCGCATGCGGCCAGCAACAGTGACAGGAGCAGAGCCGGCAATACACAGCGCGCGAAAGCGCTTTGTCCGCTGCTATACGATGTTCTGTGCATTGCCTGCTTCGGTATCCAGCGATCGGTTTCCTGCGGCGCGATGCTAAGGCCAAAGATAGCAGGCTACAACGGGTGATCCGTGCCCTGGACTGCTGAAAGTTCCGCGGAAAACATCGGCCAAAAACGAAAAAACGTGGCAAACCCCGGATTAACGATTTTAAAAGGGTAAAAGTGTAGGATTTCCGCGGGGTCGGAAGGAGATTGAGCCAATTCTGGATAACATGAGATTCAGGTTTCCAAGAGGAGCCTGAAGTTGGCCTGTGGATTATGCGGGGGCGGCAAGTTTGCAATTTGTAAATGATACCATTGATCTGGCGACAGCCTACCAGGGCGTGTACGAGCCGGCGAGGATTTTCCTGTCCGCCGGCATCGCCGTGCTCACAGCTTGCGCATGCCTGCTGCTGGCCGACCGCGTGCGCGCCGCCGTCACCCGCCGCGCCAGATATATCTGGATGGCCGCCGGGTCATTCGCTGTGGGGATCGGCTTGCAGGCCACCAATTTTCTGCTTGTGCTGGCGCTGCAACTGCCGGTCCCCGTGGCCTACGACCGCAGCCTCAGCGAGCTGACCCTGCTGCCCGGCATGATCGCGGGCCTTGCCACGCTTCACTATCTTTGCAAAAGCCAGATCAGCAGGATGCAGATCATCGCCGGCGCGGCAATTGTCAGTGCCAGCATCATGGCAATACATGTGATCGGCCTGTCAGCGATGCAATTCAACGGTGCGGTATTGTACGACCCATCGATATTGGCATTTGCGATCCTGGCCATTGCCGGGCAGGCAATGATCGTGCTCACCGCGAGATCGCTGGTCCCCAGATTGGGGCTGCCGACGTACCTGAACGGCGTTGTGATAAATTTGGCGATGGCAATTTCGCTTTCCGGAATGCTGCACATGTCGATGACGGTGAATCTGTTTGTGCCCGATGCGGGCGCCGATGCCTCGATCACCGCATCAAATACGTCATTGCTGACAATATCGACTTCAGTTATCGCCACCCTTGTGCTGCTCATGGCGATTTCCGCGACCTTGATCGAGCGCCGCATGCGGCGGACCTCGTCGGCGCTGAAGTCCAGCGAAACGGCCCTGGGCAGCAGCGAGGCGTGGCTGAGGGCCATACTGAACAGCGTCATCGATGCTATTATCACCATCGATCCAAATGGCAATATTCGCACCTACAACCCGGCGGCGGAGCGCATGTTCGGGTTTTTCGCGGATGAGGTCATCGGAAGGAATATCTCGAAGTTGATGACCGCCGGCGATGCGGCGGCCCACGACCGCTATCTCACGGATTTCGCCCGCAGCGGAAAGGCACGGATCATGGGCGTCAGCCGCGATCTCAAGGCGCGCCGCAAGGATGGCTCCCTGCTCGACATCAATTTGTCGATCACCGAAGTGAAGCAGGGTGGCGAGCGGGTTTTCGTGGGCGTCTGCCGGGATGTGACGATACAGCGAAAGGCTGAAGCTGAACTGGAACGGCATCGCACGCATCTTGAAACCCTGCTGGAAGACAGAACGGCGGAGATTCGCCAGGCCATGGCAACGCTGGAAACCGAGGTAACGGAACGCCAGCGCGCGGAAAGCCATGCGCAGATCGCCAATCGCGCCAAGTCGGAATTTCTGGCCAACATGAGCCACGAACTGCGCACGCCGCTGAACGCCATTCTGGGCTTCGCGGAGGTTATCGAGGGTCACCTTTTCGGTGACGACCAGACCGAAAAATACAAGGAATACGCCGGTGATATTCGCGAGAGCGGCGAGCATTTGCTGCAGATTATCAACGACATTCTGGACCTGTCCAAAATCGAGGCCGGCGAAATGGAACTGGACGAAGGCCTGGTCAATCCGGACGCATTGGTCGACTCTTGCGTCCGCCTGACACGGGAGCGGGCGGACGCCGCCGGCCTGACCGTACAGGTCTCGTCGGAATTGCCGCCCGTCAACCTGCACGGCGACGAGCGCAAGCTGAAACAGATCCTGATCAATCTGATCTCAAACGCCATAAAATTCACCGATCGCGGCGGCAAGATAGAAATCTCAAGCCGGCTAAACGACAAGGGCGACTTGTTGCTGGTGGTCGAGGACACCGGTATTGGCATCGCCGCCGAGGATATGGACAAGATCCTGTCTCCGTTCGGCCAGGTCGACAGCTCGCTGGCCCGCAAGAACCAGGGCACCGGCCTGGGCCTGCCGTTGGTCAAGTCGCTGATTGAGCTGCACGGGGGAAGCCTGGAAATCGAGAGCGAGCCGGACAAGGGCACCCGCGTGACGCTGTGGCTGCCGGCCGAACTGGTAGAGCCGGCCGCCGCACGCAGCGCCGGCTGATCCCGCTATGTCCAGGGGGTTTGTCTCGACAGGTTGTTCATTCCGCCCTGCCCTGACAGGCCCTCGAAGTTAATTGGGGACAGTATCTCTTCGACCGGCGACATAGTCTGACGTACAAAAAAAATATACTGTCCCCAATTAACGGCTTCCGCGCGCCTTTCTTGGCCGATAAGCCTTGGGGGCTCTTTTTTCACCCCTCACCTTCCCACTTCGTGGGACTCTCTTTCTACCCCTCACCTTCCCACTTCGTGGGACTCTCTTTCTACCCCTCACCTTCCCACTTCGTGGGCCCCTTCCTCTCCCACAAGGGGAGAGGGATTCCATGCGGTACTCTCTTATCCCCTCTCCCTGAGGGAGAGGGTTGGGAGAGGGTGATAAAACAAAAACAGTCACTCCGGACCTGATCCGGAGTCTATTGCCCTCTCCTGCAGCACCGGCGTTTTCAATGGACCCCGGGTCAAGCCCGGGGTGACGAAGGAAGAAAGCCCTCTCCCTTGATGGGAGAGTGCCAAGGCAAAGAAGAGTGAGGGTGACGAAAAAAAGGATTCTTCAATCCAACCGCCGGTCACCAGCCAACGACAGGGGGAATCTCGTGAACAACGTCATGAGACTACACATCCGGGGTCCGGATTAATTCCTAATAAAGATATCGGACGCCGATGGGATAGCCCTTGTCGCGCTTATAATAGCTGGCGTGATAGACGGTCCGGTTGTCCAGAATACACAACTCGCCAGTCCCTTCCGGGGCCGACCAGCGCTGGCAAAGCAGGATGCGATCGAACAGTGGCTCCATATTCTCGTTCTGGAATATGTCGTAGCGCGGCTTGGTGGGGCCGATGGCCGCGCCCTCTTTAACCGCCTGAAGCTGGGTGGCGTTATACGAAAGTATCAGCGTCGAAGATTCTCTCGGCGCGCGCTGCACGGGGTCAAAAGGATCGCGGACGAACAGCGAATAGCGGTTGTCCATATGGTGGCCCCGGTCGAGGTGGAATGCCAGGCTTTCGAAGATGTTCCGCTGCCCTTCCTGGCGCTTGGCGGCCGACAGATAGGCATTGCGCAAAATGACCGGGCCGAAGATTTCTATCAGCTCCTTCAGGCTATCCTGCAGCCGGAATTTATCGTCATAGACGAGAATCTCGGTCGGCTGGTCGAACGCGACGAGCAGGCCAAAATTCTCGAAATCAGCGCCGGCCGGAAATCCTCCGCCGTCGACCTGATAATGAGTTGCTATATTGCTCGAATAACCGGGAATTATGATCTCGGCGGTGAAGCGCGAGTTAACTCCGCCCGCGCGCACGAAGCTGGCCGAACAGCTTCTCAGTTCCTCGATCTGGCTTTTTGTCAACTCTATGGTCTTGGGTTTCTCTGTCGTCCTGGGTTTCTCTGTCGTCTTGAGGTTCACCTGTATGCTCCGTATGCTCCGCCAGTTTTTCTGCTCGCCCGACCACCATCCGCCGCAAATGCTCGGCAATATTCTGCAAATCCCGATGCAACGCGGGCAGCGTCGTCTCGACGCCCTTCAAATTCGGTTGCAGCGAAAAGCTGGTGTCCGTGTTGTCCGAATCGGCAACGGTCAGCACCACCTCCCACCGCACGTTCAGTTTGCCGTTCAGATGTAGTTCGACCATGCTGTCTGCCAGCACCCGCACATGAATCACCGACTCTGCATAAAACCAGACGCAGGGAAGTTTCCATATTTCCCCGGCGAGCCCCAAATGCCCCTCGCATGACCAGCAGGGGTGATAAACGCCCAGACGCTTGAGCTCGAAAACGACCGGGGTGATTTTTGGCTCCAGCGGATACTCCGCGTCGCTGGACAGCATGAAGCGCGCATCGGGGCAGTCCCGGTGACACCGGATTTTTTCATACTTGGTGCAATGATCGGCGCAAACGGGCGGTCTGCCGGGCTCCGCCCGGGTGATCTGTTCGAGCTCTTTTCGAACCTCACTCTGTCTCTTGGCCGATTTTTTCAGCCGTGCGATACGCATTTAACTCTCACTACTACCCGCCGCACTGCTCGTGGCACTGGCGGCGCCAACGTCCTGTCGTCTTATTGCCCCCACGCGGTTTGCTTGATTCCGTACGAGCCTTGCAGCTTGCCCCATAGCCGTTAATATTTTGTTTGCCAAATTTCGCGTTTTGCGAAGTTTCTTGCATCCGGATTGCCGCCAATCGCATCTGTTGGGAGACAGTGGATGATTGGTCCGTGAAAAACGGCACAAGGGGCCTGGACAACAACAGGAGATAAAAATGAGCGAATTATGGGTTCCGATAACTTTATTTCTGGCAATTGCGGCAGGAACCATCGGTTTTCTGTTCTTTGCCAGCAGGAACAAGCAGGCCAAACAAGCCACCCTGCAGGCGGCCATTCAGCGCGGCGACGCCCTGACGCCAGAGCTGATTGCGGCGATCAGCAACGAGCGATCCGCGCCCGCCACCGACTATCGCCGCGGCGTATTGCTGATCGCGCTGGGCATCGGCCTGGCGGTTTTCGGGCGATTCGTTGATCCCGGTGGCGCTGACCATGATCGCGGTGGTGTTTTTCACCTGGTTGATCCAGGAGGCGGCGTGAGAACGCTCTAGCTGAGCGCCGAAGGGAAAACCCCCTCTCCCTTGACGGGAGAGTGCCAAGGCAGGAAAGGGTGAGGGGGACGAAAGAAAAGTCTAAGGGCGACGAGCGGGGGTCAAATGTTGGCGCTGCAACGCCCCTAACTGAGCGCCTGGTCCAGGTCGGCGATCAGGTCATCGATATCCTCGATCCCCACCGAGAGCCGAAACAGCCCGTCGGTTATGCCGATTTTGGCGCGCGCCTCGGGCGGCACCGAGGCATGGGTCATGATCGCCGGATGGTCGATCAGGCTCTCGACCCCGCCGAGGCTCTCGGCCAGGGCAAACAGTTCCGTGCGCTCCAGCATGCGCCGCGCCGGCTCGATGCCGCCCTTGATTTCAGCAGTCACGATCCCCGAGAAGCCGTCCATCTGGCGTCGCGCCAGCTCATGCTGGGGGTGCGAGGCCAGCCCCGGATAATAGACCCGCTCGATCTTCGGGTGTTTCTCAAGCCATTCGGCGATGGCCATGCCGCTTTCGCAATGGCGCCCCATGCGCAATGGCAAAGTCTTTAACGAGCGCAGCGCCAGGAAAGAATCGAACGGCCCCTGGATGCCGCCAATGGAATTGAGCAGATACCACAGGCGTTGTTGTAAATCCTCGTCATCGCCGACCACCGCAATGCCGCCGACCATGTCGGAATGGCCGTTGAGATATTTGGTCGCCGAATGGATGACAATATCGATGCCATAATCGAGCGGCCTTTGCACGATAGGTGAAGCGAAGGTGTTGTCGCAGACGGTGAGAATGCCCTTTGATTTGGCAAATTTTGCCACCGCCTCCAGGTCAACCAGTTTAAGCAGCGGATTGGTCGGCGTTTCCACCCATATCATGCGGGTCTTGCTCGTGACGCCGGCTTCCAGCGCGCCGGGACCGGAGAGATCGGCAAAGGTGAAATCCAGCCCCATGGAGCGCCGCCGCACATCGTGGAACAGGCGGTAGGTGCCGCCATACAGATCGTCCATGGCGAGCACATGATCGCCCGAATCGAGGAGTTCCAGCACCGTCGCGGCAGCCGCCATGCCTGAAGCAAAGGCGTGGGCCACGGCGCCATTCTCCAGATCGGCGATGCAGCGCTCATAGGCCATGCGGGTGGGATTATGCGAGCGCGAATATTCCCAGCCCTTATGCTTGCCCGGGCTCTCC
>JACZSK010000134.1 GCA_022574255.1 Pseudomonadota bacterium
CTGGATGGCCTCGGCGAAACGCCGCGCGTCTTCCAGGTTGGGCTTTGAAGTCTCCCACCAGACGAGATCAGCGCATTTGGCGAAGGCGAGACCGCGCTTGATGCAATGGTCGACGCCGGTGCCTTCCTTGAGACGGTAAAAGCCCTCGGGGGTGCGCTCGCCGGTAATAAATTCGCGGTCGCGCTCGTCGATGTCCGAGGTAATCAGCATGGCGCTCTCGGCGTCGGTGCGGGCCACGATGATTGTCGGCACGCCGGATATATCCGCCGCCAGCCGCGCCGCCATGAGGTTTTTCTCATGCGCTTGCGTCGGTATCAGCACCTTGCCACCGAGATGGCCGCATTTTTTCTCCGACGCCAGCTGGTCCTCGTAATGCACCGCTGCGGCGCCAGCCTCGATATAGGCTTTCATGATCTCGAAAGCGTTCAGGGGGCCGCCGAAACCGGCCTCCGCGTCAGCCACGATGGGCGCAAACCAGTCGCGCGTGACCTTGCCCTCGGCGCGCTCTATCTGGTCGGCGCGTTGCAGGGTGCGGTTGATCTTGCGGCACAGCTCGGGCCCGGCGTTGGCCGGATAGAGGCTCTGGTCGGGATACATGGTGCCGGCAGTATTGTTGTCCGCCGCCACCTGCCAGCCCGACAGGTAAATCGCCTTGAGGCCGGCGCGCACCATCTGCATGGCCTGGTTGCCGGTGACCGCGCCCAGCGCATGCACATAGTCCTCGGTTTTAAGCAATTCCCACAGCTTTTCGGCGCCGCGCCGCGCCAGCGTATGCTCGATCTGCACCGAACCGCGCAGGCGCAAGACCTCTTCGGGGGGATAGGCGCGCTCAATGCCGTCGAAGCGGCCCTCCGGTGTGCCGGGGACCAGGTCCGCAAAACTTGCGGGGGTACTCGGGACGTTACTCATTGGTATTCTCCAGTTTCTTGAATTCGGTTCGATTGGTTATTCAGCGGCCTGGGCATGGGCAACGGTCTCCAGCCGCCGGTATGCGGGAATGGTCAGGAACTCCTCGAATTCCCCGAAGGTTGCCACCTCCATGAACAATTCCTCGGCCTCGGCGAAGCGCCCTGCGGCGATGCGCTCCGCGCCCAGGGTTTCGCCAAGCGCGGCCATCTCTTCAGCCACCAGGGTGATAACCAGTTCGCGGGTTATGACGCGACCGTCGTCGAGTGCGGCGCCATGGACGACCCATTGCCAGACCTGCGCCCGGCTGATTTCCGCAGTGGCGGCATCCTCCATCAGGTTGTTCAGCGGCACCGCGCCGCGACCGGAAAGCCAGGCTTCGATATACTGGATACCGACGCGGATATTTTCCCGCAGCCCCGCTTCGCTGCGCGTGCCCTCGTGGACCTGCAACAGGTCGTCGCGGGTGATTTCAATATCCGCAAGCGGCTTGTCGGCAATCTGGTTGGGGCCGGGCATCAGCCGGTCGAAGACCTCCAGCGCCACCGGCACCAGCGCCGGATGCGCCACCCAGGTGCCGTCATGGCCGTCGTTGGCCTCGCGTTCCTTGTCGGCGCGCACTTTATCGAAAGCGGCTTCATTGGCGACCGCATCGCCCTTGACCGGAATTTGCGCCGCCATGCCACCCATGGCATGGGCGCCGCGCCGGTGACAGGTCTTGATCAGCAACAGGCTGTAGGCACGCAGGAAGGCCTTGTCCATAACCAGCTGGCCACGGTCGGGCAGCGCAAATTCGGGTTTTGCTTTCAATCGCTTGATGAAGGAAAAAATGTAATCCCAGCGGCCACAGTTCAGCCCGACAATGCGGGTGCGCAGGGCATAGAGAATCTCATCCATCTGGAAGGCCGCGGGCAGCGTTTCAATCAGAACCGTGATTTTAACCGTGCCGGGTGCAAGGCCGACCTGGCGTTCCGCGTAGGTCAGCACCGCTTCCCAAAAGCGCGCTTCCTCGCGGGTCTCCAGCTTGGGCAGATATAAATAGGGCCCGGCGCGCCCGCCAACCATCATCTTGGCGTTGTGGAAAATATGCAGGCCGAAGTCGAACAGCGCCGCCGAGACCGGCCGGCCATCGACCAGAAAGTGGTTTTCCTCCAGATGCAGCCCGCGCGGGCGCACCATCATCACCGCAATCTTGTCGTTCAGGCGATATTCCTTGCCGGTATGGGGATCGTTATAGGCCAGCTTGCCACGGGCGAAATCGAAAAGGTTGGTATGGGCGTCCAGCACATTGTCCCAGGTCGGCGACAGGGAATCCTCCAGGTCAGCCATGAAAACATTGGCGCCGGAATTCAGCGCATTGATCATCATTTTGCGGGTCGCCGGGCCGGTGATCTCAACCCGCCGGTCCTGCAACAATTCCGGCACCGGCGCGACCTGCCAGTCGCCCTCGCGGATGGGCCGCGTGTCGGCGCGGAAATCGGGCAGTTCGCCCTCGTCCAGCCGGCGCTGCGCGAACTGGCGCGCTTCCATCTGGGCGCGGCGCCGATCGCCAAAAAGCCTTTCCAGCATGGCGACAAACTCAAGAGCCTCGACCGAGAGGACAAACCGCTGTGCCGCGGTCACCGAGCCTGTGATCGCCAGTCCCGCGGGCAGGTCCCTGATGGTCCCGGATGTCGTGGCGGATATCTTGTTCGGTTGCTGGTTCATCTCACTTATCCTTCTTCTTCGGTTTCTCGCTGTCTGGCCTTTTCTGTTTGCCTGCTCTGTTAGCCTGCTGCTCCGAATCGTAAGTCGCAATTTATGCGCACAGTTTTGACATAAAATTCAGAGAAGTCCATAAACCATTGATAAAAAAAGGTTTTATTGTCTAGTAAAGTACCCACTAATCTTGTAAATTTGTAACAAATGTCACAGTTATGCTGTGCCGTTTGGGCAGGGCTTTGAAGCAGAAATTCACGGGAAACGCCAGACGGAAACGCCTGAGCGGAGGGGTGGAAAGTGGAAAGGCAGAAAAAGGTATTCGCCGGACCGCGTATCCGCCGCCTGCGCCGCGATATGGGCCTCAGCCAGTCGCGCATGGCCGGCGAACTGGGCTTTTCGGCGAGTTACCTGAACCTGGTTGAACGCAACCAGCGGCCGGTCAGCGCACAGTTTCTGTTGCGCCTGGCGGAGGTCTATGACGTGGATCTGCGTTCAATCGCCGGCGACGACGAGGCCAAGGCCTTCGCCGAGTTGACCGAGGTGTTCAGCGACCCGATGTTTCGCGGCGCCGACCTGCCAAAAGCGGAAATCCAGGAAATTGCCGCGGCCAGCCCCGCCGCTGCCGCCGCCATCGCCACCCTCTATCGCATCTACCGGGAAAACAAGCAGCGCTCGGACGAGCTTGCGATTCGCTTTGCCGACCATGACCGGAGCCCGGTTGTCGCCGAATCCGCCTTCCCGGTGGATGAGGTGCGCGATTTCATCCATGCCCAGCGCAATCATTTCCCGGAACTGGATGAGGCAGCGGAGGCCCTGCACCAGACCATCGGCCTGAATGACCAGGACAATTACGTGCAGTTGTCGGCGCGGCTGCAGGACCAGCACGGCATTCGCGTGCGCATCATGCCGCTTCATGTGATGCCGGAGACGCTGCGCTTTTTTGACCGCCACCGCCGCCAGCTGATGCTGTCCGAGTTGCTCAGGCGCTCTGGCCGCAATTTCCAGATGGGATACCAGATCGCGCTGCTGGAATATCACGGCATGATCGACCAGGTGGTCGCCAACTCGGATTTGCAGCATGAGGAATCGCGCAGCCTGTGCCGCATTATTCTGGCCAATTACTTTGCCGCCGCCCTGTTGATGCCATATGACAAATTCAGGGCCGATGCCGAAGCGCTGAAATACGATATCGAACATCTGGGGCGCCGCTACGGCGCCAGCTTCGAGCAGGTCTGCCACCGGCTGACCACCCTGCAGCGGCCCGGCGCACGGGGTATCCCCTTCTTTTTCCTGCGTGTCGATAACGCCGGCAACGTGACCAAGCGTTTCTCGGCCGGGCGCTTTCATTTCTCGCATTTCGGCGGCACCTGTCCGCTGTGGAATGTGCATGACACCTTTGCCACGCCGGGCCGTATTTCGACCCAGATTATCCGCATGCCCGACGAGACCACCTATTTCAGCGTGGCGCGCACCGTGCGCCGCGCCGGGTCGCCCTATAACCAGCCCGAGCAGCAACTGGCCATCGGCCTGGGATGCGAGATCAAGTTCGCCAAGGAGCTGATCTACGCCAAGGGCTATGATCTGGAAAACCCGGAGGTGACGTTGGTCGGACCCAATTGCCGGCTGTGCGAGCGGCCGAACTGCGCCCAGCGCGCGCATCCGCCGATTTCGCGGGCTCTGGTGCTGGACGAGCGTTCGCGCGGTGTGTCGCCCTTCCGGTTTTCGCTGGACGGCTAAAAACAGGAGCAAAATTTGACCGACCCCCTTGCGCAATTGCTGGTCATCTGGATCGGCGTTTTCATCGCCGTCTATGCGGCCAAGGCAACGAAACTGACGCCGGTGCTGTTTTACCTGGCGGTCGGCGCCGTCGCCGTCAACACCGGCATTCTGCCCCATGAGGCGCATCCCTTTATCCGTGGCTTTGCCGAGATCGGCATCATTGTCATCATGTTCGCGCTGGGCTTCGAGGAGAGCCCGGTCAACTTTCTGCGCAGCGTGAAACGCAGTTGGGGTATCGCCTTCTTTGGTGCGCTGGCGCCCTTCGCGGTGGCCTATTCGGTGGCCGACTATTTCTGGGGCGACACCAACATGTCGATGATGTTCGGCCTGGCGATGACCGCCACGGCGGTGTCCCTGACCATGGTGTCGCTGAAGGGCGAGGGCCTGGCCCGCTCGGCCGCCGCCACCGGCATCATGACTTCGGCGGTGCTCGACGACATTGCCTCGCTGGCGGCAGTGGCGGTGCTGGTCTCGGTGGCCACCGGCGAAGGGTCGGTGTCGCTGCCTGACGTCGCCTGGATCATCGGCAAGGTGTTCCTGTTTTTCGCGCTGATCACTTTTGTCGGCGCCTGGGTGTTCCCCCATGAGCGGCCAAAATTTCTGCGCCGCCTGCCTTTCTTCGAGCAGTTCGCCATCCGCCGGCTGTTCCGCGCCAGCGGCGCCGAAATGACCACGCTGGCGGTGCTCACCCTGGCCCTGGCGGCGGGGATTGCCTCGCACCAGTTCGGCTTTCATCCGGCCATCGGCGCCTATATGGCGGGGCTGATCCTGCGCGAGGAATATTTTGACATGCCCGCAACGCAGGAAAACAACCAGTTCGAGAACACCAAACGGATTATCGACAGCGTCGCCTTCACCTGGATCGGGCCGGTATTCTTCGTTCAGCTCGGCACCATGATCCTGTTCGACTGGGATATCTTTGTCTCGGTCATCCCCCAGACCCTGGTGCTGACCACCGGGCTGTTCCTGGTCCAGGTCTCGTCGGCGGGGCTGGCGGCGCGCTATACCGGCGGCTTTACGTCCCGGGAGAGTTTGATGATAGGCTTCGGTATGCTGGGCCGCGCCGAGCTGGCCTTCGTGGTTATGGACATCGCCTATGTGCAGAACTCGATACTGAACGACGAGGCCTTCTACACCTTGATGTTCACCGCCTTCTGGCTGAATGTGGCGGTGCCCATAACCATCGCCTGGTGGAAACCCTATTACGCGGGCGAGAAAGAGATATTCGGGGAAAAAGAACCATAGCCGCCCAGGCAGGAACGGCCCCGCCCAGGCAGGGAAGGACACGCCCAGGCAGGGAAGGCCCCGCCCAGGCAGGGAAGGAGACGCCCATGCTGCCCGAGACCGAAAAATTTCTCAAAGCCTGGCATGCCGCCATCAGGGATAAGGATATCAACCTGCTGGACCGGCATATTGCCGATGACGCGGTTTTTCGCTCACCGGCTTTCTGGAGCCCCAAAAGCGGCAAGCC
>JACZSK010000038.1 GCA_022574255.1 Pseudomonadota bacterium
GGCAAGGGCAAGATCGTCGACTGGCTGTCCGAGCGCGCCGACGTGGTGGTGCGCTTTCAGGGCGGCCATAACGCCGGGCATACCCTGGTCATCGACGGCAAGGTGTTCAAGCTCAGCCTCCTGCCATCGGGCATTGTGCGCGGCGGCAAGAAATCAATCATCGGCAACGGCGTGGTGGTTGACCCCTGGGCGCTGATCAGGGAGATCGACGCCATCCGCAAGCAGGGTGTGGAGGTGACCCCCGAAACGCTGGAGATCGCCGACAATTGCTCGCTGATCCTGCCCATCCATTCCGAGCTCGACGAATTCTGGGAGGATTCCGGCGGCGCCGAAAAAATCGGCACCACCCGGCGGGGCATCGGCCCGGCTTATGAAGACCGCGTTGGCCGCCGCGCCGTAAAGCTTTGCGACCTGGCCGACCCGAAATCGCTGGCCGCGCGTCTTGACCGCCTGCTGGCGCACCACAACGCGCTTCGCTCGGGGCTGGGGCAGCCGCCCGTCGATCGTGTGGGCCTCGAGGAAGCGCTGGAGGAAATCTCGCCGAAGATCCTGCCCTACGCGGCAACTGTATGGCGCACCCTGGATGAGGCCCAGCGCAGCGGGCAGAAAATTCTTTTCGAGGGCGCGCAGGGCATGATGCTGGATGTTGATCACGGCACCTATCCCTTTGTCACCTCGTCGCACACCGTTGCCGGCCAGGCCGCGGCGGGTTCGGGGCTGGGCCCCGGGGCGCTGGATTATGTGCTGGGCATCACCAAGGCCTACACCACCCGGGTCGGCGAGGGGCCGTTCCCCTCGGAACTGGACGACGAGGTTGGTCAACATCTTGGCGAGCGCGGCCATGAATTCGGCACCGTCACCGGGCGCTCGCGCCGCTGCGGCTGGTTCGACGCCGTGATGGTGCGCCAGGCGGTGACCATCGGCGGCATCAACGGCATCGCCCTGACCAAGCTGGATGTGCTCGACGGGCTGAAGGAGCTGAAGGTCTGCATCGGCTATCGCCTGCACGGCGAGAGCATCGCGCATTTCCCCGCCGGCGCCCGCGATCAGGCGGCGGTGGAGCCCATTTACGAGACGCTGGAGGGCTGGGAAGACAGCACCGCCGGCGCCCGCTCATGGGCCGAACTGCCGGCCACCGCGATCAAGTATATCCGCCGTATCGAGGAACTCATCGACGCCCCCGTGGCCATGCTCAGCACCAGCCCCGAGCGCGAGGACACAATCCTGGTCCGCGACCCTTTTTTGAATTGATAGCTGTTCTCTGTTCGCCCCTCAGACGCCGGGCGCTCGCCTCCGCTCGCTAGGCTTTCGCGCAAAAGTGCGCGGCGGCCATTCTTGCGTGATGCGCTTTGGCGGCCTTGCCTCGGGCCATGCCCTCGGATTTAACCCTCGATCTCCTTTGTCCTCGTCACTCGCCGACTTCTTGCTGTCACTCCGGGCTTGACCCGGAGTCTATTGAAGACTCGGTGCCGCAGGAAAGGGCAATAGACTCCGGATACTTCCTGCGCGATGCGCCTTGGCCAGAGCGACGGTTCTTATTTGCCCCCTCCCGCGCAGCCTTCCTTTAACCCGCTCTTAAGCGTGTGGGCGTAGAAATGCCGGGTTAACATTGGGGAAACTACGTTTGTGCGCCGCGTTCCGCCGATCTGGAGCGACCCGGCGCGGCGTGGCTTTCATTGGGGTGCCAGGGGTGCCAGGATGAGCAGAGGCCGGAATGTATAACTGCAGCGAACCCTTGGACAAGCGCTACACGGTCGCCTTTACCGACCGGCTGGCCGAACTGGACAGCCCGGGTGCGCGGGCGTTCGCGGCCAAAAACAGCGAAGACCCGGACGAATCCGTTTATGCGCTGGTGCAGGAGCGCGGCGTGCCGCTGCGCCTTGACGTGCTGGAAGCGCTGATGGAGGAGCCCGTCGACTTCCTCTCCAGCCCGCTGGCCACCGGGCTGACCACCATTGATTCGCCGACCGGCGAGGTCGAGCGCCTGGTGATTATCGTAACGCGGCCACCGGGGCCATCGCTGGCCCGGGGCTGGGACGCATCGCGGGGCTCCATAGACCAATTCATCAAGGGGCCTTTCCTGGGGTCCGTGGCGCTGGCGCTGAATGGCTTGCAGCAGAATGAGATGCCGCACCGCGCCATCCGCCCCGGCAACATCTTTTTTGCCGGCGAGGGCCATGACGGTGTGGTGCTGGGCGAATGTTTCAGCGCCCCGGCGGGGTCGGGCCAGCCCGATGTCTTCGAGCCCCTGGAGCGTTCGATATTGCCGCCCGATGCGCGCGGCGAGGGCGACCAAGCAGCCGACATGTATGCGCTTGGGGTAACGGTGCTGGCGCTGTTCCTGGGCGAGACGCCGGGCG
Source organism: Pseudomonadota bacterium (assembly GCA_022574255.1). GTDB lineage: Bacteria > Pseudomonadota > Alphaproteobacteria > Sphingomonadales > SMXR01 > JACZSK01. Next base: position 2,361 of record JACZSK010000038.1, read on the forward strand.
AGGGACGCGGGCGCACGGAAATGTTTCATGCCCGGCTCAGCCATGGGTCGTTCTGGGCGCTGACCGCCAGCAAACAATTACCCGGCTCGCTGTCGACCCTGCTCAGGGGACTGCTGAACGACGACCCGGAGGAACGCTGGGATCTGCGCGACCTGATACAGTGGGTTGATGGTCATGTTCCGCAGCGGGCCAGCGGCCTGGCCAACTGGAGCCTGTCGCGGCCGGTGAAATTCTCCGGCAACACCTATTCCGACCGCCGCCTTCTGGCCGAGGCGTTCGCCGGGCACATCGGCGAGGCGGCGACGTTCCTGCGCGAGCAGGATTTTGTCTCCTGGGTGCAGCAGGTGGTGGCCAGCGAGAGCATGTCCGACCGTATTGAACGGCTGATCGGCATTGGCAGCGACGCCGATATTGGGGGCGAAACCTCGGCGGACGAGGCCCTGGTGGCGAAGTTCTGCATGTTTCTCGACCCCACCGGTCCGGTCCGCTATCGCGGCCTGCTGCTGTCGTTTGACAGCATCGGGCAGGCGCTGGCGTCGGCCGAGAAAAACGGCCGCCAGGATGGCGTGGACGCGATCACGGAATTGCTGTCGGGCGGTCTCATGGTGGCGCTGCTTGAAATTGCCGAAACGCGCAACGCGACTGCCCGGGCATCGGGCGATCAGATCAGGGCGGTTACCGCGCGGGCCGGGAAAAAAGGGCCGGGCATGGGGATCGAACGTGTGCTCTATGACCTGAACCCGGCGCTGCCTTGTCAAAGCGACCGGTTTCGCGGTGGCTGGGCGGGCAGCGTTGGCGGCGCCCTGAAGGCTCTGGAAAATGGTCTGGCAAGCCTGCCCCAGGGCGCGCCCATGCTTGACCGGCATTTCATGGCCTTCTGCATCGGTCGTGACAAGGCGCTGGCGCGTACTTTCACAGCCCTCGCCCATCCCAACGTGGATGGCGCCCAGGCGGCTGTCATGATGCTGGAATTATTCGGGTCGCTTCAGATCAGCGAGAAGACCGGCCCATTGAAGAACCTGTCCAGCCGGCTGGCGGATCAGGCCAAGCCGGTATTTAAAACGTTCCGCAACCGGCGGAGCCGCGAGGAACTTGCGGCCCGGCTGACGGGGCTGGCGGCAGGCGGCGACCTGGCCCGCATTAACCGCGAGATTGCCTTCTCCCGCGCCAAGGCGGAGGACAACCGGGCCTATGCACTGGCCCAGGCAAGATTCGCCGAGTTAACGCGGCTGCGCCTCAAGCTGGAGGCCGGAATAACCGGCAGCGACCCCGACGCCCAGCGATTCGGTGCGGCCGGGGCATCTTTTATCGGTTTTATTGTGTTGAGCGTAACGGCGCTGGCCGTTTTCGCCGGAGGGTAGGGCGGTGGCGAGGAATGCAGCCAAAAAAACGGGCGGCGCCGCGCAGGGCAGCGGCGGTATGGGCCTGGGCCTGGGCGCCGGCATGCTGGGCTTCGTGACCGCTGTCATCGTAATCCCGGCCGTGGCGGCGTTGCTCATCGTCGGGCTGGCGCCAACCATCGCATCATGGCTGGCCAATCAATCACCCAATCGCAAGAATCAGATTCTCACCGTGCTGGCCTTTAACCTGGCGGGCATCCTGCCGTATCTGGCCAAGGTCATGCAAAGCCCCCGTGGCCTGAACCTGGTCATGGAGATTACCGGCGATGTCTTTTCCTGGCTGGTCATGTATGGCGCGGCGAGCGCGGCGATGATTATGCTTCTGGCGGCGCCGCAGGTGGCGGCGCTGGTGCTGCAGATGATGGCCCATGACCGGCTGAAAAGTATAGCCACGGCGCAGGCCAGGCTGGTTGATGAATGGGGCGAAGCGGTATCCGGCGAAACCGCAGAGGACTGAAAAAGTCAGCCAACCCGCTACTCTGGGAAACAGTTTTTCCGCGGGAAACTATTCCTCGCCAGGCGGTGACTCTTCCCCAAGTTCAGTACGCCCGTTGATCTGCTGTTCGATCACCGCGTTTTTCATCGCCTTCTGCAGTTTTTCGAAAGCCCGCACCTCAATCTGGCGCACCCGCTCGCGGCTGATGTTATAGACCTTGCTCAACCCCTCCAGCGTGGTCGGCGAATCCTTCAGGCGGCGCTCGGTCAGGATATGCTGTTCGCGCTCGTTCAGGCCCTGCATGGCTTCTGCCAGCAACTCGCGGCGATAGCTCAATTCTTCCTTCTCGGCGGCCACGAATTCCTGGTCGGGAGACTCGTCGACCAGCCAGTCCATCCACTCGCCGTCGCCATCCGCCCTGAGGGGCGCGTTCAGCGAGTGATCCGACGCCGCCAGCCGCCGGTTCATGTTGATTACTTCGGTCTCGGACACGTTCAACTGGGTGGCGATATGCTCCACATGCTCGGGTTTCAGGTCACCTTCCTCGATGGCCTGGATTTTCCCCTTGATGCGGCGCAGGTTGAAGAACAGCTTCTTCTGCGCCGCCGTGGTGCCAATTTTCACCAGCGACCATGAGCGCAGGATATATTCCTGGATAGAGGCGCGGATCCACCACATGGCATAGGTGGCAAGGCGGAAGCCGCGTTCGGGATCGAAGCGCTTGACCGCCTGCATCATGCCCACATTGCCCTCGGAAATAAGCTCGGCCACCGGCAGCCCGTAACCGCGATAGCCCATGGCGATTTTGGCCACCAGCCGCAGATGGCTGGTCACCAACTGGTGCGCGGCGTCGGAATCCTCATGCTCGACCCAGGCTTTGGCCAGCATGTATTCCTGCTGCTTCTCGAGCATGGGAAAGCGGCGGATCTCCTGCAGATACCGGGTCAGATTGCCATCCGGTGTAAGGGTCGGGGCAATGGTGGGAAGGGTGCTTGTCGCCATTTTCTTTTACGTCCCTGAAAACTGTTCCGTGGCTGACTTCGTGCGGCGCCATAAGCGATAGCCGAGATATATCGATCCGATATAATACCCGGAAAACATGTGTCTTGTCAAGGCTATAGGGGGATTATGGGTGTGTTTTCTATGCCCCCCGCAGTGCGGAAATCAACGTCTCCATATCATCTGGGGTCTTGGAACTGAATTTAAAGGGTTTTTGGCTGATCGGATGGGTGAAACCCAACACATATGCGTGAAGCGCCTGACGGGGGAAGCCGCCGAGCGCCGCGCGCGCCTCGCCGGATAGCCTCTTTGGCGCCGTCTTGGCGCGCCCATACAGGGGGTCGCCGATCAGCGGATGGCCGATGGACGCCATATGCACGCGCACCTGATGTGTGCGTCCGGTCTCCAGCCGGCATTCCACCAGCGCCGCCAGGGCACCGGATCTGGCGCCGCCCTTCGCTGCGGGGCCGGCAAAGACCTCCAGCGTTTTGTAATGGGTGACCGCCGCCTTGCCGCCGGTCTCCACCACCGCCATTTTCTTGCGGTTCACGGGATGGCGGCCAATGTTGCCCTCAATGCGGCCGACAAGCCGCCGGGGGGCGCCGCGCACCACAGCCAGATAGGCGCGCTCAACGCTGTGCGCCTCAAACTGCGCCGCCAGCCCGCGGTGCGCCCGGTCGTTCTTGGCGGCGACCATCAGGCCAGAGGTGTCCTTGTCGATGCGATGAACAATGCCCGGCCGCCGCACTCCGCCGATGCCCGAAAGGCTCTCGCCGCAATGATGCAACAGGGCGTTGACCAGTGTGCCGTCGGGGTTGCCGGCGGCGGGATGCACCACCAGCCCGGCGGGTTTGTCGATAACAATCAGGTCGTCGTCCTCGTAAACCACCAGCAGCGGAATATCCTGGGGCCGGGGAACGGGGTCGGCGGCGGCGGGCTCCTCGACGCGAAATGCCTCGCCCGGTTTGACCCGGTGTGCGGGGTCCGTTAGTTTCTCTTGCTGGTTGACGGCCCGTGTTACCGAGCCCGACAGAATGAGGGCCTTGAGGCGCGAGCGCGACAAATTGGGCAGCGCCGTCGCCAGCAGCCGGTCAAGGCGTGTCCCGGCATCGCCCGGCGCTACCGTGACCACCGAGACCGAGGCGAGCGGAGCGGGCTTGTCTGGACCCTTATCAGCAGAAGACTTACGGGCGGACATAGTGAACGAACTTCCTTCAGAGACCAGCGCAGCAGACACAACCGGGCAAAGCCCGCTGCAACAGCATCGCGGCCTGGTGATCCTGGTGCTCACCATGGGCCTGCTGCTGGTGGTCGGCCTGGCGGTCATTGCCGTGACCATCATTTACCGCATAAGCGACAGCGACGACCAGCAGAATGACGCTGCCGCAGCGCCTGCGATGGTTGGGGAAACACATGATGCGCCCAATCCGGCCCTGGCCGCGCGCCATGCACCGGAAATCAGTATTGCCCGGCCGGCGGGCGCGGAACTGATCGGCGCGACCAGCACCGGCGACCGGATGACCCTGCATTTCCGGGGCGCCGGCGGCGATACGGTGGTGGTGGTCGATCTGGGCAGCGGGCAGGTTCTTTCGCGTGTCGAGATCGCTGCCACATTCGCCGTCGAGGAATGAAAATTACGCTGACCGCCGCCCAGTTGGGCGAGATCGAGCAGCATGCCCGGCGCGCGCTGCCCGCCGAGGCTTGCGGGCTTATCGCCGGGCGCATCGACAACGCCGGGGATGCCCTGGTCACCGCTCTTCACCCCAGCGAAAACCTGGCCGAGGGGTGCGGTTCCTTCGAGATTGATCCGGCGCTGCATATGAGGCTTCAACGGGATTTGCGTGGCGGCGACGAAGAAATTATCGGCGTTTATCATTCGCACCCCTCGGGGCTGGCGGAGCCCTCGGCCCATGACGCGCGCGCCGCCGCCTACGCGGGCTGGGTGTGGCTGATTACCGCCCCGCGGGCAGCCGGGGGCAGCGGCGAAGAGGCCACCGTAACCCGCGCCTATTTACATGTTTCGGAAGAGACCAGCCGCCCCGCCCTGTTCGAGCCCGTCGAGCTCAGGATTCAGGAAAAAAATCAGTTTGTATCAGCAGATTAACGAACCGGCGCTACACCCTATCCGTGCGCAATACCTTGACCGCTAGCGTAACCTCGCCTACTACTCTCGGCGCACAGAATTTGGGAGGTTGTAATGGCTATCGGTACAGTAAAGTGGTTCAATAAGATGAAGGGCTATGGATTCATCCAGCCCGAAGACGGCACCAACGACGTGTTTGTTCATATTTCCGCTGTCGAGCGTTCGGGTCTCGAGGGGCTGGAGGAAGGCCAGAAGGTGGAATTTGAACTGACCCAGGGGCGCGACGGTCGCACAGCGGCGGACGAGTTGAAACTGGTCGCGGAATAGGCGCGTTCTCCCTGACATGGCTTCAAACGTCTGTCACCCCGGACTTGATCCGGGGTCCATTGAAAACGCCGTACTATCCGGAGAGGGCAATAGACTCCGGGTCAAGTCCGGGGTGACGCCCTCTTCATAACCCTCTCCCTTAAGGGACAGGGATGGAGCGAAGCAACAGGGTGAGGCCGCTAAAAAGGCAATATCTTGCGCTTCTTGGAATATTTCAGGTAGCCGATGTTGGCCCCGGCGCGCAGGCCCACACCCAGCCGGATAGGCGCCAGCACCACCTCGCCGCGCTTCTGGTAATTCACGCCCAGCCCGCCGATGTAATAGAAGGAACCTTCGACCGCCGGATAGCGGTGATAGAGGTCTTCCGTATCATAGAGGTTATAGACCAGCGTGAAGGTCTTGGAGAGGTTGCCGCCGGCATCGAGGCCAATAGACGGCCCGGTCCAGTGTACCAGGCGATTGCCCTCTATTTTGTGGGCCAGTTCGCCGCTGCCGTAACGCAGGCCAAAAATCAGTGCCGCCGAGCCTTCGGTGCCCTTGATATAACCGCTGGGCCGTCCCAGGTCGGCGAAGATTTTCTCGACTATCTTGCCCAGGCCCTCGGCGCCGGCGCCGAAAAAGTTGCCGGCCTCGTTCAGAATGGTGTCCTCATCATAGGTGCCTGTGTCAACTTCATCATAGGTGCCTGTGTCAACTTCTCCGCCCGGCACGTCGGTGGCGTTGGTCACGGCGCCGTTGCCGTCTTCATATTCCACCAGCGCGTAATCGGCGACCTGGGCGCTTGCCGGGGCTGCCCAGCCAAAAGCCGCCACGACCAGTGCAAACGCTATATATCGTATGCTCACCATGACAATCACCTGTCTCTTGTGTTTGATTGGCGCAAAATGCGCCCTTTGCCGCTTCAAATCAACCGGAACTTTCCGGCTTATTTAAGGCGGTCGGGGGTTTCTCATAAAGGCGGCCAAGGGTTTGCTCTCCGAAAGTCTTTCGATTGAATTATTCGGTCCGCGGATTATAGTCGTCCCGGGGACGGTCGCCGGCGATTTGCAGCCTGCGGGCGGACCGATAAAAGACCTGGCGAACAGGTCTGGGTATGGGATGTCTTTGAAGGGGAAATTATGCTGGGGCTGATGCAGGACTGGCCGCTGTTGGTCTCGAAAATTATCGAGCATGCGGCGGTGAATCACGGTGATGTTGAAATCGTCACCAAAACCGTCGAGGGGCCGATCCACCGCTATACCTATGCCGATTGCCACTTGCGGGCCAAGAAGGTGGCGCAGGCGCTGGAGCGCTATGGCATACAGCCCGGCGACCGGGTGGCGACGCTGGCCTGGAATACCTACCGGCATGTGGAACTGTGGTACGGCATATCGGGCATGGGCGGGGTGGCGCATACCATTAACCCGCGCCTGTTCAAGGACCAGATCATCTATATCGCCAATCACGCCGAAGACCGGGTGATGTTCCTCGATACCTCCTTCGTTTCGATGATCGAGGAATACCAGGACCAGATGAAAACCATCGAGACCTTTGTCATCTTGGCCGCCGAAGAGCATATGCCCGAGACCAGCCTGAAGAACGCCATCTGCTATGAGACATGGGTGGAGGCCGAGGACGGCGATTACGACTGGCCGAAGCTGGACGAAAACGACGCCGCCGGGCTTTGCTATACCTCCGGCACCACCGGCAATCCCAAGGGCGTGTTGTATTCCAACCGCTCGAATGTGTTGATGAGCATGGTGGCCACCGGCCGCGACGTGCTCGGCAACTCGTCCTGGGAGGTGATCATGCCGGTTGTACCCATGTTCCATGCCAACGCCTGGGGCATTCCCTATGGCACCGCCGCGGTGGGCGCCAAGCTGGTGCTGAACGGCCCGCATTTCGACGGCGAGACGCTGCACGACCTGATTGAGCAGGAAGAGGTCACCTCCACCGCCGGGGTGCCGACAATATGGCTGGGGCTGCTGAATTACCTGGAGGAGACGGGCAAGCGCCTCGACGGGGTGAAAAGCGTGTTGATCGGCGGCTCGGCGGCGCCGCTGTCGATGATCATCGCCTTTGAGCGCGACTACGGTGTCTCCGTGCGCCATGCCTGGGGCATGACCGAGATGAGCCCGCTGGGCACCATCGGCGCCATGACCCGCGAGACCGTCAAATGGCCCGACGAAGCGCGCTGGGAGCTGAAATGCAAGCAGGGCCGCGCCATCCTGGGTGTCGAGATGAAAATCGCCGACGACGACGGCAACCTGCTGCCCCGCGACGGCAAGACCTTTGGCCACCTGCTGGTGCGCGGGCCGTGGATCGCCAGCGAATATTTCAGGGGCGAAGGCGGCAGCATCCTGGACGCGGATGGCTGGTTCGATTCCGGCGATGTGGCAACCATCGACGAGCGCGGTTTCATGCAGATAACCGACCGGGCCAAGGACGTGGTCAAGTCGGGCGGCGAGTGGATCAGCTCGATCGAGCTGGAAAACGCCGCCGTCGGCCACCCTGACGTGGCGGAGGCGGCGGTGATCGGCGTGCCGCACCCGAAATGGTCCGAGCGGCCGCTGCTGATCATCGTGCCGCAAGAGGGCAAGTCGGTCGACAGGGCCGAGATGAGGGAGTTCCTTACCGACAAGGTGGCCAAATGGTGGCTGCCCGACGACGTGGTCACGGTGGATGAGCTGCCCCATACCGCCACCGGCAAGATATTGAAAACCGAGCTTCGCAAGCAATTCGAGGGCTACAAACTACCCGACGCCTGAGGGGCGTACTCAGTGGGTTTAAGGCATTGAGGGATTTAGGGCATTGAGGGATTTAGGGCACTGAGCACAGCAGTCGCTGGAGCTAAATTTGTTCATAACTCCGGATACAGGCCAAAAATAGTCTGTAATTTCTTTCATAAACGATTGATTTATATCATTTTGCCCATATATTTGGCGATATGATATATTCTATGGGCAAAATCCATGTATAATCCTCTGTCAACGGAGCAGGTAAGACAATTCACTGATGCTGCGCAGGTCTTCGATACCTATCGCGAGGCGGAGCAGGATTTGCGCCACAGGTTTGCTGGAAGCATGTCGTGGAAATCCCGCAATGGCAGGGAATATCTCTATCGCATAATCAAGGGTCGCGAACAATCTCTGGGCCCCGAGACAACAGAGACCCGTGAAATTTACAAAACCTTCCGCGCGGGGCGTGCCGCGGCGATCAGGCGATTCAAGACTCTGCAGCAGCGGCTGGATGAAATGGCGCCGGTTAACCAGGCAATGCGAATAGGCCGGGTGCCGCTCGATTGTGCCAAAATTCTTCGCATGCTGGATGCCGAGGGCTATATGGGCGGCGAGGTCATCGTCGTGGGAACCAACGCATTATATAACTATGAGGCGATCGCCGGTGTGCAATTCGGCGGCGGGCTTGTCGCTACTGGCGATGTGGATCTGCTGCTGGATAGCCGGCGAAAGCTGCGTCTGGCGGCTGATAATCTGAATCGAAAGGGTCTGTTGGGCCTGCTTAGGCGGGTAGACAAGTCCTACAAACCTGTGCGGGGCCGGCGATACCGCGCTGCAAACGATCGCGGCTTTTTGGTGGATTTGATCGCGCCGCAGGGCCGCAACCCGCTGACCAGCAGCGGCCGGCTCTATCTCGGCTCTTCGGTGGACGACCTGGAGGCTGCAGAGATTGAAGGTCTGATCTGGTTGCTAAACGTACCAAAATGCGAAACTGTCTGTATTGGCGAAGACGGATATCCGTTACGGTTGTCCTGTCCCGATCCGCGCGCCTTTGCGGCGCATAAATTATGGGTTGCGCAGCGGCTGGATCGCGAGCCGGCGAAAAAAGGTCGGGACCAGCAGCAGGCGGAGCTACTCATACAATTGCTCAAGGAAAGGCTTGTGAATTACCCTCTGGACGCTGAAGCGTTGAGTGCGTTCCCGGGTGAGGTGGCGGGCCTGTTGGTCGAAGCGGCGAAGCGGTGATAATAGAGACCTGACTGGAGAAACCACATGCGACTGGGAATTTTGACCGGCGGCGGCGATGTGCCGGGGCTGAACGCCTGTATCAAGGCGGTGGTCAACCGCGCCGCCGACAATGGCTGGGAGACCGTGGGGCTGAAGCGCGGCTGGGCCGGCCCGCTGTATTACGACCCGAATAATGCCGCCGCCAACAGCGACGCGACGGTGGCGCTGGACCGCACTTTTGTGCGCCATATAGACCGGCGCGGCGGCACCATCCTGCATACCTCGCGCACCAACCCGGCCAAAGTCGCCGCCGGCAAGCTGCCCGATTTTCTCGACGCGAAGACGCTTACCAGAGCGAAAGACGGCAGTTATGACTGCACGCCGCATGTGCTGCGGGTCATGGAGGCGCTGGGTATCGACGCCATGATCCCGGTTGGCGGCGACGACACGCTGTCATTCGGCGCGCATCTCTCGGCCCAGGGCTTCCCGGTGGTGGCCATCCCCAAGACCATGGACAATGACGTCTACGGCACCGATTTCTGTATTGGTTTTGGCACCGCGGTCTCGCGCTCGGTAGAGCTGATCGACGCCCTGCGCACCCCCGCCGCCAGCCATGAGCGCATCGCCGTGATCGAGCTGTTCGGCCGCAATTCGGGCGAAACGGCGCTGATCTCCGGCTATGTGTCGGGCGCCGACCGGGTGCTGATTTCCGAGGTGCCTTTTGATATTGACCGGCTGGCCGCAATGGTCGTTCAGGACCAGAAGGACAATCCCGAAAACTACGCCATTGTGCTGGTCTCCGAGGGCGCCCATATGATTGGCGAGGTGCCGCTGGAAAGTGGCCCCGCCGACGCCTACGGGCATAGGAAGCTGGGCGGCATCGGCGAGGTGGTGGGCGCGTCGCTGGAGCGCATCACGGGCATCGGCACGGTCAACCAGAGACTGGCGTATCTGATGCGCGCGGGCAGCCCCAATTCTCTGGATCGCATGGTCGCCAGCAATTTTGGCATCATGGCGGTGCAGCATCTGGAGGAAGGCAAGACCGGGTGCATGATGGCGGTGCAGGAGGGCAAATATGTCAGCGTGCCGGTCGACACCTGTATCTCGGGGCTGAAAAGGGTCCATGTGGACGATTATTATGACAGCGAAAATTACCGCCCGAAAATCTCCAACGTTATGGGCAAGGCGATGTTTTTTTGCTGATGCGGGGAATCGCTGATGGCGGCTTTTGACAGAGTAACGCGGGGCATGGAGCGGGCCGCCGGCTCGACCCTTTCCATGCTCGTGGCGCTGGTCGTTCTGCCGCTCATGCTGCTGGCGGTGGCGATCGCCAAGATCGCCAGCTATTCCGGCAACCCGGTGGTGAAGCGGCTGGGGCAGCGGCTGGGCGAGTTTGACTTTGGCCCGCCCGCCATCCCGCCGCATATGGAGGATGACGCGGATTATGACCCGGGGATCGCAATCGAGGGCGAAGTGCAAAGCAGGAAACCGGAGAATGGCAGACATGAATAAACCACTTGCCGGCGCGGCGTTGGCCGGTATTGCTGCCGTGGCGGTCTGGACCGGCGTGAGCGCGCAATCAACAGCACCGCTGATCGTTGAGGTCGCCGAGCCCAGGCTCAGCGAGGCCGCCGCCGAGGGCAAGACACTGTTCGACACCAATTGCGCGGCCTGCCACGGCGCCAGCGGCTCGGGCAGCGATCAGGGCCCGCCGCTCATTCACCGCATTTATGTATCCAGCCATCACGGCGACATGTCCTTTTACATGGCGGTCAGGCAAGGCACCCCGGCCCATCACTGGAGCTTTGGCGACATGCCGGCCCAGCCCCAGGTCAGCCCCGGCGATATCCCGGCGATCATCCTTTATATCCGCGAGGTGCAGGCGGAAAACGGCATCAGGTGAAGCCTGCTCCAGCCAACCCGCCGAATATTTGCCGTCATTCGCCGACCCTCCTTTTCTTCGTCATTCGCCGACTTGATCGGCGAATCCAGCTTTCTTCTTTTTATCGCCCTCACCCTCACCCTCTCCCATCAAGGGAGAGGGAATTTCTTCCTTCGTCGCCCTCTCCCTTTCCTGCCTTGGCACCCTCCCTCAGGGAGAGGGGATAAGAGAGCCGGCGCGAAAACCCCTCTCCCCTTGTGGGAGAGGAAGGGGTGGAAAAAGAGCCCCACATGGTGGGAAGGTGAGGGGTAAAAAAAAGAGCCGCCAGGGCGTATCGCGCAAAAATGGTCGGCGCGTGACGAAGAAGTTGTGTAACGGGCCGCCCCCCTATTCCAGCCAGCCCGCCATGCGGGTCAGGGTAATCATCGCCATGACAACCCCATAGGCGCCCATGCCGAACAGAAATGCCCAGCCGACGACCTTGGCGTGGCCTTTTATGCTGTGCGGCGCCAGTGATCGAAGCGCCAGTGAACGAAGCGCCAGTGTCGCGGAAGTATTGTTCCGCCGCATGGCGTCCGCCTTCCCGATCACCTCAACGGTCTTTTCCCACATGGCATATTTTGCAATATCCGCCAGGGGCACCCAGCGCGCGTCGGCCGCGTCACCGCCGGCTTTAATTTCGCCGGCGTCGCTGACCCCCCAGTAATCCAGCAGGGTATAATGATGCCGTGTTTTGCCATCCCCGTCGCGGTCGATGTAATCCACCACCTCGAGGAAACCGCGTGCCGAGAATTTCAGTCCGGTCTCTTCGGCGATTTCGCGCGCCAGGGCTTGCTGCACGGTCTCGCCGATCTTCTGGGCGCCACCGGGCAGGCTCCATGCCCCTTCCCGGGGCGGCTTGGCGCGCTGCACCAGCAGCACGGTCTCGCCGCGAAAGATGACGGCGCCGACGCCCACATAGGGCCGTTCCGGATAACTGCGCGGCATGGCTCGCCCTCCCTGATTTGCTGGCGGTCTCATTTAGGCGATAGTAGGCTGGCAAGTCCAGAGACGGGAGAGGCGGGAGAGGCAAAAAACCATGTGCGGCCGCTACAAAGTCAATACACCTAAGCGCTTGTAAACAGCGGATTTTCAATATGCGTTTTTGGCTTGTGCTGTTTTTGTGCCAGCGATTTATTGTCCAAGTAAAGGGCAGCATAGCCCCAAATAACCGCAGCTAGAAGGGGTTCGCAGGGCTGTGTTTAATTTGGTAACTATTATTGCGGCTACGATATTTGCGAAGGTGCAGTTTGGTGTTAAACAAAATTAGCTGTAACGTGAAAAGTATGGAAGCTAATGAGCTCCTACCCTACGGATAAATTCAGAGAAATTCTATTGGACCGACAGCGGTTCGAGGAGTTGGCCCGCTCTTTTATTAAGGAGTCATCCGACGTTCACGCGTCCGAGTCAGATGATCCCAAGTTTGGCGAGTATTTAAAAGTCGGTCTCGATTTGCTTCTTAAAGAAAACCTGGAGTTTGTATTCAAGTTTACTGAATCGCCGATCGAGACGATTTTTGTCAATTCTCTTGTGCTTGCCTTCATAAAGGGTGATCCACTGAATCTTGTTGTGCAGCATTCCGTTAAGAATGCGCCTGGGCAAATTGAAGCCTTCAGGAAGCGTCGTGCGAATTTCAAGGAATTCATAACCTGGTACGAGACCAAGAACGGAAGTATTGCAGGTGTTGACGAATATCTACATCAAGAACTCGCGCGCGGTAAGATGGAGGCCGGAGAGCACCACTACCTGTGGCGCCATTTGATCTTTTACGAGTGGTTCGGACTAGAAGACCGATTCCACATGATACTACAGCCGGGGCTGCCCAATGTCCGAGTGGAGGGGAGGGCCGTTCGCCCCGACTTACTCTTTTGGATTCCGTCGGATGAATCAATCAAGATCATCGTGGAGTGTGACGGTTTTCAGTACCACAAGGAGAAGGCCGCGTTTGTTCACGACCGGAAGCGAGACAGAGTGCTTAAGGCCAGCGGATATGAAGTCCTGAGGTATTCGGGTACGGAAATTTACGCCGATCCGATAGCGGCAGGCGCGGATCTGGCCGAATATCTTTGGTCCAAAGAATGAATTACAGATTCCTTGCATCTCCTTGGGGCGGAATGGAGAAGCGCAAGTGTTGGTCAAAGACAGGCGTCTTTTTATTGGGTGCTGGCTCTCTGCTTCAAATCCTTGGCACTTGGACGCCAGCCTAACCCCAATATGCCTAGTTCACCCGTTCACATCGGCCTTTGTAGTAAGCCGCAATATCCCACCCCCCAATTGTCATAACCAATCTTGTTGCAAGAAGCGTCATTTCATCAAAATTATAAATAGCGGTTTCAATTGCTCTGGGCGTAATTAGCAACGTGCTGACACTACGCCCGTCTATCAAAATAACTTGTTCATCTTTGAATTCATCTTTAACAATTTGATCAACAAATTCCCTGCTCACATCTAACCCATTGGGGATGGCAGTCTGCCATTTGGCGCTAACCGTTTCGGGGTTACTCTCATCAAAAATAATGATCTGCTTCGAATTTGAATATCCATCTTTGCCCTCTTCAAAAGTATTTGACGAGTGTATGAAATCAACGCGCATACCAGTTACGTTTTCACAAACCATTATTAATTTGTCCGCGTATGCCGCACTTGGAAGCATCAACAAAAGCAGCAGCATTCCAAAAAATCGCATCATTACCTCCCCAAAAAAGTTCGATATCACTTCGAGCAACCTGCTGTACCCTCAATTCCCGCTTAACGTTCAAAAAAGTTTCTGGTTGAGTTAAATTATTACCAGTGTGCGACTAGATAGTTCCATACTATTCGGCCGCTTTGAAGCGCTACTTTTGTGACTCGTTTGTGCAAGGAGCAAGTCCTCATCAAGTAATATGAAATAGTATGAAGAATAGTTTTTAGAAAAATCTACGCAATAAATGTATTAATATTAAACGCTTAGGAGATTTCCAATCTGCGGCCGCTATATGATGACATCGCCCATCGAGGCCCTGCGGCAAATGTTCGCGCTCGAGAGCGGGTTGAACATGCGCGCGCGCTATAACATGGCGCCGATGCAGCCGATCCCCATTATCCGTCTCGGCGGGGAGGATGAATTGGCCCGGGGCGAAAAAGGCAGAGGCCTGACCCTGGCGCAATGGGGGCTGGTGCCCCAGTGGATGAAAGAGCTTCCAACCGGACGCCCGATGATCAACGCCCGCGCCGAGACGGTGGCGGAAAAGCCCTTTTTTCGCGGCGCCTTTGCCCATCACCGCTGTCTTATCCCGGCCAACGGCTTTTACGAATGGCAGGTACAAGATTCCGGCCCCAAGCAGCCTTACCTGATTCACCTCAAAGGCGCGGGGGATGGCGAGCGGGATGGCGAGGGCGGGGCGCTGCCGCTGTTCGCCTTCGCCGGGCTCAGTGAGATGTGGGCAGGGCCGGGAGGGGATAACGCTCTGGAGAGCGCCGCCATACTGACCACCAGCGCCAACGCCACCATCGCGCCGTTGCACGGGCGCATGCCGGTGATCCTGCGCCCCGAGGATTACGGCCTCTGGCTGGGCGAAGAGGACGTGCCGCCGAAGGAAATTCTGTCGCGCCTCACGCCCTTCGATGAAGCCGATTTCGCCTTCCATCCGGTCTCTCGACAAGTTAACTCTGTGGCCAACGATGACGCCGCCCTGATTGAGGAATCAACAGAGGACGAGGCGGGGCAAAAGAAACTGATCTGACCAGGGAAGAAGAGGGCATGGCGTGAGCGATCAATCCGGGCATATTCTCGCCCATGTAGAGGGCAATGTGGGGCGGCTGACGCTGAACCGGCCCGACAAGCGTAACGCCATAACCAAGGCCATGTGGGGCGCGCTGCAGGCGGCGCTTGAGAACTGGGCGGCGCGGCGCAGCCTGCGCGTGGTGCTGATCACTTCGTCATCCGACAGCTTTTTCTCCAGCGGCGCCGACCTGACCGAGTTCGAGCGTGCGGTCGAGCAACCGCGTTTTCGCGAACAAACATGGAACGCCCTGACCGGGGTTCTGACGCTCTTGCGCGAGTTTCCCATGCCGACCATCGCGGCGGTGGCGGGCAATTGCTCGGGCGCCGGTTGCGCGCTGGCGCTGGCCGCCGATCTGCGCATCGTTGCTGCCGATGCAAAATTTTCCGTGCCGCCGGCCAGGCTGGGGCTGGTCTATCCCCTGGCCGATACGGCGCGGCTGGCCGCATTGGCCGGGCCTGCTGTGGCCAGGGACATGCTGTTCACCGGGCGCAGCATCAATGCCGAGCAAGCCTATCTGTTTGGCCTGGTGAACGCGGTGGTGGCGCCCGAGACCCTGGCCGCCAAGGCCAGTGCACTGGCCGCGGAAATCGCCATGAACGCGCCCTCCAGCCTGGCCGCGGCCAAGCGCATCATGGCCAAGGTCGAGGCCGGTGCGGTGAAGGATGACGCGGAATCAATCG
The DNA here is from genome assembly GCA_022574255.1 of Pseudomonadota bacterium. Classification (GTDB taxonomy): domain Bacteria; phylum Pseudomonadota; class Alphaproteobacteria; order Sphingomonadales; family SMXR01; genus JACZSK01. The sequence continues at coordinate 17,915 of JACZSK010000038.1, forward strand.
CCTTGTCGCTGGACGCCTATGACAGCGACGATTTCGCCGAGGGGCTGAAAGCCTTTAAAGAGAAGCGCAAGCCCGACTTTGGCTAGGGGCATATCGGGGGGCTGGGCTGGAAGCTATTCCTCGGGTTCGTCGGCTTCCGCTTCGGGCTCTGCTTCGTTCTCCGACCAGTCTAACTTTTCGGCCACCGCGGCGGTCATGGAAAACCAGATGAAGGTAAAAAATGTCCCGACGATCATGGTCGCGGCAAACAGCACCGAAAGCGCCAGCCGCGCATCGTCGGGGCCGCCCGTGTTTTCCGGCATCAGCGTTACCAGAACACCGTTGATCACGGCGGTGCCCAGATAGACCACGAATATGCCGGCGGCCAGCGTGACGCGCTGGCCTTTCAAGAGGCCCCAGGCGCCGCGGATGGAAAGGTGATGGTCGGCGCATTCCGAGACCAACGACAGGCCTGTGGCGCCGGAAAGCAACAACAGCCCGCCGGCCAGCAGGATGACCAGCACACCCTGAAGCATTGCCGCAAAGGTTCCGCCGCCACCGCCGGCGATCAGCGACAGGGGCATGGTGATTGCCATGGCCACCAGCCACAGGGCGGCAAGGCCAGCAAGAATCCATCCGGTGGCGCTCAGAACGCGCCACAGTACCCACATAATGTGCCGGGCCAGGGCCGGCAGACCGCCAGCCAGCGTTGCGGCCCGCCCCCTTGCGGCAAGGCGGGCGATGACCACCGTGATCGTCAGATTGAACAGCATCATCAACAGATAGCGCGGCCACAGGTCCATCATGCTGGCGAGAAAGGCCTCGGTCAGGGTGGCATCCCCGCTTCCCGCCACCTGCAGGGCGGAAAAATTAAGCTGCACCACGGGCCAGAACAGGGTGACCATGATCACGCCCTCGAGAAGGCCGATCAGCAATATCGGCTCTTTCTCGGCCCAGGCGTGTTTTGCACCGGCGACCACCAGGGCGCTGATATCGTTGATGTCTGTTTTTTGCTTTTTCGTCATGGCCGGGCAGCATAAGGGGGCCGGGTGGCGACGGCAAGCGCCGCATGTTGCATACGCCGCCCGAGCGGTTGTAGAGGTATTTCGGGAATTCTGTCCCCGGAATTCCGAAATTCCGGAATTCGGCGCTAGTGGACGCCGAATTCAACGTTTAGAAAAAATGAGAACTGTTACAATAAAGATAATACCAACTCCCACGAAATAAATACCACCTCGAACCATAATTAGAAGGCTAGGCACCTTGCATGGGTCCAAAAGAAAACTAACGGCAGCTGCCATTACTACACCGACAACAAAGCTACCAACTGTCGCCATCAAAAGGAATTTTAGAGTATTTCGATCAAATTTCATTTAGGAATTCCGGGGACACAATACCTGTTTCTTGCGGCGGCGTTAATTGGGGACAGCATCTCGTCGATCAACGGTTCGGTATACTGTTTTATCTTGAATACTGTCCCCGGAATTCCCCCGGAATTCCCCAATTTCTAACGCCGAAGGATGCCGCATTTCGGACATGTCTTTGGCATATTAAACTCTGGCGGGTCTTGGTGTGGCCATAAGCGCTGCAATATGGAGGGTTTTTCAATCGCTGGTTCAGGATATTCCTTGATATACCAATGCAATCCGCAGGCCTCGCATTTTTGGAACACCACCAGGAATGCCGCGAAGAATACAAAAAATGTTAACAAAGAACGAATTTGGTGAGTTAACTGCGCATCCAAAAATGCCAGCCCTGCCCAATTCAAGAGAGCAAAAGCCAACAAGCCCCAAACCCTGTATCTCAAATTTGATTTCTTCATTCTTCTAACCCTGGAATTAAGGGGACAGTATACTTAATTAAAGTGCGAAACCGCCAAGTGATCTGAATTAAGTATACTGTCCCCAATTAACGCCCCAATCAATTCGAGGAACCCCATGCCCGGTCCGCTTTCCCATATCCGCGTGCTCGACATGTCGCGCGTGCTGGCCGGGCCCTGGGCCGGGCAACTGCTGGCCGACCTGGGGGCGGAGGTGATTAAAATCGAGCGGCCGGGCAGCGGCGACGACACCCGCCAATGGGGTCCGCCATACCTGAAAGACAGGGACGGCAAAGAGACCCCTGAGGCCGCCTATTATCTCTCCGCCAACCGCGGCAAACGCTCGCTGGCGGTGGATATCGCAAGCGCCGAGGGGCAGGCGATCGTGGCGAAGCTGGCGGCGGACAGTGATATCCTGATCGAGAATTTCCGCGCCGGGGCGCTGGCGAAATACCGCCTTGATTACGCCAGCCTCGCCGCCGCCAACCCGGGGCTGATCTATTGCTCGATCACCGGCTTTGGCCAGACCGGCCCCTACCGGGACAAGGCCGGTTACGACTTTATGATCCAGGGCATGGGCGGCCTGATGAGCGTGACCGGCACCCCCGAGACCGGGCCGCTGAAGGTGGGCGTTGCCATATCAGACATTTCCACCGGTCTTTACGCGGTGGTGGCCATCCTGGCGGCGCTGACCCACCGCGACAAGACCGGCGGCAGGAACAAAGGAGAAGGCCAGATGATCGATATGTCGCTGCTGGATACCCAGGTCGCATGGCTGGCCAACCAGAATATGAATTACCTGGTCGGCGGTGAAATTCCCGGCCCGCGCGGCAACAGCCACCCCAACCTGGTGCCCTACCAGCCTTTCGCCACGTCGGACGGGCAGATCATCATCGCGGTGGGCAATGACGCCCAGTTCCGGCGGCTGGCCGGAGTTCTGGGCAAGCCGGAACTGGCCGATGACGCGCGTTTCGCCCGCAGCAAGGCGCGGGTGGAAAACCGCGAGGCGCTGATCCCGATTATCGAGGCGGTCACGGCAGAAAAAACCACTTCCCGATGGCAGGCGCTGCTGGAGGAAGCGAATATCGCCTGCGGTCCCATCAACGATCTGGCGCAGGTTTTTGACGACCCTCAGGTGAAAGCGCGGGGCATGGTCATGGACCTGGATCATCCCCTGTCGGGCAGCGTTCCCCAGGTGCGCACACCCATTACCTATTCCGCGACACCGCTGGATTACGATCGCGCGCCGCCGACGCTGGGCCAGCAAACCACCGAGGTTCTGGAGGAACTGGGATATTCGGCGGACGACATCGCGGGATTGCGCGATAAAGGCGTGGTCGGGTAGGCCCAAATTTGTTCCAATTTTTTAGCGGTCTGTTAAGCGCAGGGGTCTAAACCTGTCTTGGCGCAAAAAAAACGGATCAACAGGGAATAAACAGCGTTGCCGCTCGTTTACGCTGAAGAAAGGGCCCGCCAGAGCGGCTGGTTCACGCGCAGTTAAAATCAGGAAAGTCTCATGGCAAATCAGGACATGACCATTGCGGAACAATTGAGCCGCGCCGCCGAGGCGCTGGAACAGATTGACACCGGAAAAAATACCATCACTTCAAAAGCTGTTGCCGCCGCTTCTCCTGCTCCGGCAGGCAGCCTGTCCGCGGAACTGCTGCGCAGTGACGGATTGCTTCGTTACGGCCGCTGACCGCCGGTCGGTCGGCCCACCATACCATCATCACATTTCTGGCATCGGGCCATGGAAGCCTTGGTGTGGTGTACGACCTGCGCCATAGTGAAATGGAATTGGGACTCTTTAACCCGGCAAGGCGCCAAGGCGCCTGACCCGGGTTCGCCGTTTGGTGCAGGGAAAATGACAGAGATGCGGAATATTTGCGTCAAGGCGGTGCATGACTACTGGCACCAGATAAGACCCGAGGGCGGTTTGCCACACCGCAGCGATTTTTCGCCGGCGGATTTGGCGAAATGCCTGCCCAACATTTTTCTTTACGAGCGCAACCTGCCAGGGGGCGACGCGCCACCCGATTACGTCGTGCGGTTGGCCGGTACGCGGCTGGTGGAGAATTTCGGTATCGAGGTCACCGGCGGCAGCGTGTTTGATTTTGTATCCGCTGAAGCGGTGGAGTTTTTCCGCAGCCTGTATGAATGCGTTCTCAACCATCCGGCGGGGTTACTGCTCTATTTTTCGCTGATGACCGCCGAAAACCAGGAATCCGAGTTGGAGTTTCTTTATCTTCCTTTGCTGCTGGACAAAGGGGGCGACGAGTCCGGGTTGATCCTGGGAGTCGCTGCGTCGACCGATGACCACAGGTGGCTTGACAACATGGGCGGGCGCTGGGATACCCCCGAGCTGATCAGCGGTGGCTGGCTGGATCTGGGTTTCGGCAAGCCCGACGACCCTTTTCTGCAAAACGCCTGCGCCGCGGCTGGTGCGGACTATAAGGATTACTGAGGTTCTCCCGGGCCTCATACGCGCAGCTTTTTTTGCCACCCTCCCCCTTTTCCTGCCTTGGCACTCTCCTTTTTTCCTTCGTCACCCCGGCCCCCGAGCCGGGGTCCATTGGAAACGCTGGTGGTGCAGGAGAGGGCAATAGACTCCGGGTCTCGATGTTCCATCGGCCCGGAGTGACAGTAGTTTTAGCTACCGTGCCCCCTCGTGGCGAAGCAGCCATTCTTTTGCCGGCAAGCCACCGGCATAGCCGGTCAGGCTGCCGTCGGCGCCGATCACCCGGTGACAAGGGACTATCAAAGATACCGGGTTGCGGTTGTTGGCCAGCCCCACGGCGCGGAAGGCTTTTGCCGCGCCAATTGATGCCGCGATCCCGCCATAGCTGCGCGTCTCGCCCACCGGAATATTCTGCAGCGCCCGCCATACCCGCATCTGGAAGTCCGTGCCCACCAGATCGACGGCAATGCTGTCCAATGCCCGCAGGTCACCGGCAAAATAGCGCCGCACCGCGCTGGCCGCATCGGATCTGGCGTCGCCGGTAACCAGTTGCACGCCGCCGAAGCGCCGCGCCAATATGCTTTCGATGCGGTCTTTGCCGTCCCCGAACTCCGCCGCCGAGACCGCCCCGCCCCGCAGCGCAATGGTGAAATCGCCGAGCTTGGTGGCGATGGTCTCCATATGGATCAATGTCATATTTTTCATTTTGCTTGCTCCTCCTGGTCTGCCAGTTTTTGCCACAGCGCAATCGCCGCGTAAGCGCGCCACGGCCGCCAGCGTTCGGCATGGGCCTCCAGCTCCTTCGCCGTGGCGAACCCCGATGCCTTGAGAAGGCCCAGGTCGGCGGCGGGAAAGGCGTCGGGCTGGCGCAGCGCCCGCATCGCCACATACTGCGCGGTCCAGGGGCCGATGCCGCGAATACTCAGGAGTTTCTGCACTGCCGAGCCGTTGGGCATGGCGGGGTGGATAAAATCGGGATCACCGGCAAAGGCGCTGGAAAGATCATGCAGCGTCGCGGCGCGCGCCCTGGTCAGGCCGATGCGGGTCAAGTCCGCGCCGGCCAGGGCCTCGGGCGCCGGAAAATGGCGGGTGATTTCAAATTCGTTGGCCGCCACGGGCGCGCCGTAAGCCTCGGCCATGCGGCCCAGCAGGGTGCAGGCGCCCTTCACGCTGATCTGCTGGCCAACAACCGCCCGCACCGCCAGCTCAAAGACGCTCCAGCAGCCGGGCAGGCGCAGGCCCGGGTTTTTCCTGCAAACGTCTTTCAGCAGGGGGTCACGGGAAAGATGGCGGGTGATCTCGCGGGCGCCTGCGTCCAGGTCCAGCATGTCGCGGATGCGCCGCACCGCGCCGGTCAGATGGGCCGGGCCGTCGAGCAGCAGTTCGGCCTCCACCTGGGCGGTTTCGGGACGCGGGCGCAGCGCCAATATGCCGCGTGCGGGTCCAAGCTCAATGGAGCGCCGGTATATGCCGCCCGATACCTGCTCGACGCCGGGAATAACGCGGGCGGTGAAAAAGCCCATCACGCGGTCCCAGTCATAAGGCGCGCGGGTGCCCAGCGATATTTTCAGGTTGGGTGAGACACTGGGCGCGCCCAGCAGCCGGGCTTTGCTCCGATATTCGCCGGGCGAGCGTTTGAACGCGCGCTGGATGGCGTCGTTGAAGCGGCGAATGCTCTTGAAGCCCGAGGCATAGGCAACCTCGGTGATGGGCAAATCCGTCTCGACCAGCAATTGCCGGGCCAACTGGAAGCGCTCGGTCTGGGCCACGGCTTTCGGCCCCGCGCCCACCTGTTCCCTGAACAGCCGGCGCAAATGCCGGTCGCTGATGCCAAGCCTGTCGGCCAGCCCGGCGATGGACAAATCACCGGCGCCTTCGCTGATAAGCCGCAGCGCCCGCGCGACCGTCGAGCCGGTGCCCATCCAGGCGGGCGAGCCGGGGGCGGTCTCGGGGCGGCAGCGCAGGCGGGGACGATAGCCGGATTTCTCCGCCGCTGCCGCCGTCGGCACGAAACTGCAGTTTTCCAGCTTGGGCATAATCGCCGGACAGACCGGGCGGCAATAGATGCCCGTGGACTTGACGCAGGCGAAAAACTCGCCGTCAAAGCGTGCGTCGCGAGAGGCGCAGGCCTCATAGCATTCCTTTTTTGTCCATCGTCCGATCTGTTCCATGAGCCATGGATAGACTATCCGTTGTGGCGAGTCTGGCCATTTTCGGACATGGCTGTCTGATAGGCGTTTGTATACTTCGCAAACCCGCCGATGCTTAAACCAACAAATAGATAAGGGCAAATATTGCGGCGGCGCCCAAGGCAGTCACGACCAAAAGAATAACAATTAATCCTATTATCCCAGCTAGACAGCCTCGACCGTCCTCTGAAAACATCATCAGGATCAGGACACCTATGGCAAAACTTATGGCTAAGAACCAAAGCATCTAACGTTCCGGGGGGTTCTGTTTCTCTTCCGTCTGCTTCGATATGCGCTTCAGCGTTCGCTCAAAGCGCTTTTCATCCTCATCGCAGCCAAGTTCGCGGGCTTTATCCTTGAAGCGTTGTGCTTGACTCTTGCTGTCGACTTTGGGTTGTATCTTTTCCATGCACTTTGTCTACATTGATGATTCTAAAGACACCAAGCTAGCTTGCTTTTCAGCCCTTATTATACCGGCTGACCAATGGCGGGCATCGCTTGATTGGTTGCTTGATGCCAGGCGAGAGATGAAAGTATCAGATGGAATCTTTATCCGCAAAGAAATCCACGCTACCGACTGGAATGGGGGTAAGGGTCGAATAGCCCCAGACCTAATATCTAAGCGGCGAAGAGCCGCGCTATTCGATTTCTTTCTCAGTAAAATTGCCTCAATGCCGGATGCTCAGCTCATTAACACAGCGGTTCCCCTTGCAGAGGAGGAGCGGGCCTTCGAGTGGATGCTCAACAGGCTTAATGTAAATATGCGAAAAGCAGGGAGCACAGCGTTAATCTTTTGCGACCAAGGGAAAAATTATGATGCCATGCTGCGTCGAATGAGACACTTCAATCGCATTCCTAGCCGGTTCGGTTTGTGGCCGGGGCGGAAAATCTCCCGCAACATTACCTTAGACCTCATTCTCGAAGATATTGTCTATCGCGACTCCAAGAAGTCACTCTTTATCCAAGCAGCAGACTGTTGTGGCTACGCATTATTACGCCGAGAAAACCCTCTGCCATCAAAGACAGCCTTCGGTTTGGACAAATCATTTTATCAGCTAGAACCAGTGATAGTTAAGGCTGCAAATCATAAGGACCCGTACGGTATAATAAGATAAGCCCCGCCGAAGC
>JACZSK010000135.1 GCA_022574255.1 Pseudomonadota bacterium
GCCCGGCGGCCGCGCTCTGCTCCACATGCTCGGCGGGCAGCTCGTCGATAAAGCGCGAGGGCAGTGCGCTCTGCCATTTGCCGAAGACCATGCGGGTTCCGGCGAACAGGATATGCGCCTTTTTTCGCGCCCGGGTCAGGCCCACATAGGCCAGCCGGCGCTCTTCCTCCAGCCCCTTCAGGCCGCTTTCGTCCAGCGTCATCTGGCTGGGGAAAATACCTTCCTCCCAGCCGGGCAGAAAAACGGTGTCGAATTCCAGCCCCTTGGCGCCATGCAGGGTCATGATCGAAACCTTGTCGGTGCCGCCGTCCTGCTCCATTTCCATCACCAGGGCGATATGCTCGAGGAATCCCTCCAGATTTTCGAATTCACCCATGGCGCGCACCAGTTCCATCAGATTGTCCAGCCGGCCCGGCGCGTCGGGGGCCTTGTCGGCCCGCCACATGGCGGTATAGCCCGATTCCTCCAGCACGATCTCCGCCAGTTCGGTGTGGCTGCGCAGGCCGGCTTCCTGCCGCCAGCGGGCAAAATCCTCCAGGAGGTTACCAAGACTGCGCCGCGCCTGGGGCCGCAGCTCGTCGGAGGCGATAATTTCCTGCGCCGCGCGGGTCATCGAGCAGCCCTTGGCGCGGGCCAGCAGGTGAATTTTTTGCACGGTGGTGTCGCCAAGGCCCCTTTTCGGCACATTGACGATGCGCTCGAAGGCCAGGTCGTCGTCGGGCTGGGCGATAACGCGCAGGTAAGCCAGCGCGTCGCGAATTTCCTTGCGTTCATAGAAACGCGGCCCCCCCACCACGCGGTAAGGCATGCCCAGAGTGATGAATCGTTCCTCGAATGCGCGGGTCTGGTATCCGGCGCGCACCAGCACCGCAATCTCGGCCAGCTTGTGGCCGCGGGATTGCTGGTTTTCGATCTCGTCGCCCACATGGCGGGCCTCTTCATGCCCGTCCCAAACGCCGGTAATGCTGACCGGCTCGCCGCTGCCGGCGTCGGTCCACAGTGTCTTGCCCAGCCGCCCGGCGTTGGCCGCAATCAGTCCCGATGCGGCGCCAAGAATATGCGAGGTCGAGCGGTAATTCTGTTCCAGGCGGATCACCTTGGCGCCGGGGAAGTCGGCCTCGAATTTCAGGATGTTGCCAATTTCGGCGCCGCGCCAGCCATAGATCGACTGGTCGTCATCGCCGACGCAGCAGATGTTGTGGGTGGCCTGTGCCAGCAGCCGCAACCACAGATATTGCGCCAGGTTTGTGTCCTGGTATTCGTCGACCAGGATATAGCGGAAGCGGGCATGATAACGCGCCAGCACGTCCGGGTGCTTCTGGAATATTTCCAGGTTATACAACAGCAAATCGCCGAAATCGCAGGCGTTCAGCACCTTCAACCGCGCCTGATACTCGCCGTACAGCGCCTTGCCCTTACCGTCGGCATAGGCATGGGACTCGCCCGCAGGCACCCGGTCGGGGGTCAGCGCCTTGTTCTTCCAACGGTCAATCAGGCCGGCCAGCAGGCGCGGCGGCCAGCGCTTGACGTCAATATTCCGGGCCTGCACCAGTTGTTTCAGCAGCCGCACCTGATCGTCGGTATCAAGGATGGTGTAGTTGGATTTCAGCCCCACCAGCTCGGCGTGATAGCGCAATATGCGCGCCGCCACCGAATGGAAGGTGCCGATGGCCATGCCTTCCACCGGGCGGCCGATGAGCCGCGCCACGCGGTCCTGCATCTGCTTTGACGCCCTGTTGGTGAAGGTCACCGCCAGCACCTGGCCGGGGGTCGCCAGCCCCGAGGCCATGATATGCGCCAGCCGCGTGGTCAGCACCCTGGTCTTGCCGGTTCCCGCCCCGGCCAGCACCAGCAGCGGGCCTTCAACGGTCTCAACCGCCTCGCGCTGGGGGGCGTTCAATCCGTCCATATAGGGCGGCGGGCCCTGCTTTACGGGCGCATCAAAAGGCGGCGGCGCGGGCTCGAATTCCGACATATCGAAGGGGTCAATGGACATGGGCGAGATATAGCATGGCGGGCGGGCGGCGACAGCCCCGAACGAGTGTGATTGGCGGTTTGTCTTGGGGAATGCCAGCTTATAGCTTGGGGCGGGGTTTTGTTTGTGGAAAAATGGTTTTACAATTACTGCGAAAATGGAACCGTCTATTGTTCAACTTGGGTGTCGATTATTTGCCTCATTAAAACGAACGAGAATTTTACGCCCTCTTTTTCAGAGAGAATTTCACTCAAATAGATTTTTTCGTCCTCTTTGTATTGTTTAGGGAAGTCAATGCTAACGTATGTCATTTTTTTCTTATCAGGTTCCCAAAACCTGTACTTTACAGAGTCTTTGCCAGCATGTTTTTTCAAAAATCTGTCTATCGTTTGACCACATCTATTCCAATTAATGATCGTTTTGCTAACCCACACCTCATCCCATGAATCAAAAAATGGGAAATGAAAGACAATATTTCTGATGACCTGGAAAAGCTCACCACCGATCACTGCCTCCATCGGCGGACGGCTGCTCCTCAGATGGTCAATAGCCCATTTAATTGGTTCATAGTTTAACAATTCTGCATAGACGGCAAAGCCATCCTTGATCTTAGAAAAACGATGTGGCCGACTCTTTTCCCAGAACGCATCATTCATCACCTCATCGAAGATGTCGTAAAATCGATTATATGAGAGCGTAAGAAATTCTTTTTCCGCCTTGTTGGGCCTTAGGTCATCATCCATTTTCAGGAATGCTCCAGTTTGGAGAGTTTCAAAAATCTTATTTGGTTCGAGCCCACTGGAATCGCAAATTCTGTCTCTAATTATGAAAATACCTACTTCCGCCTTGGGTCAAGAGCAGACATTGGGAGTGATTTTCAGATCTGCCATTTCGAGCGAAATTTCTTCCGATCAGCCGAGCTTGGCGCCAAAGAGTCCGTTTTTAGCCAGAAGCGGACTCTTTGGGGGCTATTCGCATCTGAGGGCGTTGATGGGGTTGGCGCGAGCCACCCGGAATGCATGGCCGGCGACGGTTATCCAGGCGATGAAAAGGGCGGATGCGCCGGCACCGGCAAAGAGTGCGGGGTTCAGCGTCATCCGGTATTCGAAGCCTGTCAACCAGTCGGCCATGAAATACCAGGCGAGGGGCCATGCAATCAGATTGGCGAGCAATACCGGTTTCGAGAATTGCCAGACCAGCAGCTGGACGATATCCATCACCCCGGCTCCCAGCACCTTCCTGAGACCAATTTCCCTGGTGCGGCGTTCTGCGGAAAAGGCCGCCAGACCATACAGGCCCAGACTGGCGATAATGATTGCCAGCCCTGAAAAGGCCGCGAACATGGTCGCCTGCTGATCCTCGTCGTAATATTGAGCGGCGATCAAGTCGTCCAGCAAATGGTGGTCGATACGGGCATCGGGGAGCACGCGCGTCCACAGCGCCTCAACTTCGGCAATAAAGCCGGGATAATCGGTTTCGCTGAAAGCCACGGTCAAGTTATCGAAACTGGCGGGGCGCCGCCAGAATACGGACGGCTGGACGCCATAATGGGCTGAGCGGAATTGCATATCCGGCACCACGCCAATGATGGTGAAAGTAACCATATCTTCGCCCGCCAGCCCGCTGGTGATAATCTTGCCTATGGCATCCGCCGGGTCGATGATGCCCAGGAGTCTGGTAGCCGCACTGTTGAGGATGATCGAAGAAACATACTCGGGCCCGCGCTCTGCCGCCGTCGGCAGATTGTCGGCGCCGAAATCCTTTGAAAACAGGCGCCCGGCGATGGGCTCGACAGCGTAAGCCTCCATAAAGCCGTAATCGACCGCAACGTAGTTCAAGAGATAGTTCTGCGCCCCCTCGTCGGTCAGGAAAGAAAACCTGGCGTTATTCTCCCAATTGTCAGTCGGCACGTCCGACGACAACACCGCGTCGGTCACATCCGGGTGCCGTTTCAACTCCTGGATCAGCGTTTGCGCAGTGGTGGCATCAACGCCGCCCAGCCCACGCAACACCAGTTTGTTTTCCTTATCAAACCCCAGGTCCAGATTCTTGGCGTACAGCGACTGACCGTAAATAACCGCCGTGGAAACAATCAGGCCAATGGATATGGCGAATTGCAACACAACCAGCAGGCTTCTGAAACGCCCGTTGCCGTCGCTGTCCGCCGACTGGTTGGCTCTCAGGATTTTTGCCGGGCGAAAGCCGGTCAGGTAAAAAGCGGGGTAAAGCCCACCAATTAGGCCCACCACCAAAGCCATGCCGACCAACACCGGCAACAGACTGGAGCCGCCGATGTAAGGCAGGCTCAGGGTCTTGCCCAGGAAAGCGTTGAACCAGGGCAGAGCCAGCTCCACCAACGCCAACGAAATAGTCAGCGCGATGGCGGTTGTGACGACCGATTCACCCAGGAACTGAAAAACCAGTTGCTTGCGTTCGGCGCCCAGGACCTTGCGCATGGATACTTCCCTTGCCCGCAGGCTGGCCCGCGCAGTCGACAGGTTCATGAAATTGATCGTCGCAATAGCCAGTATCAGGATGGCTACCGCCGAGAAGGTAATGACCGCCGACATGTCGCCCAACCGCCGCATGTCACCCATGTCTGCTGCCTGCGCCTTGGCGCCGAGATAGATATCGGCCACCCGCATAAAGCTCAGCTTGTAGAAATCGCTGACGGCCACATCCATATCGGCCGGCGCGGGTACCACGGAATCCAGAAAAGCCGGCACCTGGCGCTCAATCTCGGCAATATTGGCCCCTTTTGCCAGGCGAAAATAGCCGTATGTGTTTACCGAGGTCCAGGTATCCAGAACGCCTGGATTGTTGACGAAATCGGACGGGACAATGCGGCCGATCATGCCGAACCGCAGATGCGTATTGCCCGGCAGGTTCGCCAGCACGCCGCCGACCCTGTATTCGCGCATCTCGTCGCCCCATTTCATGTTCAGGATTTCGCCCAGCGCCGGTTGATCGCCAAAATACTTGTGCGCCAGGGCTTGGCTCAAAATGACCGATCTGGTCCCGGTAAAGGCACTCTCTGCATCACCTTCAGCAAAGGGCAGGTCGAATAGATCAAAGAATTCCGCGTCCGCCAACATCATGCGCTCGTCAAATGCCTCGCCGTCCAGATAAACCGTCCGCCCGAAATTGACCATTCGCACGCCTTCCTCGATGCCGGGAAAGCGTTCCATCATCGCCGGTAATATGCGCCCCGCCGAACGCACGGTGCGGAAGGGCGAGCGCCCAGGAATCTCGAAGGTGCTGTGAATGCGGTAGATCTGCTCGTGCCCCGGGATCCAATTGTCATACGAGAGTTCGTCGCGGACAAACAGGGCGATCAGCGCCGCAGCCGCCAGCCCCAGCGCCAGCCCGCCAATGTTGATTGCTGCATAAAGCTTGTGCCGCGAGATATTACGCAAAGCAATGACGATATAGTTCTTAATCACGGGCCGTCCCCTTTTGTTCGCCTGCCCAGTTGTGACGCCGGGTGAATGTGTACCTGTCGATTTGCAAAGACCGTGCCAATATTCTCTCAGAATTTTCTTTGTGAAATCATCAGGTTCCAGACAGCCAGTCGCGTATATCGCGAGCAACTGTCCGATATCGATCACATCTGTGCGAAATCGAACAGTGGGCGACCAGCTGGCAACAATGTTCTGGCCATATTGTTAATGCCCACTTTGGGTCATGTGTGGACGGCTCCCATTTGGCAAGTGATTATTTGACGTTGGTGCAAATTGGTCGGGTGCAGTCATGTGTCCGGCCTGTTGATGCGGCACTGTGTATGTGGCCGCTGGCCCTAAT
>JACZSK010000136.1 GCA_022574255.1 Pseudomonadota bacterium
GCACCCAAGAAGGGGACCAACCTAGAATTGCCGGTTTAGCTATTTCTTTGACCACCGCTTTTCCGCCGCCTGCTTAGCAATCTCTGACCGCCGTTCTGCCGTTAATTTCTCAGCCCGCGCCTTGCCGCCCATCCGACCAAGCGCGACCGCAGCGGGGTTCTTGCCGTCGTCGGTCGGCTCCTCAATCTCGCCGGTGGCGATCCTGGCAACCATGACAGCAGCCCCGATAACGTCACCGGGCCGCTTCTCGCCTTTTGGTCCTTTGGGCATGGGGTGCTCCTTAGCGCTAAGCATAGCACAGGAGCGGTTGAATTGCGAGAGAAAGCAAAACCCCCCGAGCCGGAGCATCGGGGGGGTCCTGCAGTAAACCACAGGAGTAGAATTACACTTTGTAATATACGCCCCAAAGTCTTAATTTCCAATTGAAAATTGATTAGGCAACTTATGGGGGGCAAAATGCCGCAGGATCGCGTTGCAGTATATATAGATGGATTCAATCTATAGCACGGAATAGCTGAGCTAAACGTTCCCCATCTGAAATGGGTGAATCTTCGGACCTTGGCTAATAAGCTAATCGCGACCAAATCACAGAAAATAATGCGCGTAAGGTATTTTTCCGCTTATGCCAATCATTTCAGCGGAACGAAGCATTATGGGCGTCTGGTTAGACATAGGGAATATGTCAAGGCACTAAAGGCGAAGAATATTGAATGCCACATGGGAAAATTTGCCACGCGCTACTTGAAATATTTTGGCGGCAAACAATACAAAGCCCAATGGCGTAAACGCGAAGAAAAGCAAACAGATGTGGCGTTGGGCAGTTATTTGATTCGCGATGCTTATTGCAACGAGTTCGATATCGCTCTGGTTATCTCTGTGGATACAGATATGATTCCCGCCTTTGAAATCATGCGAGATGACTTTCCAAATAAGCAAGCCATATGCGTCGCCCCTCCTGGACGATCGCACCATCGCGATCTCCAATCAGTTGCCAGCGGCATCGTCACGATCAAACGAAGTCAAATCGAAAAATCATTGTTTAGTCGATATGTGCGAAAGAATGGTGCGGTCGCGGCTAATCGACCGCGAGAATATGCCCCGCCGCGCTAACCTTGTGTCAACCTTCATCTATTTGAAACTGAGACACTACCTGGCTCGGCCCCTGATTTCAGCCAAAAATGACTGGCCGCGGGGTTCGGGCGTGCTATTTTACCAGGAGGCGGAGCGAATCCGCGAGCGAATGTAATAATCCGGAAAAAAACATGCCGGGACCAGCGAAGGATTTGAGCGATCAGCCCGGGGCGACGGGGGCCCAGCCCTTCAAGCTGTTTGCACCCAACGCCCCGGCCGGGCCGCTGATACTGAATTCACCGCACAGCGGACGCAATTATTCAGCGGATTTCCGCGCCGCATCGCGGCTTGACGCCCGGACCCTGCGCCTCTCGGAAGATTGCTTTGTCGATGAATTGTTTGCAAGCGCGCCGTCGCACGGCACGACGCTGATCGCCGGCACATACCCGCGCGCCTATATAGATGTGAACCGCGAGCCCATGGAACTGGACCCGCGCATGTTCGACGACCGGTTGCCAGCGGAGGCCAACACCACTTCAGACCGGGTTGCCGCGGGCCTGGGCACCATCGCCCGCGTCGTCTGCTCGGGGTTGCCCATTTATGACGGCAAGCTGCTGTATGCGGAAGAACGGGCGCGCATCGAGAACATCTACAAACCCTATCATACCGCGCTGCAAAGCCTGATCGACGACGCGCAGGCGCGGTGCGGCTTCGCCATCCTCTTTGATTGCCACTCCATGCCGTCCGGGCAAATGGGTCAAATGGGTCAAACGGGCCGGCAGCGCAACATGCTGGCGAACCGTCGCCCGCTGCCCACCGATCGCGGCAGCCGGCCCCTCGATCCCGATATGGTTCTCGGCGACAGGTATGGCAGAAGCTGCGCGCCAGGGCTGACCGCACGGATCGAGGAATTATTGCAGGACATGGGCTACAGCGTGGTGCGGAATGACCCCTATGCCGGCGGTTACTGCACCGTTCGCTATGGCCGGCCCCGGGCCGGGGTGCATGCCATCCAGATCGAGATCAACCGGCGGCTCTATATGGACGAGGCCCGGATCAGGCGGCGCACAAAGGCCATGCAGCACGTGGCGGATGACATGGACCGCCTGATTGGCGCGGTCAACGCCATGGATATTGCCGACCTGGGCGCCAGCGCTTCCCTGGCAGCCGAATAAACCCGCATGCCAAAAAAAGTGGCCACCCCCAAAAAAGGAGTGGCCAAAGTTCAGGGAGGAAACACCCACGGAGGGTGTTGAACGGGGAACCAGAGGCTCACCCGTATGCTCCTTATCTAATAGCAAAAGCGCCGCGTTTCAATACCGGCTCTTAAGCAATTTCAAGAGCGCTACATCGGCGCCGGTATGATCAGGTCAATTGACTGGTCCGCAAGGCGAATAGTGAAGGGCGCATGGCCCACGAAATCACCGTCCGCCTGCACCGGAACAGGGACCGGGGAACCATCGCCGGCGCTGATATGCGCCTCGCCGGCCCTGACCAGCGTCACCCCCTCCATGGCGCCGAAGCGCCCGCGCAGCAGGCCCCAGAGATAACCGACAAATTCCAGCCGCCGGGAACGGTGCACCATCAGGAACACCAACTCATCGTCTCCCAGCTTTACCCCCGAGCCCAGCCGCAGCCAGCCGGCGTAATGATCGGCGCGGGCGGCGATGAACCAGCCGGCAGCGATGCGCCGGTCGCCTATGCGGACCTCTATATCAACGTTGGGGCCGAGGAAAAGCTGCTGCGCGCATTTCAGCACATAAGCCATGGGGCCAAAAATCTGCTTCAGCCGCGGCGTTACCGCCTCCACAGCCAGCGAATCGATGCCAGCGCCGGCTTCCTCGAGGAAAATCTCCTCCCTGCCGTCCAGAGTAACGATGCCGGGGAAGACCGAGCGGGTCCAGGCCGCCGCCAGCACGCCAGCCAGCGCTTCAGGGCTGTGGGCGGGGCCCATGTCCGTCTCGCGGGCCAGGCTGTTGGCGGTGCCCACCGGGATCACGCCCAGCGGCACGCCACTGCCCAGCATGCCCTTGGCGACCTCGCGGATGGTGCCGTCGCCACCGGCCACAAGAATGGCATCATAACCCGCCGCCACGCCTTCGCGGGCCTGCCGGGTGGCGGTGCCGGGGCCGGTCTCGGTGATTTCGGTCTCCACGCCCATCCCGCCCAGCGCCGCCGCCACGGCCCGGGTCAGCCCCTTGCCGACACGTCCCGAAACCGGGTTTCTGATAATCAGGTATCGTCTGGTCACTGTCCGTCCCCACCGGCCGCCGGGCTGAAAGGCCGGATGTCATCTGAGCGCGAATAGGCCGCCACCGCAAGGGCCAGCACGACGGCCAGGAAGAGAAAGACGGCACGGTAAGCCTGGCCGTCTGTTTGCGCGGCTGAATCGAAGCGCGAGAGAATGGCGCCGGTCGCCATTTGCATCAGGGCAACGCCGCCCATGCTGCACATATTGGCGACAGTCAGGCCGCGCCCCACCAGATGGTCGGGGAACAACATGCGGATATGCGACATCAGGACAGCGATATAGCCGCCAAGCGCCGCCAGCAGCACAAACAGGCCGCCCACCAGCAGCAGCGAAGGATGCGCGACCAGCGCCAGCGCCGCCATGACCCCAAGGCTGGCAAGGCTGCCCGCCAGAACAACGCCCTTGCGCGTGTTGAACAGCCGGTCGAGAGGCGCGAAGGCCATGACCCCGAGAATCGCGCCAACCCCCATGAGGAACAGCAGGTTGCCGCGCGCCGCGCCGTCCAGCCCCTGCACCTGAGCCAGGTAAGGCCCCGCCCACAGCATGAGAATGCTGGCGGTGGCGCCGTACCCCACCGACTGCAGGGGCAGGAGCCGCCAGAAGCGCCGGTCGCGGATGATCTGCCGCACGCCGGCAAGCGCCCGGCCCAGGCTCTCGGGCGCGCGGGTCTCAAGCGAGTGGCCCGGCGGCGCGTCGCGCACCAACAGGTAAATAACTGCCGCGAAAAATGCCCCCCAGACCGCCGCCGCGGCCATTGACCAGCGCCAGCCAATCGCCGATACGGCCATGGCCAGCGGCGCCGTCGCCAGCAGCATGCCGGTGTATCCAATGCCCAGTTGCATGCCGGAAAGGGTGGCGAACCGGTCGGCGGGAAACCAGCGGGCAAACACCACATAGGCCCCCATCAGGGTGGGGGCGCAGCCCAGCCCCATGAGAACACGGCCCAGGATCAGCCCGGCCAGACCCTCGGCGGTGGCGAATACCAGGGTGCCGGCGACCGCCAGCGACAGTGCCAGCGCCACGACGCGGCGCGGGCCGATGCGGTCGAGCATAATTCCCACCGGAATCTGCACCGCCCCGAAGGCGAGAAAGAAAGCCCCGGTCAGCACCCCCAGGTCGGTGGGGTCCAGCGCCAGCTCGGCGGTCAGGACCGGCGCCAGCACGGCGTTTGAAGTGCGCAGGAACTGGCTGAGTATATAGGTCAGCCCGAACACCGCGACAAAGCGCAGGGCTTTCGCTAAGTCAAAATCCGCTTTCATGGGCTCAATGTTTACCCCTCATGAACACTCGCCACCTATTACTAGGGTCCGGACCCTAGGGGACTTGTAGGGAAATTTCACCGCCGGGCAAACAGGAGATATTCGCGGCATGGCGTTCGTGATCGACTTTACCGACAGCCAAATCCAGACCTTCGCCGTGCCGCTGGTGGTATCGGCCATTGCGGTGGGCCTGTTGCGCTACCTCATGGGCCCCTGGATGGGGGTGCTGCTGGGCAGCCTGGGAATCGCCATCGGTTTTCTCGCCAGCCTGCTGCTGGTCCAGGGGTTTCCCGGCTGGCCGCCGGCCAACGCCCTGGCCATGTTGCCTTATATCATCCTGGCGGGCATGGTTGCCGGCGCCCTTGTCGACCAGGCGGACAATCCCATTGGCCTGGTGCGGCCGCTGTATATCGGGCTGCCCATGGTCATCATATTCTGGCTGGGCGTGACCTTCTACAGCGCCTTTCGCGACATTACCGGCACGGTTCCCTACGCGCTGCTGATGATCGCCGGCATTATCGCGCTGCAACGGCTGCACGACGACCGCGACGATGGCATTGCGTCGCCGGTTGCGCTGCTGGCGGCGCTCGCCGGCCTGGCCGTTGTCGGGCTGGTATCGGGAACGTCTCTGGCCCGCTTCCCGATCGCGGCGGCCATGGCGATCCTCGGCTTTCTGCTGTGGAACTGGCCGCGCTGCCGCTTCCCCTGGAGCACCGCCGGAACGCTTTCCATCGGCGGCACCTATCTGGCGCTGATCGCTTTTATCTTCCTTCAGGACCGGAGCATGGCCATCCCCCTGGTCATTTCCTTCGCCGTCTTTTTTGTCCATCCCCTGACCGAGCGGGTGTTCATGCCCGAACCGCGCATGTCGGCGGTTGTTCAACTGGTGGTCTCGCTGGTTCCCATAGGGCTGGCCGGGGCCGCCGCGAACTATCTTGTTTAATCCCATGGTGCAATCTTCGCCCTTGCGGCGGCGGCGCTTCCGCGTATACTCCGCGCCGCTCCCGTAAAGCCCGGAACGGCCCCTGTGCAGGTTACCCGATGCAGACCAGAAACATCGCCATCATCGCCCATGTTGACCATGGCAAGACCACCCTTGTGGACAGCCTGTTCCGCCAGTCGGGCGCCGTGCGCGATAATCAGCGCGTCGCCGAGCGGGCCATGGACTCCGGTGACCTGGAGCGCGAGCGCGGCAT
>JACZSK010000137.1 GCA_022574255.1 Pseudomonadota bacterium
ACGAGGATGACCTGGACGACGACGACCTCGATGAGGATGATTTCGACGAGGACGATTTCGACGACGACGACCTCGATGAGGATGACCTGGACGACGACGACCTCGACGAGGACGATTTCGACGACGACGACCTCGATGAGGACGATTTCGACGACGACGACCTCGACGAGGACGATTTCGATGAGGACGATTTCGACGAAGATGAAGACGAAGATGACTTCGACGAGGACCGTTCAGGCTCGAACAGCGGCTAAGGCTGCCTGAGCCCTCGGAACCACCTGCAACATCTCCAACTCGGTCGCCGCTCCGCAAATTATTTCGGGGTGGCGGCCATTCTCTTTGAACGCTGCGCGGCATGAGCGATCTTGCCGCCCCCAAACGCCCTGGCCCCTGTCGGAACGCGTCCGGTTATACCGCTGCGGCTATGGCTGCGGCTATGTCCTCACCCCAGAGCAGAAAGGCTTCTAAAGCCGCGGCTCCATGAGCGCCAGCACCTTGCCGGTGGTGTAAAGCTCGGGCAGCACATAGGCGGGCGCGCCAATGTCACCGGGGAAAAAGATATCCAGCGGCTGGCCGGAGCGCCCGAAGCGTTCCATCATCCTGATGGTCTCGGGGTCTTCCAGCGTATTATCGATCTCCATGAAAACCACGTTATTGTCGCGCAGGAAGGCCTGGAATTCGTCGGTGGAATAGACCAGGTTTTCATGCATCAGGCAGATGATGCACCATGACGCCCAGAAATGCAGGAAAACGGGCTGTCCGGCGGTGCGCAACTGGTGCAGGCGGGCCTCGGAATAAACCTCGCTGTGAATACCTAAATCCGGGCTGAACTGGGTCTGCACGCCGCCGCGCGGAACTTGCGGCAGGGCGCCCTGAACCACCATGGGGGCCAGCACCGCCACGATCATCACCACCGCCACGCCGCGGCGCAAGGGGGCGGCGGAGTCCTTCAACAGGCGCACCAGCCACAGGCCCAGGCCGGTGAGCACCAGCGCGCCAAGCACCATGATAACCCCCAGCGCCCCCGACTGGGTCTCGAGAATCCACACCAGCCACACCACGGTGGCGAACATGGGAAAAGCCAGGAATTCCTTGAAACTGACCATCCACGGGCCGGGCGCCGGAAAGCGCCGCTGGATTGCCGGGATATAGGCCAGCGCCAGGTAGGGCAGCGCCAGCCCCAGCCCCAGACCGGCGAAAATACCGAGACTGGCGGCGGCCGACTGGGTCAGCGCGAACCCGATGGCCGGGGCCATGAAGGGCACGGTGCAGGGGGTCGCCACCAGGGTGGCCAGCACGCCGGTCATGAAGGCGCCGGCGGGGCCCTCTTTTGCCCCGCGCATGGCCAGTTTGCCGCCGAGATTTTGCAGCATGTTGCCCATCTGGAACACGCCCAACAGGTTAAGCCCGACCAGAAACAGCACGATGGAGATGAAAAAGATGAACACCGGAGACTGCAACTGGAAGCCCCAGCCGACCTGCTGGCCCAAGCCGCGAATGAATATCAGCAGCCCGGCCAGCGCGAGAAAGCTGACCATGACGCCGGCGGTGTAAATCCACGCCTCCCGGCGCAGGGCCTGTTGTGATTCGCTCGCCGCGCGCACCAGTGCGAAAACCTTCATCGCCAATATGGGAAAGACGCAGGGCATCAGGTTGAGGATCATGCCGCCGAGCACGGCGAACAGAATTGCCCGGACCAGCGACAGGTTGTCGCCGTAGGCCACGGGATCGGCGGCGGCACCCGCCTTGGCAAAATCGTTGGGCTCGCGAAGCAGATAAGTCTCTGTGGCCTGGTTACCGGTTGCCGCATCCGAATTGAGCAAAACCAGAAGGCCGCTGATTTCGCTGATGCCCTCGCCCGCACCGCCCTCCAGCGCCGGGCCGCCGTCGACGGTCGAGAAAAAGCCGGTCTCGAACGGCTGCAGTTCCAGCACCCCTTCGCTGGCCAGCAGCCCTCTGGTGAAGGGCAGGAAAAAGGCGCGCGCGACACTGGCGTCCTTGTTGCGCATTTTGTTCAGGCCCATGGCGAACTGGCCACCGCCGGCCCGGGCCATAATGCCTGCTCTGCGGAAAGGCGCGGCGGCCATGCGGGCGGATGCGAACAGGTCGGCGTCGCCGGGCTGGCCATCGGGTTCAAGCTGGCCGTTTGCCTCGGCGGCGGCGCAAAAGCCGGTATCCGGGGCGCAAACCGCATAGGACATGGTCACCGCGATTTGCGCGGTCAGACCAGCCGGCAGCGCATTGATTTCCTGCAGGATGACCGCGTCACCGGCAAAGGCCAGCACCGGGTCCGCGCCAGCCCCCAGCAGATGCAGCTTCGGCCACAGAGTCTCGCCCAGCGTCGCGCCGGGCGGCAGGGTCCAGTTGATCCCGGGGCCGTTCTGCCCGGCCGCCCAGAATGTGAACGGCTGGTCGCCCGCCGGGCGCACCGCCACCCACAGGCTGTCGGGGGCATCCGCCGGGCCGGCCCTGCCCGACACATCCAGATCCGCTGCAAAGACGGAGGTTAAGCCCACGCCTGCAAGAACAACAATCGCCGCAGCGACCAAGACCACGCGCTTTAAACCATACATGCCGACTTCCCCGGAATTTGAACTATTGTGGCAGACAGAGATACAGCCTTCTCCCCGCAGGGACAATAACGCCCTGTTCACAATAGCGTAAGTGAAAACGGCCGATGGTAAAGGCGCGAAGAGGCCGCAAAATTGGCTGTCCACCAGTTGGTCAGTTTGCCGCCGCTGCCAATTTTTTGCGGCAGCGTTGATTTTCATGAGTAACGATGTTGACTCCCGGCGCTTCTTCCCCCAACTTCAGTGCGCGATAGGGAAGAGGCACCATGATTCGACTGATCACTCCAGATTATTTGTTCGTAAATCCGGCATTCGCCCGACAGACCATTTTTAGCACTATACGACACTGCCCTGACACACTGCCCTGGCTGGCCGCGCCGGAGTGATGCTTCATTAGGTTTTGAAACTGAATTGAATGGAGGCAATAGATAAGCATGAACAAGAATGATTTGATTAATAGCGTGGCCAGTGCCGCTGGTCTCTCGAAGATCGATGCTGGCCGTGCCGTTGATGCTTTCACCGGCGCCATTTCAAGCGCCCTTGCCGCAGGAAACGAAGTGCGGCTTGTGGGTTTTGGCACCTTCAGCGTTGTCCACCGCAAAGCCACCATGGGGCGCAACCCCCGCACCGGCGAGCGGATCCAGATTCCCGCTGCACGGCGGCCAAAATTCAAGACCGGTAAAGCCTTGAAAGAGGCCGTGAACAACTAAAGCCCGCAGGGTTAAGGTGCCCGGGTTAAGGTGCCCGGGTGCGCCTGAATCCGCGCGTTTATTGATTTCCGGAAGCCTCGCCGGCCGGAATGCTGGTGGGGTTTTCGTTTGGGATTCTTAAATGTGCGGTTTTTAAATGCGCGCGGCCTGGTGGCTCAGGCCTCTTGCCTTGCCCTGGAAAAGAGCGTCGCGCGTATGGTGTCGGGGTTCGAGCTGAGAAGGATGCCGGCCCGGCCGCTCATGCTCCACACAACCTTTCCCGCCAGCACGCCAATATCGGTGATATCAAGCTCAATTTCGATGCCGGGCTTCAACTCGCTTTCAAGTTGAATGCCGATGCCGGTTAAAGAGACGTCCAGGATTTGACATTCCGCCTCGTCCTCTTCATGGCGCACGCGCGCGTCCCAGGTAACGGAAACACGCCGGTGTTCCCGCAAATCCTGCAAGATATTTTGCTCCGGGTCGGTCTTCCCCATGATTTCCATCCAGAAACAGATTCAAAGATGCGTGCCGGTATCAGCCTGGATGATAACCTCATAGGTTTATCGAAAGGTTACCGGGGCCGCCAAAAGGTTGAGCCGCGGCGTTCTCCCCCGGCTGCCGGGTATCAATAGTCAAACGCCAGCGTCGCCCAGATGATCTCGCGGTCTTCTCTCGGCTTATCGGGGTTGGCGTTAAAATCGGCATATTGCATGGTCAGCGTCAGCCTGTCGGTCAGCTTCGCGATCATCGCCAGGTTGACCTCGCGGCCCAGCGAGCCGCTGTCCACCACCGCGGTATATTTGTGATACCAGCCCGCGAGGCGAAGGTTTCTGGGGAATTTCAGCGCCGTCATGTCATACGCCAGGATGAGCTGCACGTCCTGCACGCCGCTGGCCGGGGTGACGATAAACCGGTCGGCGAAGCCCTGAAAATCGTGGAGCGAGCCCAGCGGCATGTTGAACCCGCCCATGGAGCGATAACCGCCGTCGCCATCAAGCCACTCTATTCTGGCGGTCAGCGAAATGGCCTCGCGGTCGCCCTCGAAGGCGGCGCCCACCTCGCCCATGAAATAACCCAGATCGAAATCCGCCGGGTTGCGCCCATAGCTGCGCTGGGTGGCGAATTCAACACCATAATTGATGCGCAGGCGCGGCCAGGGGTGGCGGGTGCTGGCCAGCCGCACGCCGAAGGTCTTCGACGACAATGTGGGCGCCTGTTCAAGGTCAACCAGATAGGCATATCCGGTAACCTCGCCCACCGGCAGGCCGGCGTATGAGGCCTCGAACAGATGCGTCTCGCCGGTAAGGCGGCCAACCGCGCTCTTGCCTCCAAGCACACGGTTCACGCCGCCAATGAATGTGTATGACAGCGTGGTGTCGGCAAGGCTCTGGTTGATGATGCGCAGCGCGTCGAAAGTCTGCTCGTTCTGGCGGAAGCCGTCACTGCCGACAAAACGCCCGTCGCCGATGGTTATGCGCTGGCGGCCGGCGATAATGGTGGTGCCGGGAATGCCGGTGTAGGTCACCTGCGCCCGGTTCAACTGCGCCACGTCGGGGTCGGCGACCAGCGCAAAGCCGGTCTTGCCGTTGACCGTGTCGTTGAAGCTGGTCATCCCGGCGCGCTGGACAAATTCGCCCTCGATCAGACCCTTGAAATTCCGGTATTCGGCGGTCTCGTACCCGATGCGCAGCCGGAGAGTAGAGGCACGGCCTTTCTCCAGGCTGCGGTCGGCGTCGTCCACCACCTCGATCCGGGCGCGGGCATCAAGGATAATCGTGCCTTCCCTGACGGCACCCTCAAGGCTCTCTTCTTGCGCGGTGGCCGGGCCAATGACTGCAAAGATGGCGACAAATGCGGTGGAGGCTATAGTGGCGGCGGCAAGGCAAATCGCCCGGTTGCGCAAACCGTCGCATTTATCGGAAAAACCACCCGATTTTCCACTATCCGGGGCCTGCCCCCTGCCCTCTTTTTCGGATTTCATATGGTTGTTTCCCGCGATTTTGTTGCCGTGAATTTGCACCGGCAGACACTATGCGGCGCGCCGCGCAAAGACAATTGAAGATTGGGCTGTGCGGGCTTGGGTGGGCGCTCTGCCGGCTCGCATGACGATTACGTGGCCGCACTCGCGATGGCGTGGTTCGGGATTATTCACTGCGCTGGCTCACTAGGCCCACCGCGTGACGTGAGGTGGTAGTGGGGTTAGGGAAGATGGCGGAGGAATTCCATGAATAGCTGTCTTAAGTCATCCTAAAACGTCGTCTCAACGCCAAAATAAAGAGCGTCAGCAGGACCGTTGAGAATAGACGGGCAAATATAGTCAATAGCCCAACGCCCCACGTTCGGCTTTGTACCAAATTATGATCATAAAGAATACCCAGCGGGCCTGCCCATGCCTCTAGTGTCAAAATAAATGAACGCCACGCCATTCCTTTTTCGTCCGAAGCCTGCAGGTGCTCGCGCCATCCAACAAACGCAGATGACGGCTCGACA
>JACZSK010000039.1 GCA_022574255.1 Pseudomonadota bacterium
GCCCATGTGATGAGCCCGCCCTTCCGGCCCAAGAAACACCAGGAGGCGCTGTGGCGCGGCCTGCAATCGGGCATGTTGCAGACCACGGCGACCGATCACTGTTGCTTCTGCGCGCCGCAAAAGCGCATGGGGCATAACGACTTTACCCGCATCCCCAACGGCACCGGCGGCGTTGAAGACCGCATGCATGTGCTGTGGCACCACGGGGTTGGCAAGGGGCGGCTGACGCCCAACGAGTTTGTCGCTGTCACCTCGACCAACGCCGCCAAGATATTCAATATCTATCCGAAGAAGGGCGCGGTGGCGGTGGGCTCCGACGCCGATCTTGTGGTCTGGGATCCGGAGCGCGAGCGCACGATTTCCAAGGATACCCACCACCAGAATATCGACTTCAATATTTTTGAGGGCATGACCGTGAAGGGCGTCAACAGGGTAACGCTGAGCCGGGGGCGTGTTGTTTATGACGACGGCGACGTGCGCAGCGAAAAAGGCGCCGGCCAATATGTGCCGCGCCCGACCTTCGCGCCCTATTATTCTGCGTTGCAGACACAGCGTAAGCGCGCCGCGCCGCAGGCCGTGGAGCGGGCCTGAGACCTAATCTAACGGAGACCAGTGATGGCAGATTTATCGAATTCCCTCGACGCGTTCTGGATGCCCTTTACCGCCAACCGGCAGTTCAGGAAAGCGCCGCGCATGATGGTGTCGGCTAAGGGCATGTATTACACCAGCGACGACGGGCGCAAGATTCTCGACGGTGCGGCGGGGCTGTGGTGCGTCAATGCCGGCCATTGCCGCCCGGAGATTGCCAAGGCTATCCAGCGCGAAGCGGAAAATCTGGATTACTCGCCCGCCTTCCAGATTGGCCATCCCAATGCCTTCCGGCTGGCCAGCGAGCTGGCGGCGATCCTGCCCGATCCGCTGGATAGAATCTTCTTTGTCAATTCCGGTTCCGAGGCGGTGGAAACGGCGCTGAAGATTGCCCTTGCCTACCATCAGGCGCGGGGCGACGGGCGCCGCACCCGTCTCATTGGCCGGGAAAAGGGCTATCACGGCGTCAATTTCGGCGGCATTTCGGTTGGTGGCTTGGGTCCCAACCGCAAGTCCTTCGGGCCGTTGCTGCCCGGGGTCGATCATATCCGCCATACTTACAGCCGCGAAGACATGGCCTTCAGCCGTGGCCAGCCCGAATGGGGCGCGCATCTGGCCGACGACCTGGAGCGGCTGGTGCTGTTGCATGATGCTTCAACCATTGCCGCGGTTATTGTCGAGCCCATGGCCGGGTCGGCGGGGGTCATCATCCCGCCAAAGGGCTATTTGAATCGTCTCAGGGAAATCTGCGACACCCACGGCATCCTGCTGATCTTTGATGAAGTGATCACCGGCTTTGGGCGGACGGGTGCGGCTTTTGGCGCCGATACATTCGGCGTTGTCCCCGACCTGATGACATTGGCTAAAGGCCTGACCAACGGCGCCGTACCCATGGGCGCGGTGGCCGCCAGCCGGGACATCTACGACGCCTTCATGGAAGGCCCCGAGGGTACCATTGAGCTGTTCCACGGTTACACCTATTCCTCGCACCCCCTCGCCGTGGCGGCGAGTCTGGCGACGCTGGGGATATACCGCGACGAGGGCGTTTTCGAGCGCGTGGCGGAGCTGGCGCCCTATTGGGAAGACGCCGTGCATTCGCTGAAGGGCCTGCCGACGGTCATCGATATCCGCAATATCGGGCTGGTGGCGGGGATCGAGCTTGAGCCCATTGAGGGCAAACCAACGGCGCGCGCCTTCGGGATTTTCCTCGATTGCTTCCACGACCGCGATCTGCTGATCCGCACCACCGGCGATATCCTCGCCCTGTCGCCGCCGCTGATTCTGGAAAAGACCCATATCGACGAGATCATCGACAAGCTTGCCGATGCCATCAAGGCTGCGGCCTAGGCGGAAAGCAAATCCAGCAGGCTCAGGGCGATCACCTTGGTGGCGTTCGCCAGGTCGTCCAGCGGCAGCCGCTCGTCGGCGCGGTGGGCGTTGGCCTCTTCAATGGTTCGCGGCCCGGCGCCGTACAATACTGTCGGGATGCCCGCTGCCGCGTAATGGCGGGCGTCGGTATAAAGCGGCCCGCCGCCGGTCGCCACTTCGCAGCCCATAATCTGGCTGGCGCGGCGGCAGAGAATGTTCGCCATCTCCTCGCCGCCGGCAAGCGGAATCAACGGTTCGGCCAGCAATATGCGCCGGACCTCAACGCTGGCCTCGGGGAAGGCGCCGGCCGCTTCCGCGATGATCTGGCGCAGCCTTTCTTCAACAGCGCCGCCGTTTTCCTCAGGCGTTATGCGGCGGTCGAGGCGAAAAGTAATTCTATCGGGCACCACGTTGGTGTTGATACCGCCCGAGATAAGCCCGACGGTCAGTTGCGGCGCGCCGATGCCCGGCGTCTCCGACGGCTGGCCGGCGTAGGTTTTGCGTTCCTCATAAAGCGCTGACAGGATTGTGTTGGCGGCCTCCAGTGCATCCACCCCGGTCTCCGGTTTTGCCGCATGGGCCGAGCGCCCGCTTACCTCGACTTCCAGATGCAGGCAGCCGTTGTGGGCGGTAATCACGGCGTAGGAAAAGCCGGCGCTGATCGCCAGGTCTGGCTTTGTCAGTCCCTGATCGAGCAGCCATTTCGGCCCGATCTCGCCGCCCGCCTCCTCGTCATACGTGAGATGCAATTCGATGGTGCCGGCGAGCGCCACGCCGGACTCCCGCAGCGCCTTGAGGGCAAACAAATAGGTGGCGAAGTCGGATTTGGAGACCGCGGCGCCGCGCCCGTACATCCAGCCGTCTTTTATTTCGGCGCCGTAGGGGTCGCAGGACCAGCCCTCGCCGGGAGGCACCACGTCGCCGTGGGCATTGAGCGCGATGCAGGGGCCGTCTCCAAAAGAGTGCCGAATGATCAGATTGGTGGCCGATATCATGCCGACCGCCTGCACGGCCTCCTCGGGCACGGCATGGCGCTCTACCTGGAACCCCAACGCCTCGATGAGTTCCGCCGCGCGGTCAGCGGGCGGGCCACAATCGCCGGGCGGATTGTCCGACGGCAGGCGCACAAGTTCAGCGAGAAATTCGATCTGCGCCTCGCGACCGGCCTCGATCAGCTCAATGATCTTCTCTTCACTCACTTGTCTCTCCAAAAATAACCTCAAGCCGGAACCGCGCGATGCGCTCTATCTGGGCGAGGGCGGTTTCAAACTCGGCCTCGGCGTCATTGTTCAGGCGTGCTTCCATCGCCGCCAGAATGATCTCTTTCGTGCTGCCCTTCACCGCCAGAATGAAGGGAAAGCCAAAGCGCTCCAGATACGCCGCGTTCAATCGGCTGAGACGTTCGAACTCTTCCTTGGTGCAGGAATCCAGCCCGGCGCTGGCCTGCTCGCTTTTCGAGGCCTCGGTCAGGCTCCCTTCAATGGCCAGCTTGCCCGCCAGGTCGGGATGGGCGCGGATCAGCGCCAGTTGCCGCGCCCTGCCCGCGGCTCGCATGGCCTGACACATGGCCCCATGCAGCCCGGCGGCATTATCCGCAACCCCGCCCCTGTCATAGGTCTCTTCGGCAATCCAGGGCGAATGCTCGAAGACGCCACCGAAGCGGGCGACGAATTCTTCTTTGTCCCTGTCGCCGGGGCGGGGCGTCATCAGGCGCTATCCGCCACGAAGGGATGTTCGCTGCGCCAGTGGTTGGCGATGTCGATGCGCCGGCAAAACCACACGTTGTCATGCCCCTTGGCATATTCCATAAAGCGCTGCAGCGCCGCCATGCGCCCCGGCCTGCCGACCAGGCGGCAATGCAGCCCCACCGACATCATGCGCGGGGTCTTTTCGCCCTCGGCGTAGAGCACATCAAAGCTGTCTTTCAGATAGGTCAGGAACTGGTCGCCGGAATTGAAGCCCTGCGGCGTGGCAAAGCGCATGTCGTTGGCGTCCAGCGTGTAGGGCACAATGAGTTGTGGGGGCAACTGCGGCGCGCTCTCCTCCTCTGCCCAATAGGGCAGATCGTCGTTATAGGCGTCGGCGTTATAGAGAAACCCACCGTGCTCGGCCACCAGCCGCCGGGTGTTGGGGCCGGTGCGCCCGGTATACCAGCCCAGCGGTCTTGTGCCCGCAACCTCGGTCAGGATTTGCGTGGCCATGGCGATATGCTGGCGTTCGATATCCTCGTCGGCATACTGATAGTCGACCCACTTATAGCCATGACTGGCGATTTCATGACCGGCATCGACCATGGCATGGATCACTTGCGGGTTGCGCTCGGCGGCCATGGCCACGGCGAAAACGGTGAGCGGAATTTCGTGGCGGGCGAACAGGTCCAGCAGTCGCCAGACACCGACCCGCGAACCATATTCGTAAATCGATTCCATATTCATATGGCGCACCCCGGCCAGTGGCTGGGCGCCGACGATTTCCGAAAGGAAGGCTTCCGAAGCATCGTCGCCGTGGAGGATGCAATTCTCGCCGCCCTCCTCGTAATTGAGTACGAATTGCAGCGCGATCCGGGCCCCGCCCGGCCAGTTGGCATGGGGCGGCGTGGCGCCGTAACCGGTCAGATCCCTGGGATATTTATCCTCGTTCATCTTGCACCGCCGCTTGATATCAGGCGATTCTCATTACCACGATTTTTCCGCCCCACTGGCGAATTCTCTACCACATGGTCAAAAATCCTTACTTTCCGGCGAAATTGCGGGATAATGCATTAGGAAATCACGGTTTTTCCTTCTGACTCTCGGGGAGCAGGCATGGGACGATTGACCACACATATTCTCGACACCATGTCGGGCAAACCGGCAGCGGGCGTGACCATTGAGTTGTTCCACATGGGCGGTGCCAGTGCCAGTGACAGTGATGGTGCCGGGCGCGACCTGTTGGCCAAGGCAATAACCAACGCCGACGGGCGCTGCGAGAAGCCGCTCCTTGAAGGCGATGTCTTCCGGGTGGGCGTTTATGAACTGGTTTTTCATGTGGGCGAGTATTTCGCCAAGGCGGGCGTGGCGGTGAGTGAGCCGCCGTTCCTCGACGCCGTGCCGGTGCGGTTTTCCATAGCTGACGCAGACAGCCATTACCATGTGCCGCTTCTTGTCTCGCCCTACGGCTATTCCACCTATCGTGGCAGCTGAGCGCCAACTGCAATGCGAAATTCCATAAAATTCCTGCTCGGCAGCGAGCCCCGTGAATTGAGCGGCATCGACCCGACGCTGACCGTGCTGGACTATCTGCAACAGATCGAGCGCCGCACCGGCACCAAGGAGGGTTGCTGCGAAGGCGATTGCGGGGCCTGCACAATCGTTGTTGGAACCCCGGATGGCGACCGGCTGCAATACCGCGCGGTCAATGCCTGTATCATGCTGGCGGCTTCGCTGGATGGCTGTCAGCTTTTGACGGTCGAGGAGCTGGCGGGCGCCGATGGCAAGCTGCATCCGGTGCAGCAGGCCATGGTTGCCGCGCACGGTTCGCAATGCGGGTTTTGCACGCCGGGCTTCGTGATGTCGCTGTTCGCGCTGTATCAGGAGACAGACACCGCGCCGGAGGTCGAGGATGTCAACGATGCGCTGGCCGGCAACCTCTGCCGTTGCACCGGCTATGGCCCGATCATTACCGCCGCCCGGACCATGCATGATCTGGCAGATGGCCCTGACAAATTCGAGCAAGGAATAAAGACCACGCTGGAAGCGCTGCGCTCTCTGGCGGATGAAGAAACCATCCACATCCAGGGGCCCGACGGGCGTGTTTTATATGCGCCGGCCAGCCTCGACGCCCTGGCCGATCTGCTGGCCGAGCACCCTGATGCGACGCTGGTGGCCGGCGCCACCGATGTTGGCCTGTGGATCACCAAGGCCCTGAAGAAGCTGGATACGGTCATCTGGCTGGGGCGGATTGCCGCGCTTCGCGGCGTTCGTGAAACCGACGCCGGGCTCGAGATCGGCGCCATGACCACCTACAGCGATGCGGCGGCGGCCATAGCCGCGCTTTACCCCGATTTCGGCGAGGTAATCCGCCGCATTGGCTCGGTGCCGCTGCGGAATGTGGGAACCATTGGGGGCAATATCGCCAACGGCTCGCCGATCGGCGACACCCTGCCGCCCCTGATCGCCGCCGGAGCGACACTGATCCTGCGCCGGGGCGGGACGCGCCGCAGCCTGAAGCTGGAGAATTTCTTTATCGGTTATGGCAAGCAGGATCTGAAAGCCGGTGAATTCGTGGAATCCGTTATCCTCCCCCGGCCGGCGCCGGATACGCGCCTCTATTGCTACAAAATATCCAAGCGTTTCGATCAGGATATTTCGGCGGTGCTCGGGGCCTTCAGCCTGAAAATCACCGATGGCAAGGTCGAGGCTGCGCGTATTGCTTATGGCGGCATGGCGGCGACACCGAAGCGCGCCAGCGCGACGGAGGCGGCTCTGGTGGGGAAAGCCTGGACCCGGGAGACCGTGGAGCAGGCGGTGGAGTCTTTACGGAAGGATTTCACGCCGCTCGATGATATGCGCGCTTCCGCCCAGTACCGCATGCAAGTGGCCGGGAATCTCCTGCTCAAGACCTGGCTGGAAAGCCAGAGCGATGGTGCCGACGGCCTTGAGACGCGAATTATGCCAACGCGGGAGACCGCAAATGCCTGACGATATGAACCAGATCAAGGGCGGCGTGCATCAGGCCGTGGCCCATGACAGCGCCGCCCGGCATGTCTCGGGCAGCGCCATCTATGTGGATGACATACCCGAGCCCCGCGACCTGTTGCATGCCTATATGGGGATGAGCGACCGCGCGCATGCGCGCATCAAAAAACTCGACCTGAGCGAAGTTGAGGCGGCGCCCGGTGTGGTCTCTGTGCTGTCGGCGCGGGATATTGTGGGCGAGAACGACATCAGCCCCGCGCATACCAAAGACGAGCCGGTCTTCGCCGCGGAGGTCACCGAATTTGTTGGCCAGCCGCTGTTCGTGGTGGGTGCGGAGACCCGCGATCAGGCCCGCCGCGCCGCGCGGCTGGCGAAAGTCGACTATGCGGAATTGCCGGCGATCACCGACCTTGATGCGGCACTGGCTAAAAAGGCGACCGTCGCCCCGCCCCAGGAACTGAAGCGCGGTAACGCGGCGGCGGCAATCGAGGCGGCGCCACACCGCCTGTCGGGGCGCATCAGAACCGGGGGCCAGGAGCATTTCTACCTGGAGGGCCAGATCGCCATGGCGTTGCCCGGCGAGGGTGACGAGATGCGCGTCTTTTCCTCGACCCAGCATCCCAGCGAAGTGCAGCAGTCGGTGGCGCGGGTCCTGGGTCTGGCCGACAATATGGTGACGGTTGAGACCCGGCGCATGGGCGGCGCTTTCGGCGGCAAGGAATCGCAGCCAAGCCTGTTCGCGACGGTCGCGGCCATGGTTGCGCGCGACGCTGGCCGCCCGGCGAAAATTCGCCCCGACCGTGATGACGACATGATCATGACCGGCAAGCGGCATGATTTTATAATCGACTATGAAGTCGGCTTCGACAACGCCGGCCGCATTCTGGGCGTCGATTATAAGCTGGCCTCGAACTGCGGCTATTCGGCTGATCTTTCGGCGGCGATCAACGGTCGGGCGCTCTTTCATCTGGATAACTGTTATTATCTGCCCGCCGCGCGGATGAAGGCACTGCCGCTGAAGACCAACCGGCCGTCGAACACCGCTTTCCGGGGCTTTGGCGGACCGCAGGGCATGGCGGCTGGCGAGCGGGTGATCGACGAAATTGCTTTCGCACTGGGGCTGGACCCCCTGGAGGTGCGCAAGCGCAATCTCTACGGGGTTGGCGAGCGCAACGAGACGCCTTACGGCCAGATCGTCGAAGATAATGTGATCCCGGAGATTATCGGTGAACTTGAGAAGAGCGCCGACTATGCGGCGCGCCGCCGGGAGATCGCCGGCTTCAACGAGAAAAGCCCCTATCTGAAGAAGGGCATCGCCCTGACGCCGGTGAAATTCGGCATTGCCTTCACCGCCCGGCATCTCAATCAGGCCGGCGCCCTGGTGCATGTTTATACCGACGGCAGCATCCACCTGAATCACGGCGGCACAGAGATGGGCCAGGGTCTGATGACCAAGGTCGCGCAAGTGGTGGCTGAAGAATTCCAGGTCGACCTGGAGCATGTGGTGGTGAGTGCGGCGCGCACCGACAAGGTGCCCAATACCTCGCCGACCGCCGCCTCTTCGGGCTCTGATTTGAACGGCAAGGCGGCGCAGCTTGCCGCGCGCCAGATCAAGGATCGCCTGACTGCCTTTGCCGCCGAGCATTATGAGGTTTCCGCCGACAGCATCGAATTTTTGCCCAACCGGGTGCGGGTGGGTAACCAGGAGATTCCCTTTCCCGATCTGGTGCAGCAGGCATATATGGCCCGCATATCGCTGTCAGCGGCAGGGTTTTATAAAACCCCGAAAATTCATTTCGATTTCGAGACCGGGCAGGGGCGGCCGTTTTTTTATTATGCCTATGGCGCCGCGGTCAGCGAAGTTACTATTGATACGTTGACCGGTGAATATCGCGTCGACCGGGTTGATATCCTGCATGACGTGGGCCGTTCGCTCAATCCGGCGCTGGATCTGGGCCAGATCGAGGGTGGTTTTATCCAGGGCATGGGCTGGGTGACCAGCGAGGAGCTGGTATGGAGCGACGACGGGCGGCTGTTGACCCACGCGCCTTCCACATACAAAATTCCCACCTGCGGCGACCGGCCCCGGGATTTCAGGATTAATCTGCTGGAGGGCGCGGCCAACCGGGAAGACACGATCTATGCGTCGAAGGCCGTTGGCGAGCCGCCGTTGATGCTGGCATTGTCCGTTCTCCATGCCCTGTCGGATGCGGTGGCCAGCGTTGGCAGGCACAAGACATGCCCGAGGCTGGATTTGCCCGCTACGCCAGAGGTCATCCTGGCGGCGGTGGCGCGCGTAAGGGGCGAGGCGCAAGATGATTGACTGGGTAGAGTTGCTGATACGCTGGCTGCATGTGGTCGCCGGGATCGCCTGGATCGGCTCGTCTTTCTATTTTATTTTTCTCGATGCCAGCCTGGTCAAGACATCCGACACCCCTGATGGGGTGGCCGGGGACAGCTGGCAGGTCCATGGCGGCGGCTTTTACCGGATGCGGAAATTTCTGGTGGCGCCGGGTGAAATGCCCGCTGAACTGCACTGGTTCAAATACGAGGCCTACACCACCTGGCTGAGCGGCTTTTTCCTGCTCGGGCTGATCTATTATCTGAACGCGGGGCTCTATCTTGTGGACAGGGGCGTCATGGACATGACCCCGGCGGTTGCCATCGCCGTCAGTGCCGGGTCGCTTGCCGCCGGATGGCTGGTCTATCACGGCCTCTGCCGATCACCGCTGGGCGACAATGAGAAGCTGCTGGCGGCGCTTGGTTACATTTTGCTGGTCGCTGCCGCCTGGGGCTACACGCAGGTTTTCGGCGGGCGGGCGGCGTATGTTCATATGGGTGCACTGGTGGGCAGCATCATGGTGGGCAATGTGTTCTTCGTCATCATCCCCAACCAGAAAATCGTCGTCGCGGACCTGATCGCCGGGCGGGCGCCGGACCCCGATTTGGGCCGCCGGGCCAAGCAGCGCTCGCTGCATAACAATTACCTGACCCTGCCGGTGGTTTTTGTGATGATTTCCGGCCATTATCCCATGACATACGCCAGCCAGTGGAACTGGCTGGTGCTGGCGGGAATTTTCATCGCCGGCGGACTGGTGCGGCATTTCTTCAATATGAAACATGCGGGTCGTGGCGCGCAATACTGGCTGTGGCTGGCGGCGGGCGTTGTGGTGGCCGGCGTGGCGGCGCTTTCAGCGCGAGAGCCGAGGCCGGGCATGTCGGCGGGCGCGGCTTCTTTTGCCGAGATATCGGCGATCATCGAGACGCGCTGCACGGTATGCCATTCGGCCACGCCGCGTTATGAGGGCATTACCACTCCGCCGCTGGGCGTGGTGTTTGATACGCCCGGCGATATCACCAGCCAGGCGACGCGTATTCAGGCGCAGGCCGTGGCGAGCGACGCCATGCCGCTGGGCAATGTAACCGGCATGA
Source organism: Pseudomonadota bacterium (assembly GCA_022574255.1). Taxonomy (GTDB): domain Bacteria; phylum Pseudomonadota; class Alphaproteobacteria; order Sphingomonadales; family SMXR01; genus JACZSK01. The sequence continues at coordinate 10,065 of JACZSK010000039.1, forward strand.
CCGAAGCCGAGCGGGCCGCATTGGCGGCATGGATTGCAGCGGGCGCGTCAGTCAAATGAGCGCTGACTCAAAAACCCCGGCCCGTCGCGCCATTCGTGGCCGTGTGCTCACTTTTTTGGATAATCCGGCCCGCGTCGGGGATGAGGCCAGCTTCCGCTATATCGAGGACGGGGCGGTTCTGATTGAGGATGGCCTGATTAAAGCGGTGGGCGAAGCCGGCGAGCTTCTGGCGGGGGATGTTGCCCGAGACATTGAAGTTGACGATCATTCGGGCCAGTTGGTGTTGCCCGGGTTTATCGACCTGCACATCCATTATCCGCAGGCCGGCATTATCGCGTCGCACGGGGCGCAACTGATGGAATGGCTGGAAAAATATACTTTTCCGGAGGAAGAGAAATTTTCCGATCCAGCCTATGCCGCCGCGACCGCGGAATTTTTCTTCGACGAACTTCTGCGCAACGGCACTACGACTGCCGCAGTCTATTGCACCACGCACGAAACATCGGTGGAGGCTTTTTTCGCCGAATCAGAGCGGCGCAATATGTGCATGATCGCCGGCAAGGTGATGATGGATCGCGGTGCGCCGGACAGCCTGCTGGACAAGGCCCCGGAAAATGGTTCCGTCGCGGGATACGACGCCAGCAAACGCCTGGCCGAGCGCTGGCACGGGCGGGGGCGCCAGCATTATGCGGTAACGCCGCGCTTTGCGCTTACCTCCAGCGAAGCCCAACTGGAAGCTTGCGGCTCATTGCTGAGCGAAATTCCGGATGTTTATTTGCAAACCCATTTGGCCGAACAGCGGGACGAAGTTGAAAAAGCCAGGAGCCTTTTTCCCGAGGCCAGGGATTATACCGACATTTACGACCGCGCCGGGCTGCTGGGAAGGCGCTCATTGTTCGGGCATGGCATTTACCTGAGTGAGCGGGAGCGCGCCCGCCTTCATGAAACGGGATCGGTTATCGCCTTCGCGCCCACCTCGAACCTTTTTATCGGCAGCGGTCTGTTCGATTTTGATAAAACCACCGCTGGCGACAATCCGGTGCGCGTGGGACTGGCGAGCGATGTGGGCGCGGGCACCAGTTATTCCATGCTGCGCACCGCGGCGGAAGCTTACAAGGTCATGCAACTGCAGGGGCAGAATCTGACCGCTGTGCAGGCGTTTTATATGATTACGCTGGGCAACGCCCGGAAGCTGGGTCTGGAGGGCCGGATAGGAACCCTGGAGCCGGGCAGTGATGCCGATATTGTGGTGTTGAACAGCGCTGGCGTTCCGGCGCTTTCTCACCGGCTGCGAGACGGCGGGGCTGATCTCGCGGAGGAATTGTTCGCGTTTCTGACGCTGGGCGATGATCGCGCGGTTGGCGCCGCCTATGTGGCTGGCAGGCGCCAAAATTGAGACTGTGACCGTAAAGCACCGGTTGGAAAGAATCACACAAATTTTTTTCCAATTGGTCAAAAGTCGTGTTGTCCCACAGCGGATGTGGTAGTGGAAAAAAAGAGGCCAAGAAAAATACGGGGGAGGGGAGTTGACGGTTTCCGGACCATTTTGGAAGCTACAACGAGCACCGGGTGCGGGAATTCCGCGCTGGTGTGCTTGCGACTCATCTGCCTGGGCCGATTTCAACAAACGATTTATCGTCAGACTGCGGGTTGCTGTGGAGCGGCGTCTCTACGCCTGCGGGAAGCGCATGCCGGAATCAACGAGAACATTATTGACAGCTGAATAATCACCAACCACCGGCGACAAAGACCGAACAAAAGCCAGAACCAAGGGCAAACGGTCATAGCCGCCAAGTACAAGGGCAAACGGTCATAGCCGCCAAGTACAAGGGCAAACGGTCATAGCCGCCAAGTAAATGACGAGGGAGAGATATGTCACGGTTCGGATCAAATAGAATGAAAATGATTATGTTCAGGCGCGCCTTGCTCGCGTCTGTGGCAATGTTGCCGGTCGCGCTCAACGCGCCCGATGTGGTGGCGCAGCAGATTACATCCGGTGTGCGCGGCACAGTTTCGGATTCCAGCGGCGCACCGGTCGCGGGCGCACGCATCACGGTGACGGATACACGCACCGGCCGTGCAGCCACTGCGACAACCGGGTCAAACGGCAGGTTTGCCGTCAGCGGTCTGTAAACCGGCGGTCCATACACGGTCCTGATTGACACGGATAATTATGTGGATTAGCAGATCCCGGATCTGGTGCTCAGCGTGTCCGGCGTCAGCAGTCTGGATATCTCGCTGGAATCGGTTTCAGATCAAGCGATTGAAGAAATAGTGGTAACAGCGGCGGCTTTGGTGACAACCAAGCTGGCCATTGGCCCCAGTTCTTCTTTTGGTCTGGAAACTTTGGAAAACGTGCCGTCGATTGCCCATGATATTCGCGATACCATCCGCATCGACCCGCGTGTCAATATCGATCAGGGCAACGATGACAATATTTCCTGTCTGGGTGCAAACAACCGCTTCAATTCCTTCACCATTGACGGCGTCCGTTCCAGTGATGGCTTCGGTCTCAACGCTTCCGGCTTCCCGGCACGTAACACCATGCCGATCCCGTTCGACGCGGTGAGAGAGGTCTCTGTCGAGTTTTCGCCTTTTGATGTTGAATATGGCCAGTTTACCGGCTGTTCGATAAATCTGGTGACCAAGTCCGGCACAAACGAATTCCACGGCGGTGTCTTTGCCCTCCTGAGTACCAGCGGTATCAGCGGCAAAACCATCAACGGCGAGACAGTGGTTACCGAGCCGTTCAAGGATTACAACTGGGGCGCCGATATTGGCGGCCCGATCATCAAGGACAAGCTCTTTTTCTATGCGGCCTATGAGGAAACCGACGATGGCGCCGTCCAGAGCAGAGGCCCGATCGGCGGTGGCTTCGCCAGTGAAGGCGGCCCCACGGTGGCCGAGGTCGATGAGATCCAGGGCATTCTGGAATCTGTCTATGGTCACGAGACCCTCGGCATCGCCAGAACGCTGCCGGAAACCAGCCGGCGGATTCTCGGGCGCATTGACTGGTTCATCAATGATCAGCACCGCCTGGCGCTGACTTATGGGCGGTTGCGCGAGGCCTTCACCGAGCCGGACGACTTCGGCTTTGCGGCGCCTTTCGCCTTTTTCAACAATTTCGAGATATCGGGCAGCCAGATCGAAACTTATTCGGCGCGCTTGTTCTCCGACTGGAGCGATAATTTCTCGACAGAGATTCGCGTTTCCCGTCTGGACAACCACGACCGTCAGAGCCCGGTCGGCGGTGGCGAGGCGCAGGATGCCAGCCCGGTGATCCGGATCATCGTCGATGATCTCACCGTCAGTGGTCCCGGCCAGTTCCGTTCCGCCAATGCGCTGGTTACCCAGATTGATCAGTTGAAGTTCAAGGCCAACTATATCTCAGGCAACCACACCTATTCGGCGGGCTACGAGCTGGACCAGCTTGATGTATTCAACCTGTTCGTGATCAATGCCACGGGCTCGATTACCTTTGACAGCATCGCTGATCTGACTGCCGGCAACGCGTCCGAAATAGCTGGCGCCGGATCATTCACCGGCGATATCAACGACGCTGCGGCTTCCTTCAGCCGATCTATCCATACGTTGTATATTCAGGACAAGTGGCAGGCAACGCCGGAACTGATGATACAGTTGGGTTTGCGTTATGATTTCTACAAATCCGGCGACAACCCGCCGGAAAGTTCCGCATTTGTTTCCCGCTATGGATTTACAAACTCCCAAGGGTTCAGCGGGCTGAAAATGTTGCTGCCACGTCTGGGGATAACCTATGACGCGCCATGGAATTTCTATGGCGAGACGACCTTCCGCGCCGGCGGCGGCATCTTCACCGGCGGCGATCCGTCCGTCTGGTTTTCCAACGCCTACACCAACTGGGGCGGTGCGGTCGGCGCTGGACGTGCGGGAGGCTTCTTCGGAGATATAGCACCCTGTACCAGCGCCGATTTGCAAGTGCTGGACGGTAGCGGTAATTTCACCGGCATACCGGCCTGTATCGCCGCGGGTCAGCAGATTGAGACCGCAGCACAAGCGGGCCGGGTTGCAGCGACGGACCCGGACTTCAAGTTGCCGTCGGTTATACGTGGCAGTTTCGGTTTCACGCATATGACGGACTTTGATGGGGCCGCTGGCGGCTTCTTTGACGACTGGCGTGTCGATATGGACCTTGTTCACACCCGCGGTCGCAACGCGCCGGCATGGGTTGATTTGACGCTGACGCCGGTGGGCTTTGCGCCTGACGGACGCCTGTTGTTCAATGCCGTCGATCCACTACTTCCCGGTTGTGATGCGGTCTTCCAAGGGCCCATTGCCGGCTTTTCCAGCCCACAGGAGCAGCTTATTGATGATAATGGAGTTCCGGTTGTTGACTCTCTTGGAAACCCCGTAATGGGTTCGCAGACCCGCCAGGGCGGTTCCTGCGATGCTGGTGGTGATGACCAGGATATTCTCCTGACCAACGCCAACAGGAGAGGCGACGGGTCAACTTCGGTCTCACTTCTGTTGGCCAAGGACTTCGATTACACGTTGTTTGGCAAGCCGGCGAATTTCGATATTGGTATTGGCTATTCTTATACCACCGCCAAGGGCTTCGCGCCGGGTCAGGGTTCAACGGCGACCTCCAGCTTTGAGGAAACATCGCTGACCAACATCAATGATCCGGAACTTGGACCAACGCAATGGAACAACACGCACAACATCACGCTGGCTCTTAATTTCCGCCACCAGTTCGTTGGTGATCTGTGGTCGAAGTTGAGCATTTTCTACAACGCCCGCTCAGGCCGGCCGTTCTCCTACACCTACGATAACAACACCGCGACAACAGCGTTCGGGGACAGCGATAACGAAGAGCGCAACCTGATCTATGTGCCGACCGGTCCCAATGACCCGTTGGTTGATTTCTCAGGGATGTCGGCTTCGGACGTGACCGCGTTCTTCGAATTCCTGGATCGCACGGGTCTGAGTAAATATGCCGGGCAGATTTCGCCGCGCAACGGCTTCCGCGACGACTGGTTCAAGGATCTGGATCTGCGCTTTGCCCAGGATCTGCCAACGCCATGGGAAGGACACCGGTTCCAGGTATTCTTTGATATCGAGAATTTCCTCAATCTGATCAGCGACAACTCAAACCTTTTCCGCTTCAATGATCGCGGGGATGTGATCGAAGGTGTCCCGGTTCTGGACGCTGCTATTGTCGATGGCCAGTACGTCTATACAAACTTCTCTCCGGGCGGTGGCAAGTCGTTCGCGGACACCGGCTTTAATGCCAATGACCGCATTAGCACCGGTGCTTCGCTTTGGGCCATACAGATCGGCATCAAATACCAGTTCTGATCTGGCTGTAAGAAACCAATTAAAAAGGGGCGGCCCTCGGGCCGCCCTTTTCGTTTCGCTGGTGAAAGAGGCTCAGTTTCGTTTGGCTCGGGAAAGAAGGCCTAGTCGCTGTTCTTGAGATCGTCCAGAGACAGGGTGAGCGAGCGCACGGTCGCGCCGGTGTTGCTCTTCAGGTCCAGCGTCAGGATCGCCTTTTCCCAATCGACAGTGATCATGCCGAAATTCTCCGGCCCATAAAGCCTGCCCAACTGGTTCGCGTCCATTTCAGGAACTTCATTGCCGCGGAAGAAAGATTTGTTGAGAGAACTGGAAGTGAACTCATGAAGCGGGTAACCGGTTTCTCCCTCGATCCGATACAGGCCGCCAACATGGCGGTCACCGGATAGCAAAACCAAATTCTCGGCGCCGCTTTTCTTCAACATATCGAAGAACCGCTGGCGCTGGCGCGGCATGGTGTGCCAGGCCTCCCAGCCATGCACCTCGGCGATGACCTGAATTGAGGATACCAGCAGCCGCAAATCGGCGGGCTTGCCCAATTGTTCTTCCAGCCAGCTCCACTGCGCTTCGCCCAGCATGGTTTTCGCCGGATCGTCATCGGGCAGAAATCGCTCCTTGCCCAAAGCGCCCCAATCGTCGGTGGGTTTCAGGGGCGAGCGGAACCAGCGCGTGTCCAGCATTATGATCTGCACCCGTTTGCCCTCCGGGCCAATTATCCGTGCCTGATAGACGCCGTCGCGGCTGCGTACCGCCGCGTCGTCGGGAACCGCAAAAAAATCCAGCATCAATTGCTTCGATTCGACCTTGTTGGGAAATTCCACGCCTGCATCGTTCTTGCCGTAATCATGGTCGTCCCATGTGGCCAGGATTGGCACTTGGGCGCGGAAGGCGCTGTAATCCGGCTGTCCGTCCAAACGGTCATAGGCGTCGGAAATAATCTGCGGCGTTACAACGTCAACAGGCTTGCCGTCGAGCCAGTCGGCATAAATATTGTCGCCGATAAAGAGGAACAAATCCGGGTCCGCGGCGGCGATGGCTTTCCATATGGGTTGGGGCAATTCCTCGTCGGCGCATGAGCCAAAGGCGATGCGGGTGAGAACCGCGTCAGACGCCGGCATTGGCGCCCGGACTGAAGCGACCGTTTCCTCGACGGCGCTGCCCGCGCTGGATTGTTCGCAGGCCGCTGTCAGGCTCAGGCCCGCCAACAGGGCAACGACCGCCACGCTTTGCTTGAATTTCATCATGTTATCCTGCTGTCCAGTTTATTTGTTATGCAGAAATAATTTCGCCGATGACCGGTGAGGGGTCCGGCGCATCCTGGGCGGTGGGGACTATGGTGACCGCCTCGATTATGGCAGCCACGGCTTTCTCGGCGCTTTCATCGTCACGGGCATGAACCATGGCCAGCGGCACGTCGGGGCCCGTCTCATCGCCAATTCCGGCCACCGCCGAAAGGCCAACAGCGGCGTCGATTTCATCATCTGCCCGGCGCCTGCCGCCGCCGAGATCAACCACCACCATGCCCATGGCGCGGGTGTCCATGGCGCTCACATAGCCGCTCTTTCCGAGGGTCACAGGGCGGATGACCGGTGCCTTCGCCAGATATTTATCGGGCGCCTCCATCAAATCATTTGCCCCGCCGTGGGCGGAAACCATGCGGGCGAAAATCTCCGCCGCTTTTCCGTTTTCCAATGCTTCCCTCGCCTTTGCGCGGCCGGCTGCCTGGTCAGCGGATATCCCGGCAAGGAGCAGCATTTCGGCGGCCAGCGCCAGCGTGCATTCTTCAAGGCGCGCCTCGCGGTCAGTCCCCTTAAGAAAATTTATCGTTTCCACTATTTCCAATGCGTTGCCGGCGGTGCGTCCCAGCACCTGGTTCATATCGGTCAGCACCGCCCGTGTCGGCAGCCCGGATTCGCCAGCTACCGCGACGATATTCTCGGCCAGCGCCCGGGCTTTTCCCGCATCGGTCATAAAGGCGCCGGAGCCGAATTTCACATCCATGACCAGACTTTCCAGGCCGGCGGCAAGTTTCTTGGACAGGATCGAGGCGGTGATCAGGGGAAAAGATTCCACGGTGGCGGTAACATCGCGGATGGCATAAAGGCGCCGGTCGGCAGGCGCCAGCTCACCTGTTTGCCCGATGATCGAACAACCCACGTCCCTGGTAATCAGCATAAAGTCGTCCAGGCTTGGGGTCGCGTTATAACCGGGAATGGCCTGCAGCTTGTCCAGCGTGCCGCCAGAATGGCCCAGCCCGCGGCCGGAAATCATCGGCACGAAAGCCCCGCAGGCTGCCACAATGGGCGCCAGAATAAGACTGACCTTATCGCCCACGCCTCCGGTCGAGTGTTTATCCACTATTGGCCCGTCCAGCGCGGTGCCAGACCAATCAAGAATTCTGCCACTGTGGGTCATGGCGTGGGTCAGCACCGCCTGTTCGTTATTTGTCATCCCGTTCAAATACACCGCCATGGTGAAGGCGCCGATTTGTCCTTCGGACACAGACCCGTCGGCAATGCCGGTCACCATGCGGCGGATTGCACCGTCATCCAGCGCTTCGCCATCGCGCTTCTTGCGGATGATTTCCTGTGGCAGGAAAGAGCTCATCTAGTCCTCTGCCTTGTCCAGGTTTTTGGGGCCGAAGGCGTGGGGAATCAAGTCGCCCAGGGCTTCCTCCGCAATGCTGTCATCGGGTCCGCAGATATGCACCATGACCCCCGCGTCGCTGAATTCAGCGAGCATCTGCCGGCAACCGCCGCAGGGCGTGCAGGGCGCTTCGCCGCCGGGCCCCACCACGGCGACCGCGGCAATTTCCTGGTCACCGCCAAGAACCATGGCGGCAACGGCGTTGGCCTCGGCGCACTGGCTCAGCGGATAAGCGGCGTTTTCCACGTTGCACCCGGCGTAGATTTTGCCCGAGGCAGCGCGAATTGCGGCGCCCACGGTATAGCCCGAATATCGGGCATAGGCTTGAGCCCTTGCCTCCCGGGCGGCGGCAACCAGTTCTTTGACTGCTGGGTCGGACATTCTCTGTTATTCCTTCTCATTCTTTCTCATAGGGTATGCCGCTGGCCCTGGGTGCCTGAATGCGGCCAACAAATCCCGCCAGGATAACCACCGTGAAGATATAGGGCAGCATAATCGTAAACTGGAACGGAATCTCGCCAATGAGCGGCAAATCCACACCCTGCAGACGGCCCTGAAGAGCGTCGACAAAGCCGAACAACAGGCAGGCCATCAGGGTTGGCACCGGTTTCCAGTTGCCAAAGATCATCGCCGCCAGGGCCAGGAAGCCCTTGCCCGCCGACATGTCGCGCACAAAGGCGGCGCCAAGCGCCGTCGACAATGAAGCGCCGGCAATGCCGCAAAGAACGCCGTTGATAATCATCGCCTTGTAGCGAAGGGCATAGACGCTGATGCCCGCGGTATCCACGGCCTCGGGGTTTTCACCGGCGGCGCGCAGCCGAAGCCCGAAGCGGGTGCGGTATAGCACCCAGGCCGCCAATGGCACGGTAAAGAGGGCCAGATATGTTATGGCGCTGTGTCCTGAAATAACTTCCGCATACAACGGCCCGATAACAGGAACCGCGCCGATGGTCTCAACCCAGGGCCATGTGATGACCTGAAAGCGTGCCGGCCCGTCCAGCAGGGGCGTCTGGCCATTGAGGTGAAACCAGTGGTTGGCCAGCGTTGGCGCCAGTCCGGCGACGGTAATATTGATGGCGGTGCCGGATACAATCTGGTTGCCGCGCTGATGGATAGATACCCAGCCATGCAGCAGCGCCAGAACGACCGAGGCGCCGATGCCGGTGAGCAGCCCCAGCCAGGCGGAGCCGGTAACCGCTGCCGCCGCCGCCGCGGCAAAGGCCGAGCCCAGCATCTTGCCTTCCAGGCCGATATCCACAATGCCCGAGCGCTCGGCATAAAGCCCGGCCAAAGCCGCCAGCACCAGGGGTGTTGCCAGACGCAGGGTTGAATCCAGCAGGATCAGGATATCCAGGTAAAACTCAGACACCGGTGCCTCCAATGGCCCGAAGCCGTCCGAACAACCAGGTCAATTGCGGGCGGAAAAGATGCTCCAGCGCGCCGGCAAAGAGGATAACAAAACCCTGGACCATAATAATCATGTCGCGGGAGATAGCCGGCATTTCGAACGCCAGCTCGGCGCCGCCCTGGTAAAGCGCACCAAACAATATGGCAGCCAGCACAATGCCAAAAGGATGGCTGCGCCCCATGAAGGCGACGGCGATGCCGACAAAGCCGTATCCCATGGTAAAATTGGCAATCAGCCGGTGCTGCAGTCCCATCAGCTCGTTCAGGCCCAGCAGCCCGGCCATGCCACCGGCCACCAGCATGGCCAGCACGAAACTGCGCGATACCGAAATGCCGCCAAAGCGCGCCGCGCCCGGGTTACCGCCGACGACGCGGATTTCATAACCCCAGCGGGTGCGTTCGATAAAGAACCAGGCCAGCGCGGCGCAGCCCAGCGCGATCAGGAAAGAGAGATTCAGCGGCGAACTTCCGACCTCTAGCCCGATCCCCGCCAGCAATTCATGCATCTTGGGCAGCCAGGCCGCCTCGGGGAAGTCCGGGCTCTCCGGGCTCTGCGATCCGGGCGCTTTCAGCACGCCCACCAGCATCCAGGAAACCAGCGAAGCGGCGATGAAGTTAAACATGATCGTGGTGATGACAATATGACTGCCGCGCTTCGCCTGCAGCCAGGCGGGGATTGCCGCCCATGCCGCCCCGAACAGCGCCGCGCCGAGGATGGACAAGGGTACCAGCAGAATTGCCGGCAGGCCATCCAGGCCGATGGCCACGACGGCCAGGCCCAGCCCGCCCATCATCGCCTGCCCCTCGCCGCCAATGTTGAACAGCCCGCATTTGAATGCCAGGGAAACCGCCAGCCCGGTGAAAATGAAATTGGTGGCGTAATACAGGGTATATCCCACGGCTTCGCCATAGCCGAAAGCGCCGTAAATCATGAATTTGAGGGCGTCGAGGGGCGATTCTCCAATCGCCCAGATGACCAGCCCCGATACGGCGAAAGCCGCCAGCAGATTGAGCAATGGCAGCAGGGTGGCAGCCGCCCAGCCCGGCAATGGGGCAATGCTGTGCTCAGCAGCCATTACCCGCTCCCGGTCCATCTGCAACGTCTTCCAGGCGCCGGCCGGCCATCATCAGGCCGAGATTTCGCTCATTGGCCTCCTCCGCCGCGACTTCGCCAACGATCCGGCCTTCGCATATGACCAGAATTCGGTCGGCGATTGCCATCAGTTCGTCCAGGTCAGACGAGACTACAAGCACCGCCCTGCCTTCATTGCGCATGGTAATCAGCTGATCGTGGATGCGCGTTACCGCGCCTATATCGACACCGCGCGTGGGCTGGCCGACAATCAGCAGCCTTGGGCTGTGCAACAGCTCGCGGCCAATCACGATTTTTTGCTGATTGCCGCCGGAAAATTTGCCAAAAGCCAGACCGGGCAGCGGTGGCCGCACGTCGTTATCCCGGATTAACGCCGCGCAATCACTCTTGATCGCGGCGCGGTCAAGAATGCCTTTCCGCGCATAACGCGCTGATCCGTGATAACCAAGAATTGCGTTATCTTCAGCGCTCATGACGGCAACCGCGCCGTTGCGCAGCCGGTCCTCGGCCACATGGCCAAGGCCAAGCGCCCGCAATTCCCGCGCGTCCGCATAGCGGTTTGCATCCGCCACCACTTCGCCTTCAAAAATAATGCGCCCCGTGGTGGGCCGGCGCATGCCGGTTATCACTTCCAGCAATTCACTCTGTCCGTTTCCCGCGACGCCGGCGATCCCCAAAATCTCTCCCTGATGCAGCGAGAAGGAAATATCGCTCAGGGTCTCCTTGGCGTCCTTTTTTTTGGCCAGGCTGACGCTCTCCAGGCGCAAAATCTCGGTTGGTGATGCGGCGCCTGAGCGTGCCGCTTCCCGGGCGACCTTGCCACCGACGATCAATTCGGCCAGCTCGGCTTCGCTGGTGTCGGCCACCACCCTTTCGGCGACCGCGCGACCCTGGCGCATCACCGTTACATTGTCGGCAATACGCATAATCTCGGGCAGCTTGTGAGAGATAAAAAGAATCGTTTTGCCCTGCTCGCGCAGCGCGTCGATAATCTGGAACAGTTGCTCGCTCTCCTGCGGCATCAGCACGCCGGTGGGCTCGTCCAGAATGAGAATCTCGGCGCCGCGAAACAGGGTTTTGAGAATCTCCACCCGCTGTTGCAGCCCCACGGGAAGATCACCAACCTTGGTGTCCATGGGAACGTCCAGGCCATACTGCGCGGCCAGCTCTTTCAGCCGTGCGGTTGCGGCAATCTTTTGCGGCGCCAGCAGCGCACCGCCTTCGAAGCCCAGCATGGCGTTTTCAAGAAGGGTGAAATCTTCGACCAGCATGAAATGCTGGTGCACCATGCCGATGCCCGCTTCATGGGCATCATGGGGCGAGCCGAAATGCCGGGTTTCGCCGAAAACGCGAATCTCGCCGGCATCGGGGCGATACAGCCCATACAGCATATTCATCAAGGTCGATTTACCGGCGCCATTCTCGCCGATGATGGCATGTACGCTTCCTGCCCGCAGGGCCAGGTTTACGCCCGCATTGGCCCGAACCGGCCCAAAGGACTTTTCAAGGCCAATGGCCTCGATAGCAAAAGCAGAAGCGCTGGTTCCGGCGTCCGGGGAATCCATGCTGGCGCCGTCAACGTCCAGTGCCGGTGGCATCCGCCATGGCATCCGTCACAATAATTTCCCCCGAGATGATTTTTGCCCGCGCCTCTTCCAGGCGCGCCGTCATCGCTTCCGTGATGAACGCGCGATTATATTCGTCCACCGCATAATCGACGCCGGATTCCTTTAGTCCCAGCACCGTCAATCCTGGCTCCCAGGTGCCATTGCGGGCGGCCTTCATGGACCTGGCTACAGCCAGGTCGACCCTCTTGAGCATGGAGGTAAGAACATGGCCGGGCCGGATATGATTCTGGTTGCTGTCCACGCCAATGGCAAATTTTCCGGCATCGGCTGCTGCCTGGATGACCCCCAGCCCGGTTGGCCCGGCGGCCGAGAAAATTACGTCGGCGCCGCGCGCATACTGGCTGTTCGCCAGTTCGGCGCCTTTGATAGGGTCGTTCCAGGCCGAGCCGGTGGTGCCCACCATATTCTTGAATAACCTGATATCGGGGCGCACATACCGGGCGCCCTCCTCATAGCCGACGGCAAAGCGCCGGATCAGGGGAATGTCCATGCCGCCGATAAAGCCCACCGTGCCGCTTTTGGTTGCCATCGCCGCGATCATGCCAACCAGGAAGGATCCCTCGTGCTCTTTGAATACAATCGACTGGACGTTGGGCGCTTCGACAATCGCGTCGATCACAGTGAACATCTGGTCAGGAAATTCGCGGGCCACGTTGCGCATGGGTACCGCATATGAGATTCCCACGGCGACGATCAGATCGGCCTTGCGCCGGGCAAAGCGCCTCAGCGCCTGTTCGAACTGTGCTTCGTTGCTGGGCTCGAAGTCGCGGTATGTGCCGCCGGTCTCCTTGGCGTACATTTCGGCGCCTCTGTAGGCGGCCTCATTAAAAGATCGATCGAACTTGCCGCCAAGGTCGTAAATAACCACCGGTTTGAAATCATCGGCCAGCGCCGGTGCAAGCGACAGCAGCGCGGCCATCAGGGCGCCTGCCACAGCGCCAATTGATTGTCTTAAGTTTACCACAACATACCTTTCTTCCTGGACAGCGCAGAGGGGCCGGCTGCCTCCCTGCTATTATAGCCCAGAATTTCAACTCAGCCCTTGAAAGGCAAGGTTTTTCGCTATTTTGGACCAAGAGAATTGCGGCTATTTTTACGTTGATGCCCTGTTGTCTTTGACAGGCGGTCGCTTAGCTTTCATTATTCCCGCAGGGGAGAATCGATGGATCAAGTGATATTAGAGGGAGATGTCGAAATGGCACTTCCGGAGTGCGCGCCCGTAACGGTCGTGGATCACCCACTGGTGCAGCACAAGCTGACCCTGATGCGGCGAAAAGAGGCCAGCACTGGCGAGTTTCGCCAGTTGCTGCGCGAATTGGGGATATTGCTGGGCTACGAAGCGATGCGTGACCTGCCGCTGACGACGGTGCAGATAACAACGCCCATGAGCGACATGAAAGCGCCAATTCTGGCCGGCAAGAAGTTGTGTTTCGTGCCCATCCTGAGGGCCGGGAATGGTCTCCTGGACGCCATGCTTGAGTTGGTGCCCTCGGCCAGAGTGGGCCAGATCGGCCTCTTTCGGGACGAAGAGACATTGCAGCCGCAAAAATATTTTATGAAGGTGCCGCGCGGGCTGGACAAGAGAATTACCATTGTCCTCGACCCCATGCTGGCGACCGGCAATTCCGCTGTCGCCGCGATCCAGATGATAAAAGAGGCGGGCGCGAAGGATATACGCCTGGTCTGCGTTCTGGCGGCGCCGGAAGGGATCAGCACTTTTTGCAAGGCGCATCCGGATGTGCCCCTGATCCTGGCGGCGATTGACGAACGCCTTAACGAAATAGGCTATATCGTGCCGGGGCTGGGCGATGCAGGGGACAGGCTGTTCGGCACCAAGTAGGCTTGCCACCGCGGCCCCATCAATGGAATTCATTCGAAGAGGCTGATCGTGGCCAAGCTTTATTTTTATTATTCCGCCATGAACGCCGGCAAATCAACGGCGCTGCTGCAATCGAGCTTCAACTACGAGGAGCGCGGCATGCAGACGATGATCTTTACCGCCGCGATTGATGACCGGTTCGGCGTCGGCAATGTGCGGTCGCGTATCGGCATAGAGCGCAAAGCCAATGTTTTTGATGACGACACCGATATCTTCGAGACCGTGCGCGCTGAGAAGGCACGCCGCGGCATGCATTGTGTTCTGATAGATGAGGCCCAGTTTCTGAACCAGGCGCAAGTGCTGCAACTGGGCAGAATCTGTGACGAGATCGGCATCCCGGTTCTTTGCTACGGGCTGCGCACGGATTTTCAGGCGAAACTGTTTGAGGGCAGCAAATACCTTCTGGCGCTGGGCGATGAACTCCGCGAGCTGAAAACCATTTGCGAATGCGGGCGCAAGGCGACCATGAACCTGCGTGTCCATGAGGACGGTACGGCGGTCAAGGAGGGCGCGCAGAAAGAAATCGGCGGTAACGATCTTTATATCGCGCTTTGCCGCAAGCATTTCATGGAGAGGCTCGCGGAATAAGCCGGTTACCCGGCAAATGGTTCTATTTAGCCGGAAAATGCTCTAGCCTGAATTCTTGTTATGCGGCGGAGGCTGGCTTTCGCGCCGGAAGCCGGTCTGATGCCGAAAACGCAGGAGTCGACCAGTGGGGCAAGCGGGCTCAGAGGGACCATGGGGGATCGCAGAGCCCGGCGAGAGACCCCGCCTGACCGAAGTTATGAACGAGATTCGCCGCAGCATGTATGTGGCGATAGCGTTCAGTCTGG
>JACZSK010000138.1:0-1876 GCA_022574255.1 Pseudomonadota bacterium
GATGTCTTCTTCGGACGCACGACTGGTGATTTCGGACAGCAACTGCGGAAGGTTTTCATAGTAGCAGTGGCTCCCCAAGACCAGCCGGTTCGGAAGGTTGAATATCGGTGAAGTCATGGCCGATCTGTTTTGGTCGCGGAAGAAATGCTTCACACTCTCCCCAAACAGGTGGATGAGCTGGTTGACCTCCGCATCACCCAGGCGCTGTTCTTCGGCGTGCTCACTCATTCGCCGCCGCCTCTGTAACGGGGTTTTCTGTCGATGCTTCCAATTCCCGGATCTGGTCCGCCTCGGTTATGAAGGCCCAGTTCATCACACCATGGCCAACGCGGTCGCCGCTGCGGTACTCGCCGACGCTGAACATCATGTGATCGCTGCGGTGAGGCCACCGGTGAGAGGTGTCGGAGATGCCCTGGGGGTGTCCGGTGAATTCAAATCTGCGGCCCAGCGAGTCTTCAACCGCCGTATTGATTTGCGCAACGATCTTCGATCTGCGGGGGCTCCACTCGACTTCGACCGATGCCCGTTTCAAAATGCTTGGCGTGCCATCCAGGTGGAGGTAGCCGGTGAGCGACTGGCGTCCGTCAGTGAATTTCTGCACCACCACATTGACAACGCAATCCTCGCTGAAGGCTGCCCACATAACGAGATAGGCGCACCAGTTCTTGCGATTGCCCCAGCCCCACATACGGTCGCGGAAGCCAAGCGTGTCCACCTTCAGTTCTTCACCGTCGATCCAGACGCTTCCCCTGTAGCGGCCCAGCTGATCAAAGTGGTGCACCCCCTGCTTGGGGTCGATGCTGTCGCCCAGCGAAAGGTTCGCCGCGGCCCAGCTGAAGGGTGGGTGGACGGCATCAAAGGTCAAGTGAGCACGAACTTCGGGAGAATCGTAGCTGAGCCCCCACTTGCAGAGCGGCTTGACCTGTTCAAGTTTGAGCGGGCCGAAACACAGCCGGTCTTCAACGGGTTCGGGCGGAACGTTGAAGTCCATCTTTGCGATCTGGTGAATGGGCTGTCCCTGGTGAAAGAAAGCGGCGTTCAGGTCGCCGCTCGAGGCGTTGGGGAAAACACCCTGATAGGCCTGGAACTGAAGCTGGGTCCGGGCATCATAAAATTCGAAATACCAGGCCTCGCGCCACCATGGCTCGTCGCCAGCGGCATGCAGGCCGTCGCTTTCCGGTGTCATATCTGCAAACGGATTTGCCCTCATGCCAAGTCAGCTTCCACTCTTCCCGACCACTTCACCTCAGATGTACAAAGCCTGCGCAACAAACGATATTCGAGTCCAGAGCATAGTTTATATATGCATACATGGCTGTTTATTTTTTGTCCTTAATCAATTTTACTTCTTTTCGCCGACCTGAATGTTTTGTCCCCATATACCCTATAGAACCCCTGTTATCGCGCTCCTTATTCGATTATAATCTCGATATTGCTTTTCACAAATCAATAAATAATATAGCCCTATGTGGCTGTTTTATGTGATTTGGGAGCAACGGTGGGAGTAGGGACGAATATGAAGTTTGGTGTCTTATTCCGGGTGCAGGACCCGCCCAACGGAGCAAATATCGGCCAGCGCATGCGCCAGGTCGCTTGAACGGATGGGCGCTGTGCCGACCTGGCCCTGCTGCGTGAACTTGATTGCATTCCCGATCAGGTTGGTCAGGACTTGCTTGTAGCAGCCCTTGTCGCCCAGGACATGGATATTCAAACCGGCGGGCGCCTCGACATTGAAGGCAAGGCCCTTCTCGTCGGCTTTCAACGCCAATATATCGCGCACCTCGTTCAGCACCGCGACCGGATCGAACGGCGACCGGTCGAGCTCCCGTTTTCCCGATTCGATGCGCGCGATATCCAGCAGACCCTCGATCAGCAC
>JACZSK010000138.1:1886-5693 GCA_022574255.1 Pseudomonadota bacterium
TGCTGGGCGCAATAGCGGCGGTGACCGAGCGCGTTGATATCGGCACCACGATTCACCTGTTGCCGTTTTACAATCCGATCCAGACGGCGGAGGCAACCGCGGTTATCGACCAGATCTCGGGAGGCCGCCTGCGGCTGGGTGTGGGGATCGGTAATTTTGCCCCCGAATTTGATCTGATGGGCCTTAAGAAAGAAAATCAGGCTGGCCGCTTTGCCGAGGCCATCGACCTGCTCAAGCAGGCTTGGAGCGGTGAGGAGTTCGACTTTCAGGGAGAATTCTACCAGGCCAGGGGCCGGGTCACGCCCAGTCCCGCCGGTGCCCAATTATGGATCGGCGCCATGTCCGACGTCGGTGTCCGCCGGGCGGCACATTACGGCAGTCCCTGGATCACCGATCCGTTGCACAACATTGCGGTGATCAAGCGCTGGGCAGAAACCTACCGCGAGGCGGCACGGGAGCTCGGCACCGCTGATGATGCCTCGGTAGTGCTGCTGCGCGACGGCTGGATAGCAGACTCCATGGAGGAGGTGGAGAAAAAATGGTGGCCGGTGGTGCGCGCCGATCACTGGATGTATTTCCAGGCAATTCCGAGGTTTATTGCGGAGTTGGAGCCGACCCTCTCAGAGGTCGAGAGCGAAGAGGATTTCATTTTTTCGCGCCACCGGGTCGACCGCTTCGTGGTCGGTTCCGCCGATGATTGCGTTGAGGCAATCGAAAAAATGCGTGACGAACTCGGCATGGATTACCTGATCCTGTCTTTCCGCTTTGCCAATGGTCCGGGGCACGAAGATCATCTAGAGTGCATCCGTCGCTTCGGCAAAGAGGTGATTCCAGCTTTTCATTGAGGGTGCCAAGGGTGGACGAATGTTTATGAGCGGTCATGGCTAACAAGAGAAATCTTAATTCAGCCCGCAAGGCGGATGGGGTGCAGGCGCGCAAGAGTCAGGCAACCAGACGCACCATTCTGGATTGCACAATCCGCTGCCTGATCAAGTACGGCTATCACCACACGACCTACATCAAGATATCAGCGGAATCGGGTTTCTCGCGGGGCGCCATGCGCCATCATTTCCCTTCCCGTAGCGATATCATGAAGGCGACAATCGAGTATCTCCATGAGAAGAGATTGGCCGCCTTTCGCAAGGCCTCCGCGAACACCCAGACAAATCAGAATCGCGTAGCACAAAGCATTGAGGCCCTGTGGCAGCACGTCAACCATCCCATGTTCATGGTGTTCATCGATCTGGCGTTGGCGGCGCGCCGGGACCGGGAACTGGAGGCCATATTCAGACCCGCCCAGGATACCTTCAGAAGGGAATGCTATTACGCCGCCCTTGAGTTGTTTCCGGAATGGCTCAAGCGGCGGGAAGAATTGCGAACGGCAATCGATCTGTCGCTCTACATGATGGAAGGAATGGTTCTGGATAACCTGTCCTCGAACGGGGAAAGCGCCAAACGGTTGCTTGGCTTCATGACGCAGGAACTGGACGAACTTCTTGGCGGAGGGGAACAGAGTGAGTCGTAACAAGGCCGTAATGTTGAACCGGGATCTGATAGAAGCCACGACCCTTGGGGACCTGCTGTTGCGGGGGGCAAGCAAGTGGCCGGACAGGGAAGTATTGGTATTCCCGGGCGAACGTCTAACCTATGCCGGGCTTGCAGAGCGCGCCCGGGCACAGGCCCGCGCGCTGCAGGGAATGGGAATCCAGCCTGGTGATCATGTGGGCATACTGGCGCCCAATCTGGTCGAATTGGTGGTGCTGTTGTTCGCCATCGCACTGTCCGGCGCGGTGGCGGTTCTGGTCAACGCGCGTTACAAGACGGCGGAACTGGCCTATGTGATCGAGAATGCAGACCTGAAGCTTCTGTTCACCACAAACCGCATTGCCGATTATGTGGATTTCGTCGATCTGCTGCAGGAAGCCCTGCCCGGATTGAAGGGCGCCGATGATGCGCTGGCGCTTGAGTTGGAATCCGCACCGCTGCTGCGGAGCGTCATCATGATGGAGGAAAACGAACAACCGGGGCTCGTTTCCTTCAGTCGTTTCGGCGAATTTGCCGGCAAGACCGACCCCGACCAAGCCTCGGCGCGTCGGGCGCGGGTCAGGCTCAGCGAGCCTTGCATCATGATGTACACGTCAGGAACGACGGCCCAGCCCAAAGGGTGCCGCCTGAGCCACGAAGCGATCGTACGGAATGCACGGGGCATGAGCCTGCGCTTCCGCATAACGGAGGATGACCGTCAGTGGGATCCGCTGCCGATGTTTCATATGGGTGCTATTTTGCCTCTGCTGGCAACCATCTGGGCCGGTGGCAGCTATATTACGGACACACATTTCGAGGCTGAGGCCGCACTACGCATGATAGACGCCGAAAGGCCGACAATGCTCTTCATCGCCTTTCCAACCATCATGTCAGCGCTCGTCACGCACGCGAACTTCAATCTTGAAATGATGACGGACGTGCGTCTCGTCAATAATGTTGCGCCACCCGGTCAGCTTCTGGAAAACATGAAGATCATTCCCGATGCCGTACATGTCAGTGCCTATGGCCTGACCGAGGCCAGCGGCGTGACGTGCAATGGTGGCGTCGACGAGGACAAGGATGCGCTGGCTAACACTTCAGGCAGGCCATACGAAGGCCTGCGGATCCGGATTGTCGATATGGAGACCGGCGAAGAAGTGCCGCAGGGCAAGCAGGGCGAAATCACGATCAAGGGCTTTTCGCTCTTTGAAGGGTATTACAAATCACCGGGAAAAACCGCCGAGGCGCTCGATGAAAACGGCTGGCTGCACACCGGCGATCTGGGCGCCGCCGACGAAGAGGGACGCATTTCTTTCCGCGGCCGTATCAAGGATATGCTTAAAGTCGGTGGTGAAAATGTCGCTGCCGTGGAGATTGAGTCGTTCCTATGCGGTCACCCGGCGGTGGAACTGGTCCAGGTGGTGGGCGTGCCCGATCCGAAGCTGCAGGAGGTCGCTGCCGCGTTCATCCAGCTTCAGACCGGTGCAACTTGCACGGAGCAGCAAATCATCGACTTTTGTCAGGGAAAAATTGCAAACTTCAAGATCCCGCGTCATGTCCGGTTCGTCGAAGAATGGCCCATGTCAGCCACTAAAATACAAAAATATAAACTGCGGGAAATGATGATCGCTGAGCTTGCCCCAGAAGAAGAAATCAGCCGGACCTGAGTTGATGTTATGTATCCGTCCGGTGTTGTCAAAATAACTGCAACTGGTCTTTGGACGGGTTTGTCAAATTAACTCATCGGTGATCGCGTGATTGCCTGATAAGTTTCCCCGATGCAGAAAATATCATACCGCCGTCACCGCTTTCACCCCGACATTATCCGCCAGGCTGTTTGGCTCTATTTCCGTTTCACGATGAGCTACCGGGATGTTGAGGACCTCCTTGCCGAGCGTGGCATTGATGTAAGCTACGAAGCGGTTCGGCTGTGGGTTCTAAAATTCGGCCAGACCTATGCTCGCCGGATCAGCAAACGCCGCGGCTCCGCGTTCGACGTCTGGCATCTGGACGAAGTCTTTGCGAACATCGGCGGCAGGCAAATGTACTTGTGGCGGGCTGTCGATGGTGAGGGCACAGTCCTGGATGTCCTGGTCCAGAAGCGCCGCAACAAGCGGGCTGCGTTGAAGTTCATGCGGAAATTGCTAAAGAACCAGAGCCCGCGTCCGACCCGCATAGTGACGGATAAGCTGAAGTCTTACGGCGCGGCATTCCGAGATATGGGCCTGAGCCACCTTCATGAAACCGGCCATCGTCTGAACAATCGGGCGGAGAGTTCCCATG
>JACZSK010000139.1 GCA_022574255.1 Pseudomonadota bacterium
CGGTCCCGGCGAGAAATCCCCTGACGCTGTGCGCCTGCCAGCCGGTAGCCTTCTGCAGATCGGCCAGGCTTGCGCCCCTGGCCCGCTTTAACAGGGCGATGCAGGTTTCTTTCTTGGATTTGGGGCAGGTGCTGGTCTTTTGGCCTCTTGTTGGGCGGGATGATTGTGATTTGGAGGTCTTTCTTGCCATGTCGGGCTCCTCAGGTGTGTGGCGCCGCAATATGCTGCGCTGTCACCAGCGGAAGCCCGGAGGCGAACCGGGCGCCCGCTACGCCGTGCTTCACAGGCGATTCAGGCAACCCCAGTACCGCTTCCTTTGCAACGGAAGTCCAGTCAAATTATAGTGTGGCCCTAGGCAGAAGAAGGCCTACGTTCGGTTCAATGCAGCAAAGAGCTACGCAAACTTCCGCGCATTAAACCGAACATACGGTGCGCTGGCTTCATTAAAGATGGTGAATGTTGCGAGATGCTCGCTTTTGCAGTAGACTCGTCCTGTGGTCATTGGCACCCGTGACTTGTCGTCGAGTCAAGCGCCATTGCACGAATTGACGTTTTATACCGGTCCTTTTCTTGATGGGCTGCGGCGTAATCGGCGAACTGCGGCTAATATAGAAAGGATCGCTCATGAAAGCGTTCATGTCTCTTGCCGATGTTGATTCTGTTAAGAAACAACTTGGGCACCTTGTTCCCAATGTAAAATCGTCCCATCGAGCTGAGGCAATGGCTCGGGCCTTGGGATGGAGAACAAATTCAGCCCTGCGAAGCGACTTGGCGCTGGCTCCAAGGGAATGCGAAATCGACAATATTGCCTTTAACAATTATCTCGAAGAACACAGCTTTGCGGATACGCAATACGGTGTTTTGGGGGATGTGATTGTCGCCATCAAATTCAGCGACCAAGTGGGGGCGATTGAAGATGCAAGGACGCAGGAGCCAAACCTCACTCGATCTGGTTTTGCATATAAAGATAAGCCCGGGAGAACTCAGGCGGATATCAACGCTGAGATCGAACGAGACCGCAAACAGCCAATTGGTTTTTTCGCCGTAGAGGAATTCATGCGCGCTTGTGAATTTCTTTCTCAGAAAGAAAAGCGCACCACGATTAACAAGGATAGCAACAGCTACGGGCTAAAGCATGAGGCTGAGCGATTCCATAAAAAGAACGGGGCCTCAAATCCCTATGTGAGCAATGGAATGTTCATTGCTGCCGCCATCCACCTTGGCTTCAAGATCAAAAAAGTTGGGCCAAATGCCTATCTGAATATTTCTTCGAGAGAGCCGGGAGAACGGAAGCAAGGTCGCGGGCGCAGCCGAATTGCAGGCTATGTTGGAGGGAAGACCAGAGTAACGGCTTGGCGCAACCTGATGATCGCCGGCATTAATGCAGGTTTGAAACAGGGAGTGTTTGGACTCGGTGTCGATCAGAACTATTGGGAGGGTGATGGGCCTGTATATCGTTTTGTGTTTGCCGACCTCCCTGCAATCGCGAGCGTATCAGATGCTGGGCATGGAGAATTGTTAGTCAAGGTTGCCGTCGAGCCGACGAAGGAAGCGGAAAGATTTATTCCGTGCTTCAACGCTGGATTAGCCGCAGGAGAGGCATTTGCATCTGGCTATCTGGAGAGAAAGAACGGTAAGTGGCTCCAGACACCGCATAAACCTTGCAACGCCTTTCGGCGGGATATTCTGCCAATTATTGCTGAGGCGTCACAAGAACCTGACGGTTACGATGACCATGGCCGATTTATGATGTGATAAGTGGGCCCTCTGCCCGAGGGGATAAGGCGCCGGCGGGCTACCAGTCCTACCAGCGCTGCTTGGTGTGCATGCAGAACTTAATCTTCACTCTCCCATTATACGCGCAACAAACGAGGCTGCCAAAGTTAGGACAAGCCACGCCTCGGCGCGGGAGTAGGTATTCACTCCGCCCTCGCTACCAGCATGGTGAGCCTGGTGGGTATAATGACGCAACACACCCCACAAGGCCGCTTCGCGCTCCCCTTTAGTCAAACCGTTGCGTTCGCTCGCCAATCGGTCGAGTACTGGTCCGGCCCAAGCCTTTTTTCCAAATTTTTGATGACCCAAATCCTGCACGACTGAACGGCATGAAGCCACACAGGAACGATAATCGCCATTGCGAAATTGTTCCTCCGCGCTTTGGAGACCACCGGTAATATTCACCCATTTCTTTGATTTTGTCCCAAGTGGCAAAGGCACCTCGAGCAATAGGATGTCCCGCGCCCTGGAATCGCGGAGTTTCTTGATCCAGTCCGAGCGCGGCACAGGGATACGCCAAGTATCGTGGATTTGTTGCTCGCCATATTGGTCAATACCTGTTCCGGTGACCGAAAGTTCAAAGTCGAGATCACCCTTATCACGCAAATTTTCGATAGCGGATAACTGGCCGGGTTGAATTGGCAAGATGAGGGCGTGCGACAATTCTGACTGATGTGATACCTGTCGTATTTCGAATGGGCCATTGGGACGGGCAAAGCCACATGCGAGGGTTTTGCCACCCGTCGCCTTAACACTCACACGCGCCCCAACGATCGAAGCGCGACAGGGAAAATCTTTTTTCTCGGCATAGGTCATCACGCTTAAACCGAAAACAAGTTCATATGCGCCCAGAACAGGCAATAACGATACGCCTTGGATTCTCGCATCGGCGATATTTAAACCGTTGATAGAAATACTCATAAGCAATGCGGTAGCGCTAAACCAGATTTGAAGTCAAAGCTTTCTTTGTAAGTACAGAGACGACAATTAGGTAAGTACAGAGACGACAATTAGCTGGCCGTTTACGCAGCGATCTTTCTCAGAGATATCGGCAACGCATTGGCGATGATCCGCGCCAGCCTGAGGCGGCTTCCTGGACATCAGAACCGCAGAGCGATTCCGGCCCCGGAAGACGTCTTGGGAAGGTTTCAGTGGTAAACCTGAAGATCGCAGGTTTAAATCCTGGGGCCGCAACCACGGACGCAGCACATGGGAATTGGCGGCTTGAAACTTGCCGCTCAGATATGAGCGCGCAGATGAATATCAGACTCGCTATCGACTCAAGCTGCAGTCGCTGTTTGTCCTTCCCGACCCAGTTAGCCAGCAGGATACGGCAACGGAAACAGCGCGCCTGCCCTACCCTCGGTCTTGGAGATCAATGGCTCGAAGCAACCTTTGGAGACCGGTTCGCTGAAAGGTGGCTCATAGTCAGGTTCGGCCATCGGCTCCAAGTCGATCAAACGACTCGTCTTGATCCCTCAGCGCTCGAAGAAGATGCGAAGTCGCCGCGCGCGATCTCTGAATGCAAGCTCTCCACCCTCTAGGATATCGCATACGATCTTGCGGATGGGCGCCTCATCGAGGCCACCCGATCGATAAGTGATCGGTGGCAGGCCCGCTGCCGGATGTTCGCCGACTTCAGCGATGATAATTTGATCAGCATCCGTGTTGACGACTAGGTTGGCGTTGTGGGTGACAATGATGACTTGGCGCTTTCGCTTGGCCTCTTGGAACAAGGGGACGAGTTCGTCGTAGATGGATTTCGGGTCGAGATTCTCTTCCGGCTGGTCGATGATCAACGGTCGGTCGTCGGCATCGTCGAGCGCGAGATAGAGAAGCACTAGGACAATCCCGCGTGTCCCGGGCGATAGCTTTCGGATATCGATCCCATCGTATTTAATTCCGTAGTCGATCGATATGTGATCTGTGCTGTAGAGCCATTGGGCGAAGCGCCTAGACCAAGGGCGGTAGTTCGATTGATCTGTGCGGGGATATGGCGCCTTTTCAAGGAGCGCATCTTGGTGCTTATCCTTAAACTTGGTCATTGCCGCCGAAACTGCCGCAGAGTCGCCGGCTCGCCAGGCTTCCTCCAGCATGCTGTTCGCTTCTTTCGCGAGCGACCCGATCCCTTTGAAAGGACCGCCGCGGAGGTCGAAGAGGTCATCCTCGCCCTGCTTCGCCCACTTAGCGACGTCAGCGACACGTGTAACCGTGAAGGATAGCTTTGCCAGCGTGCCGCCGGCTGCCCTCAAGCGCTCCATCAGCGGCGCATAAAGCTCGTTGAGCACGCGCTCCTCACCAAGTACGGCATCGAATAAGGGCGGACGAATTACACGAGGCTGCCGATCTGGACGATCAGCGCACCTGGCAGCGGATTATTAGAGCTATTGCCACGCTGGAGAGTAATGGCAAAGGCCAGATTCTCCATTAATAAATCTACGACGACAAACTTTTTGAAAAAAAGCGCACAAATAACTGAGGTCGCGACCTATTGGAAATCCCCGCGGGCGGCCATGTGGGGGTACAGCGAACTACTATCTGCTGTACCCCTGCCGGTGTCGTGCCTGCCCAAGCTATATTTGCGAGCCATTCTCAATGTCTGCTTGTGACCCAAAGCGGACTCTGGCTTGTTAGGAGTGGTGAACCCCCAGCCAGAAGAAGGCTGGGGGTTCACATCGCCCCCTAAAGGGAGGAAAGGGAGCAACCGGGGGTTAGTTTCCGCCGGAGCCAGACAGCTTTGTGGCAAGGTAACGGGCCGCAGGCAAATTCAGAAGATTTGAGCGTGATACATCCCGGTAGCCAATATTCCTCCCAGTGTATTAGTAACCCGGAAAGATTAACCGCCGCAAGCCGCCGGGTTTATTCTTCAGTGCTGGTCGAAGCTCAGGACTGCGCCAGACGATTGTATGTATAGCCCAGAACGGCACCAAAAATCAGGTGTAGCATCAGCGTCATCACCGGCGCCATCATGCCAAGCGCCATGCCGAACATGCCTGCACCGGCCATCGGCATTACGGCGACCATCATCACCAGCCAGGCGGCAACGCCAAAGACCATGCCCTTCTTGATCTGGCTGTCACCGGGCAGCTTGTCGTTCAGTTGGTGGAAGATGGCACCAAAAAGTACCGCCCCGATCATGAAATGAAGCGCCCAGCCTACGGCGGGGCCGCCCATGCCCATTCTCGCCTCTGCCATAGCACCGAGCATGGAAATGACGTTCAGTTCCGGCATCAATCCCATCATGCCTTTCAAATACATCAGGAAGGACAGCGCAATCGTTGCTGCCAATCCCGCCAAAATACCGTTTTTCATGTTTCTTGTTCCCCTCTTGTCAGCCGGATATCGGCTTGTATTGCTACGATTTCGGCCCTGCCTGCAATGGCGGCCCGTCGCGGGGAATGTGCGACGATCTGTGAACACGATCAAATCAGGTTATTTGAACATTCCGTGATCGCCTTGCGAAAATTCTCGTTTATACCGCTTCAGCGAGAAAGGTCACGATGTCCGCTTTTGGCTAAAAGCAGACTCTTTTTCGGTCTAAGTAATCCCGTGGAATTCCACTCTTGGCGGCCTGTCCTTAGCAGCTATAGTTGGCGCATAAGGGGCAGGGGGCAATGTCATGACATTCCCGAGAATTATCGCTGCTGGAATGGCGCTGGGCCTTGCCGCCTGCACGGGGCCGGATCAGGCCAAGCCGAGATCGGCCCCTCTGTCGGCGGAGCTTGCCACGACCGCCCCGCCGCCACACCCTTCCAGCGGGTAGAAGTTGCACATCACTTGCCTGTCGCTTGCCCATTGGTGTAAGCCTTGGTCTCCGTTCGGCCCCCGGCCCCACGGCCCGGCAAGGCCCGAGACGGACCCCCAGTGTTGTTGATCAGTTTTACCGGTT
>JACZSK010000040.1:0-14745 GCA_022574255.1 Pseudomonadota bacterium
CATAAATGCGTATATTATCGACGGCAGTATCATTGGTGTGGAATACTGCTGTTGCATCGGATGTTGCGTTTGATTTAATAGTGGTAGTACCTATACCTGCACCGACGATAGTTATGCCGGATGTGATCGCGCTTAAATCAACCGGATCACTAAGATAGGTGCCCGGAGGAAAATACAATATTGCTCCATTGGCGGAACTTACCGCAGAAACAATAGCAGCGGTGTCATCGATCGAGCCTTTCTTGCTGCACGACCAGGCGGGCGCCGCACTTCCCACAGCGAGTCGCGAACCACGACCAAATGAGCGCGCCGCAGCGCGGACAGGTGTCCGGTAGAATCGTTGCCATCAGTCGAGCCCTTCTTTGCAGTCGCAGCACGCCGCGGGATGGTCGGTGTAGTAGTGGATGCAATGCCTGCCGTCCGGGCACGTCCGGGCCGCGCACCCGGGGACCTGCTCGGGGTCCGGCGCCAGATGCAGGTAGGTAAACAACACCTGCCCCGGGCGCAGCATGGCGCATTCCTCCGGCTGCGGCTCCTTGACCTTCACGATCATCTCGGCGCGGGCAAAAATATCCTCGGCGGCGCCGGCGATCTCGGCCCCGGCGGCTTCGTAATCCGCGTCAAGCAGCCCGATCTCCAGCCCGGCGTTCTGCTGCACCATAACCTGGTGGCCGTGGTTGACCAGCTCACGCACGCTGCCCGGCGTCAGCCCGACGCGATATTCCTGGGTCTTTATTTCCTTGGGTACCCCAACCAGCATGATCCGCCTCCCGTTAATCTGATCTCGCCTTCTCTTCTCGCCTTCTGTGGGAATTTATACGCCGATCTCACTCGAATTTCCTTGCAAAGGCGCTGGAATTCGCCAAGAATTCGCCAGCTTCTTGCGTGTATTTGATTAATCATGGTGGATTATGCGACTGCGTGACCTGGATGACATTGATCGTGCGATTCTCACCCATCTGCAAAAGGATGGCCGCTTGAGTAATGTTGAGCTTGCCGGGCTGGTCAGCCTGTCGGAATCCGCCTGTCTTCGCCGCGTGCGCAATCTTGAGGACGGCGGCATAATTGATGGCTGCGTGGTGCTCTTGAACGCCGCCGCCTGTGGCCGCCCGGGCACGGTTTTTGTCCAGGTCGCCCTCGACCGCCAGCAGCAGGAAGACCTGCAGGCTTTCGAGGAGGCGGTGAAAGAGGTGCCCGAGGTGATGGAATGTTACCTGATGTCGGGCGAGCAGGATTTCATGCTGCGGGTGATTGTAAAGGACGCCACCGACTACGAGCGCATCCACACCCAGCATCTCACCCGCCTGCCCGGCGTCGCCCGGGTGCATTCGGGCTTCGCGCTGCGCACCGTGCTGAAAAAGACCGAAATTCCACTTTAGGGATGCCGGCAATCCTGGCGATGCTGATCCTCGACATCCTGGTCTTCAAGCCGGTTCTGTAAAGCGGGATTCCGGCACCTACGCGAGAGCCGCCTTCCGCCGCTCCAGGCTTTCCGCCGGCCAGTATTCGCGGCGATCATAATATTCCGCCACCGCCGGGATATCGGGGGACAGCGTCACCCAGGGCTGTTTGGACGCAACGAAAATATGTATGTCCGGCGGTATCCGGTCAGGCTCATCCAACGTACCAACGCGCACGAAGCGCACCTTGTCGCCGGCGCCCGCATAATTGCTCCACAACGCAACCTGGCAACTGGGGCAGCGGGCAAATCTCTGCCCCTTGCCGCTGTTCGACGGCGTGTCGACCATTTCCGGGGTGCCGGCCAACAGCACCACCCGGTCGGCCTCGATCATGGCGTTCAGGGCAAAGGCGGCGCCGGTTTCGCGCTGGCACCAGCGGCAGTGGCAGCAATGCACGAACATTGGCGCACTAGTCATGCGATAGCGCACCGCACCACAGGCGCATCCGCCCTCGTATTCCTGGCTTTGTTCATCGGGCATGTTGAGAATCCAATTCCGTCGCTTGGCCGGTATCGTCCCTGCGCTCTTATCCCTGCAGCCAGTCGGGAACCGGCAGGCCTTTTTCCCTGAGGAATTCGGGATTGAACAGGCGGCTGGCATAGCGCAGCCCGGAATCGCACAGCAGCGTAACAATGGTATGACCGGGGCCCATCTTCTGGGCCAAGCGGATGGCGCCGGCGACATTGACGCCCGAGGACGCCCCCACGCACAGCCCCTCATGCCGCAATAAATCGAAGGTGATGGGCAGTGATTCTTCATCGGGGATCAGGAACTGGTCATCGACCGGCGCATATTCCAGGTTGGCGGTGACCCGCGACTGGCCAATACCCTCGGTGATCGACGAGCCCTCGCCGGTCAGCTCGCCCGATTTGAACCAGTTATACATATTGGCGCCGGGCACGTCGGCCAGCGCGATGATGATATCCGGGTTTTTTTCTTTCAGGCCCATGCCAACGCCGGCCAGCGTGCCGCCAGTGCCGACGACAGAGACAAACGCATCCACCTTGCCCTGGGTCTGTTCCCATATTTCCTGCGCCGTGCCCTTAATATGGGCCTCGCGGTTGGCCAGATTATCGAACTGCTGGGCCCAGATCACGCCGTGCGGCTCACTCGCCGCCAGTTCTTCAGCCAGCCTTTTGGCCACATGCTGAAAGTTTCCGGGGTCGCTGTAAGGCTTGGCCGGCACCAGTTTGACCTCGGCGCCCATCACCCTGAGCGTCTCGATTTTTTCCCTGGTCTGGGTCTCGGGCACCACAATAAGGGTTCTGTAGCCCTTGGCCGCGGCCACAACAGCCAGGCCGATGCCGGTGTTGCCCGCGGTGCCTTCCACCACCAGCCCGCCGGGCTCAAGCAGGCCGTTCCGCTCGGCATCCTCGACGATATAAAGCGCCGCCCGGTCCTTGACCGAACCACCGGGGTTCATGAATTCCGCCTTGCCCAGAATTTCACAGCCCGTCGCCTCCGACGGGCCGCGCAGGCGTATCAGCGGCGTGTTGCCGATAATCGACAGGGCGGTGTCATTGTAGCTCACATGCCTCTCCCATACATAGCCAGACACAGACTTGGGCAATCTCGCGCCTGTTGGCAAGAAAGGAAAGCTTCACATCTGCGTTAGATTTTGTTGGGGATAAGGAGTTAGGAGGCTTGGGGGGCGCCCCTCAGCAAAGTGGGGGCCAAGCGAGTCCAGAGCGGGAGAATAAGGTAATATTGTACCAGAACTCCAGAATTCGGAAAAGATTGGACTGCGAATATGAAAAACTACTTATGGCCGGACTGCGCTTTAAGCTTTTTGAGCAGTGCCGAGTATTCTTTCGAGTGCGCGACTGACAAAAACCTATCCGCTTCTTTCACTGCCTCCACTTGCAAGTCTTGATCCCATAAAACATGGAACAAACCCAATGAAAGGCCTTCCGCGCGAGGTGCCAGTCCTGTTGCCACTCGGAGTTCCCTTTCAGCTCCTATTAGGTTGCCGGTATCCCATAATGTTTTCCCTAATGTGGCCCTAAGAATAGAATTCTCGGGATTTGAATTAGCAAGCGCCTTTCTGATCTTTAGTTCACCAGCCAAGTCGCCAGCTTCATACAACCTCCGAGCCTCTGCAAATCTCTCTTTTTGTGAATTGGTCAGCTTCTTCTTCATACCGCTCTATCCATATGAGTGAAATTCCGGGGACAGAATACTCATTTCCAGCTACCCGGGGGCAAATTTCCTGTCGCGCCAGTCTATCCCCCTTGCCCGATCCGTAGCGGCCCGCTACAACAGGCGCATCTGCTGCAGGTGTCGCCGGTGCAATACTGCGTCGGTGATGAAACGGGAAGACGGTGCGCTGATTTATCAGCAAAGCCGACACTGCCCCCGCAACGGTAGGCGAGTTTGTCACCTTGGGTCTTGAACCCGAACCACTGTGCATCGGACAACTTGAAGTCCACGGCATGGGAAGGTGGTGGCGCTGGACCAGACCATCGGTTCGCTCGTGAGTCCGGAGACCGGCCTGACAGCTTAATTTCGTTCGGTACACGGTGGGTGCCCGGAAGCGAAATGGCGTTTGCGCCGTCCGTTGACGGATTTGCCAGCGCCCTTCCTTCCCACCCCCGCTACCGAGCCTTTGTCCGGCGGGGACAGGAAGGAACCACCCATGACAATGCCCGTATTGACAACGCCCGTATTGCGGCCAGCACTAACGCTGGGCCGCGCCACTATTATAGCAACCCTGATGAATGTGCCGGCGATGGCGCAGGATTCGGATCATATTGAAGAGATCATGGTCACCGGCCTGCGCACGCCGGTCAGCCTGAGCCAGATGCCGACCGCGACCAGCGTCATCGACCGGGAGATGATCGACGCCCGCCAGAGTTTTCAGATACTCGATCTGCTGCGCGGCCTGCCGGGCATTTCCATCGCCCGCACCGGCGGCGTCGGCGGACAGGCGCAATTGCGCATGCGTGGCGCCGAGGCCAACCATGTGCTGGTGATTATCGACGGCGTCGAGGTCAACGACCCGGCCGGCGGCGACGAGTTCCAGTGGGAACATCTGACCAGCGCCGATATCGAGCGCATTGAGGTGATCCGCGGGCCGCAGAGTGCGCTGTGGGGCAGCGACGCGGTCGCCGGGGTGATAAATATCACCACCCGCAGCGGAACTGAGGGCGAGGGTCTCAGGGTCACCGCCAGCGCCGAGGCCGGCAGTTTCGACACCCGCAGGGCATCGGGCCGCATCTCCGCCGCTGGCGCGCGCTGGCAATTTAATGCCGCCGCCGGATACTCAGACAGCGCAGGCAGCAACATCGCGCGCAGCGGCAACGAGAATGACGGTTACCGCAACAGGCTGGTCAGCGGTTCGCTGGGACTGACGCCATCGGCGACCCTGCGGCTCACCTTCACCGCCCGCCATACCGACACCCGCAACGAGTTTGACCCGGTGGATTTCTTTGTCACCGGCCTGCCGGTGGATGGCGACCGGGTGAGCGACACGCGGCGAACTTATCTCGGCGCCAGGGCAAACCTGCGCCTGATGGACGGGCGCCTGCAACAGAAAGTCGCCATTAACTGGATCGATACCGACAACAGCAATTTCGCCGATGGCGCGCCCGATGGCGCTACGGCGGCGGAAAGACTCCAGTTATCGGCCCAAAGTACATTTGTGGTTGCATCCGGCCAGCGGCTGACGGTCGCGGTGGATCACGAAATCACCGACTTTTCGCAGCGCGGCACGGCGAGTTTCTTTGGCGACCCCAACCAGGACCAGCAATTGAAGACCACCGGGCTGGTGCTGGATTACGTGGGCGAGTTCGGCGGCCTCACTACGTTTGCCAGCATCCGCCATGACGCCAACAGCGACTTTGCCGGTGCCGAAAGTTGGCGGCTTGGCGTCAATTATAGGGTCTCGCCGGCAACGCGTCTCAGGGCCAGCGTCGGCACCGGCCAGAAAGCGCCGACCGTGATCGAGCGCTTCGGCTTTTTCTCCGACCTGTTCCTCGGCAACCCCGACCTGAAGCCCGAGCGGTCGACGAACTTCGAGCTGGGGCTGGACCAGGATCTGGCGGATGGCCGCGTGACCCTGAAGCTGACCTATTTCAACTCCCGGCTCAGGGACGAGATCGACGGCTTTGTCTTCGACCCCGCCACCTTCCTGTTTACCGCCGCCAACAAGCCCGGCAAGAGCAAGCGCCAGGGCCTGGAATTGGCCATGGAAGCCAGCCTGGGCGCGGGTTTTGATCTGCTGGTCAATTATACCTATAGCAAATCCACCGAGGAAGCGCCCGACGGCAGCTTCACCCGGGAGCTCAGGCGGCCCCGGCACCAGGGGGCGGGAACCCTTCTGTACAAACATGAAGGCGGGTTTAGCGGCACGCTGAACCTGAACTACA
This sequence comes from Pseudomonadota bacterium, assembly GCA_022574255.1. Classification (GTDB taxonomy): domain Bacteria; phylum Pseudomonadota; class Alphaproteobacteria; order Sphingomonadales; family SMXR01; genus JACZSK01. The sequence goes on from JACZSK010000040.1 coordinate 5,828, forward strand.
CCGGCGAAGCGCTGGATATTTTCTTTCCGCCCTTCCCCAACCCGTCCGAGATTGTGACGCTCGATGGCTACTGGCTGCTGGCCATTTCGGGCGAATATCCGCTGAGCGATCATCTGGCGATCACCGCCCGCGTTGAAAATGCCCTTGATACCGATTATGAGGATGTATTGGGGTTTCAAAATCCGGGGCTCGGGGCCTACGCCGGCCTTAAAGCCCGCTTTTAGGAGGCTATCATGTCAATTCGAACAGTAGGTATTACCCAAGTGGCGCTTTGCCAGAGCAGTCGATGACAGCCCGATGGCGCATAACAGTTGGTCTTCTGGCGGTGGCCTTGCTCTTGTCAGCGGCCATTCAAATTTCCGAAATTGCAGCGGAGGACAGCATGGGTGAAAGAGCGCCCGGGTATGCGTTTGCCATCCATGGCGGCGCGGGCACCATACTGAAAGCCAATTTGAGCGATAAAAAAGAGGCTGCCTACCTGGCCAAACTGGCCGAGGCCCTGGCCGCTGGCGAAGCTGTGCTGGCCGGGGGCGGCACGGCGCTGGATGCGGTGACAAGCGCGATCACCTTGATGGAGGATTCGCCGCTGTTCAACGCCGGCAAGGGCGCGGTCTTTACCGCCGAGGGCAAGAACGAGATGGATGCCTCGATCATGGACGGCGCGACGCTGAATGCGGGGGCTGTGTCGGGCGTGACCAATGTGAGGAACCCCATCCTGCTGGCCCGCGCGGTGATGGAGCAATCCCGCCACGTCATGCTGCAGGGCAAGGGTGCCGAGACCTTTGCCGCCGAGGCCGGCCTGGAGATCGTCGATCCCGAATATTTCCATACCGAGCGGCGCTGGCAGCAGTTGCAGAAGGCCAGGGAGCAAAAGACCGGCGCGGTGCTGGATCACGACCTGGAATTCCTCGACCCGGAGGGCCCGGATGGTCTGGATGACCATAAATTCGGCACCGTGGGCGCGGTGGCGCTGGACCGGGAAGGAAACCTGGCGGCCGGCACCTCAACCGGGGGCATGACCAACAAAGCCTGGGGCCGGGTGGGCGACAGCCCGATTATCGGCGCCGGCACCTATGCCTCGAACACTTCCTGCGCGGTCTCGGCCACCGGGGCCGGCGAATATTTCATTCGCGCCACCGTGGCGCGCTCGATTTGCGCATTGATGGAATACGCCAACCTGCCGCTGGAGGTCGCCGCCGACAAGATCATCATGCAGCAACTGGTTCAGATGGGCGGCAACGGCGGCATTATATCGCTGGACAGGGACGGCAATATCGCGCTGGTGTTCAACACCGAGGGCATGTACCGCGCCGCGGTGAAGGAAGGCGAAGAACCGGTGATTGGTATTTACAAAGAGTAGCGCGAGGGTAAGCGCGAGGGGCTCGAAGAGATGGTGGCGTACGATTATATCATCATCGGGGCAGGATCGGCCGGCTGCGTGCTGGCCAATCGGCTGTCGGCGAACCCCGACAACGCTGTGCTGCTGCTGGAATCCGGCAAGCGCGACAATAGCGTTTTCATCAAGATGCCCGGCGGCTATGGCCAGTTGGTGCCGGAAAAGGAATACAACTGGTTCTATTACACCGAGCCCGAGCCGCATTTGAACGGCAGAAAACTCTTCTGGCCGCGCGGCAAGGTTATGGGCGGGTCATCGTCAATCAATGCCATGATCTATATTCGTGGCCATGCGCGCGACTATGACCAGTGGCGGCAGATGGGCAATGCGGGCTGGGCCTTCAGCGATGTGCTGCCCTATTTCAGGCGCGCCGAAAACGCCGAGCGCGGCAAGAGTAAATATCGCGGCGTCGGCGGCCCGGTGAATGTCACCCAGCGCCATCATGAAGACCCCCTGACCGAAGCGTTCCTGACCGCCGGCGAGCAGGCCGGATATCACCGGACCGATGACTTTAATGGCGAAAATCAGGAAGGCTTCGCTTATTACGAAAGCACGATCAAGGACGCAAAGCGCTGCAGCACGGCGGTGGCTTATATAAAGCCCGCTCTGAAGCGCAAGAATTTGACCGTTATCAGCGGCGCCCATGCCACCCGCATCCTGTTCGAGGGTACCCGCGCCAACGGCGTCGAATTCATCCGGAAAGGCGCCACCGAACAGGTCACCACCAACCGCGAGGTCATCCTCTCCGGCGGCGCGATCAACTCGCCGCAAATCCTCATGCTGTCGGGCATCGGCCCCGGCGATCACCTTACGGAAATGAATATTCCCATCCTGAAGAACCTGCAGGGGGTTGGCTGCAATCTGCAGGATCATCTCAACTGCGGCGTGCAATATGAAGCCACCCAACCGGTGAGTATGTATAAATGGCGCTCGCCGCTGCGCCAGACACAGGTCTTTTTTCAATGGCTTCTGCTGCGCCAGGGCGTCGGCTCCAGCATCCCCTCGGCCCTGGGCGCCTTCATCAAAAGCATGCCGGGGCTGGAAGTGCCGGACCTGCAACTGCATTTCGTTCCCATCCTTGCGGCGGCGCACGGATTTGATTTTCCCGCGAAACATGGTTTTCAGTGCCAGGTTTACATGACCCGTCCCAAGAGCCGGGGCAACATCAAGCTGAAGTCAGCCAACCCCATGGATCATCCGAGAATTTTTGCCAATTACCTGTCCGACGCCGATGACCTGCCGGCCCTGCGCCGGGGCGTGGATATTACACGCAGCCTGCTGCGCCAGCCCGCGTTCGACGCGTTTCGCGGCGAGGAAATCTGGCCCGGCAAGCATGTGGTCAGCGACGAGGCGCTCGACGAAGCCATCCGCGATGACGCCGAGACCCTGTATCACCCGGTGGGCACCTGCAAGATGGGGTCGGACGGCATGGCGGTGGTCGACGAGAAGCTTCGGGTGCACGGTATTCAGGACCTGCGCGTGGTCGATGCCTCGATCATGCCAACGCTGATCAGCGGCAACACAAACGCCCCCACCATCATGATCGCGGAAAAAGCGTCAGATATGATTTTGGGGAAATAGCAACAAGAAAGCGTCATTCCGGACTTGATCCGGAAACCATTGAAAGCGCCGGTGCTGCAGGATAAGGCATTGGGGGTGGGACCTTATGGCGCGCCGGCTGGCAATGTCATTCTCGCCTCAATCTCCCAAAATCGGTATATTGCATTCTCACATATTCATCAGGGGGGGGGCATCACCATGTTACGGAAAACGAAAATACTGCTCGTCGCCACGGTCGCCCTGTGGGGGCTGCTGGGCGCGTTTGGCAATCTCAGCGATTGGGGTGAGACCATGGGCGCCGTTGGCGCCGTCACGTCCATGGCCAGTTTCGAGGGCGGGGCGGAGAGCTGGAAAGCGACAACCAACCCGGCAGTTATTTGGCTGGGCGCGTTGTTCATAATTCTGTCGAAATTGGCGGCGGGTGTGCTGTGCAGCATGGGCACCTGGCGAATGTGGCAGGCACGAGTCGGCGACGCCGCCGGCTTTGCTGCGGCGAAGGAAATCGCCCTGGCCGGCTGTGCTGTTGCCGTCATCATGTTGTTCGGCGGCTTCATCGTGATCGCCGAAAGCTGGTTCGAGCTGTGGCGCTCTGATGGCTTCGGGGGCGAAGTGCTACAATCCGCCTTCCGATACGGGGGCTTTATTACGCTGATCGCACTCTTTGTGGGCGCGAAAGAGGACTAAAACAGCACCACCCTGAAACCGATTTGAGAAACTCCTCATTGAGGGGCTTCCAACCCGGCGGGTTGATGATATACACACACCAAAATCCGGTGTTGCGACAGATGGGGTATTTGCCAGGTGGTCAATCAACAGTATTTGCGGCGTCGATTCGCCGTTACGACAGCGCTGGCTCTGGCCTGGACAGCCGCAGACGCGCCGCTAGCCAAGGCAGATGCCGGGGCGACGGCCAATACGCTTGAGGAAATAACGGTGACCGCACGGCGGCTGCGGGAAAATCTGCAGGATACGCCCATATCGATCACCGCCATCACCGGCGAGGGGCTGGAGAGGCGGCAGATTTTCACCACCGACACTCTCGACAACCTGGTTCCCAATCTGCAGTTCGCAAATAACGCGCCACTGGCCGGCAACAACAATTCATCGCAGGTCTTTATCCGCGGCATCGGCCAGACCGACCCGACGGCGACGGTCGACCCCGGCGTCGGCATCTATATCGATGATGTCTATATGGGCCAGTCGGTGGGCGGCACCATGGACTTCCGCGACATCGCCGGCGTGCAGGTGTTGCGTGGGCCGCAGGGCGCGCTTTTCGGTCGCAACACCATCGGCGGCGCGATCCTGATCAGCACCGTTGAGCCGGGCAGCGAATTCGGCGGACAGATCAGCGCCGGGCTTGGCACAGACAAGCTGAAGAAGGTTTTTGCGGCGATGGACCTGCCGCTTGGCGAGCATGTACGCGCGCGCATCACCGGCGGATTTATTGACCAGGAAGGTTATGTAAAGCGGGTCAGCGACGGTATCGATCTCGGCGACAAGCATTCCTACACGCTGACCGGCAAGATCGTTATGACGCCCACCGATACCCTGACGCTGAAGCTGTTGTTCGATTACACGCGCGCCGACGAAAATGGCTCGCCGCTGGTCTTCGCGGCCAGCAATGAGACGGCCATTTTCCAGCGCGCGGTCAGCCTGGATGCGGGCTGTCCGGGCATGGCCAGCCTGGCCGACCCCGTGCCGCTGATAGACGACGCCCGCTGCGCCAATGACTTCTGGAACGCCGGCCCCTTCGCGGCCAGCGGCACCAACCCGCTGGAGAGTCTGCTGGAAAACTGGGGCGCTTCTTTCCACGCGGCCTATGATTTCAGCGCCAATATCACGCTCAAATCCATCACCTCGTTTCGCAGCCTTGATTGGTCGGGCATCCGCGATGCCGACAATACCCCCTTCCCTATCCTGCACACGGATTATGACAGCAGCGGCAACCAGTTCAGCCAGGAATTCCAGGCGCTTTATACGAGCGAGCGGATCACCGGCGTGGCCGGCCTCTATTTCTTCGATGAGAAAACAAACGACATCATGAAGGTGACGCTGGCCCCGCCACCGGCCCCGGGGGGCACGCTGGACAGCAATAATAACCTGACCGAAAACAGTAACTGGGCCCTGTTCAGCCAATGGACTTATAGCGTCACGGAGGCGCTGTCGTTGTCGCTGGGCGGCCGTTTCACGTCCGAAACGAAGGCCTCGACACCCGACCAGTTCAATTTCGCCAACCCGGATGTGAAATATCTGGAGGTCAGGAAATATTCGCAGGACTTCAAGGCATTCAACATTTCCGCCAATGTGGCCTATCGCTTTTCGCCGGATTTCATGGCTTACGCCAGCTATTCGGAAGGCTTCAAGAGCGGCGGCTGGAACAGTCATTTCAATAATGTCGCCAGCCAGGAGCTGCTGGACCAGGTTCACGCCTTCGCCGACGAAAGTGCCGAGAATTTTGAAATCGGTTTCAAGGCCGACCTGGCGGATAACAGCCTGCGCATCAACGCCGCCGCCTTCACCACCAATTACAACAACCTGCAACTGGTCTATCGCTTCGGGGTGGCGCCTTTTCTGTTGAACGCCGGCAAGGCGTCGAACAGGGGCTTTGAAGTTGAGGTGACCTGGCTGCCGGTGGAAGGCCTGATTATCGAGGGCGGCATCGGCTATCTTGACGCCACCATTGACCAGGTGGTGACCTTCGCCAACGCCGCCACCGGGGTGGAGGCGGGCAACAGGCTGCCCTTCGCGCCCCAATGGCAGGGCAATCTGGGCGTTGGCTACAGCTTCACGCCACAAGGCCTGGGTTACAGTTTGACGCCGCAGGCAAACCTGAGTTTCCAGAGCAAGACCTTTTTTGACGCTGTGAATACCGAAGAGGTGGCGCAGGGCAAGGCCAGGACGACGCTGGACGTCTCAATGGCCATTGAACGGCCGGACGCGCAGTCCGGGGCGCAATGGAAGCTGGTTTTTGGTATCCTCAACCTCACCGACGAACTTTACCCCATCGGCGGCAATTCCTCGCTGGGTACCGGCTCGGGCTATGCCGAGATCGCCTATGCCCGCCGGCGGCAATGGTTTCTCACCCTGGATTACAGCTTCTAGAGCTTTTTCAAGACCCTATCGGGGGAACGCCGGTAAACAGGCCTGTCATCGGGAATTCCTCGTTGATGTCTGCACTTAATGCGTCCCTCTTATGTCATTGAATTTTATGGTTAATTTCATGTTGGAATTGACTTAACCTGTTTTTTACCATACCAGTCTACAAACCTGTGGTGCCAGCTGCGCGGGAAACGCAGCAACCACATAACGAGTGCATTGGGGAAATATGATATGAAAATCGGATTCATGCGCCGCTCGACGGCCCTGACTGTTGCAGCGTCTTTGGCATTGGGAATGGCATTGGGCATTTCCACGGCGGCGCAGGCCGACCATCAGTGGAGCAGCTACCACTGGGAACGCGACGGCATTGACCCTCTGATAATTACAGTTGCCGACAATCATGTTGCGGTTGACGCGAATTTACCCGAGTGGGAACTGATTCTTAAGTCAGTGGTTGCCGGTTGGGCATCGGGCGCTGATGGCGGCTATGGCGGCCTGCATTTTGGCACCATTGACAGCAGCGGCAGCCTCGACGGAAACGTCCCCAGTTTCAACGATAATTACGGCGATACCGGCTGGCTGGGCATCGCCAGCATCTGGGTGACCCGCGGCAAGAACAAGCACATCACGCGCGGCCAGTCGAAGGTCAACGACTTTTACGTAACCCTGGCCGGTTACGACGGTTTTGACCAAATCGAGGAATGGCGAGCCGTGTTGTGTCAGGAGATCGGGCATACTCTTGGTTTGGCTCACACCGCCGTGGACTATACCTGTATGAACACCGAGGACCGCCCGCTCAGATATGAGACGCCGAACGCCCACGATACTGAAATGCTCGACGCCATGTATGCCGAGGATCACGGCAGTGACGGCGGCGGTGGGGGTGGTGGCCCTTGCAAGAAGAAAAAGAACAAGTTTTGCGCTGGCGCCATAGGTGTGAGCCGCGCCACATGGGCCGAGCATTATGATTCTGAAGAAGCGATGTTTGACGCCGCCGATGCGGTGGTTGATGTCACCGTTATGTCCAGCGCCTTCTCGGGGCTGATTGGCCGGAGCCAGGGCGCTGTTCCGGTGACCCGCGTGGTGTTACGCGTGGAGGATACTCTGAGTGGCTTCACCCGCCCGGTCATTGTTCTGGAACAGACCCGCGGCCCAAGTCTGGAGATTATCGACGATCCCGGCTACGTGCAGGGCGACAGCTACACGCTCTATCTGCGCCAGATCGACAACAACACTTATCGGACTGTGAACCCGAGCGGACGGATCAGGAACTAAGGTCCGTGGACATTCAGGATTCATAACTGCCAACGACCGCGACACCGGATAATTTCGCCGCCGGGTGGGGCATGGAACGCCACCAGCCCGCTCGCGGCCTGTTGCGCTTGCAGGTTTTACCCCCGCCGCCGCAACCATGAGAAATCGCGCTTGCCAAAGCGAAAATAAATCAGCAGCAGACCGCTGACCGCCGCCACCAGGCCGACAATCGAAGCGACGATCACCAACGGATTGTTGAAATTCGTGCGCTCCTTGTAATCCATGATATGCAGCATCCAGAAAAAGTCGAAGATGCGCCAGGTCTCGGTGCGCCGCGCCACCACCCGGCCCAGCGCCGGTGAAACATAAAGCCGTGTGTCCTCGTCGTCATTCAGGTAGACCTGCCACACCGGCAGATCGCCGCGATATTCCAGGTTGTTCTCGGTCAGCAAATTGGCGCCCTCGAGCTTTGCCTCGCCCGTGAAATCGGCAATGGCCAGGGCCAGCGCCTTGTCCTCGGATATGGGGCTGAGAATATCACCGCTCAGCGCGTCCACCATGAGCCATGAGCCTTCCGCCCGCTTCAGCCGGTAAACGGGCGCGCCAAGGAAATGACCGAGGTCGAGCCCGATGATCCGCGCGCCGCCCGCCGCGGCAATGGCCTCGCTGACCGGAATGATGCCCTCTGTTTCATTCAGCGCCAAAGGTTCCACGACGCGCATGTTGTGCTCGCCGCGCACCACCTCGATCGGATACCAGGTCATGTACAGGCCACCGGCGATCCACAGCACCACCTGGATGCCGACGATCAGCCCGATCCATTTATGGATTTTCACAAATATGACGGATGGCTTCATTTTGCCAATTCCTCCCCGCTGTTCTTATTAGCCCAGTTAGCCCGATTAGCCCGACACCCTAGTTCTCCCGACTGCGGAGGCAAAGCGATTTGTGCTCTTGCACCCGTACAGGGGTATGGTTTATTGGGGTCCGGATCAACGAGTCTGTATCATGAGGGCGAGCGAGGGTGAGTGAAAAGATAGTCGTGATCGGCGCGGGAATTGTCGGCATCCTGGTGGCGCGCAAATTGCAGCGCGATGGCCGCCAGGTCTTGCTTTTCGACCCCGCGCCGCCAGCCATGCAATGCTCGTTCGGCAACGCCGGTTATATTCCCGTCGAGGAAGTGCTGCCGCTGTCCAACCCGGAATCATTGAAGAAGATTCCGCATATGCTGTTTCGTCCCATGGCGCCGGTGTCGATCCGCTGGCGCGATATCAGGCATCTGCTGCCCTGGTTCCTGCGCTTTGCGCTGGCCTGTCGCCCGGCCCAGGTGGAGCGCGGCTCGAAAATGATCGCGGCGCTGATGGCGCGCGCCAAGGGGGCATGGCTGGAGGAAATCAGACACAGCGATCTCGGGCGGTTCCTGAAAGAGAAAGGCGTGGTGCGCATTTATGAAACCGCGCACAGCTACCGCGCCGCGGCAGAGGAACGCAGCACCATGCGCAGCTTCGGGGTGGAATTCCGGGATCTCTCGCGGGTGGAGACCCGGGCCATGGTTCCCGGCCTGACCGACCAGATATACGGCTCGTTCTTTGTGCCCGGTGGCGTCCAT
>JACZSK010000040.1:14755-24444 GCA_022574255.1 Pseudomonadota bacterium
CCATGTGAGCGATCCGCAACGGCTGGCGCGCGCGGTGTTTGACGCCTTTATCGAAGACGGCGGCGAGTTCAGACAGCAGCCGGTCTCAAATTTGACCCTGGCCGGCAGAACATTGTTGTCGGTGACCACGCCAGAGGGCGAGCTTTCGGTGAGCGGCGCGGTGATCGCCGCGGGGCAGGCCTCGCGCAGGCTGGCTGGTTCTGTTGGCATCAACGCGCCAATCATCGCCGAGCGCGGCTATCATGTAATGCTTGAGGGCGCCAAGGCCGACTTTGAAATGCCCGTCGTCTCCATGGACCGGGGAGTTATTCTGACGCCGATGACCGATGGCCTCAGGATTGCCGGCACCGTGGAATTCGCACGCGCCGGCAGGCTAGAGACCTGGGCGCGCGCCGACGAAGTGTTGGCCCATGCCCGCGCACTGTTTCCCGATTTGGGCGGCGTGCAGACAGGCCGCTGGATGGGCGAGCGCCCGACGCTGCCTGATTTCCTGCCCATGATCGGGCGCGCGCCCAATGCGGAGAATCTTTATCTGGCTTGCGGTCACCAGCATCTGGGGCTGACGCTGGCGGCGCTGACCGGCGAGATCATCGCGGCGCTGGTCGCCGGGCGGGATACGGGGATTGAAATGGCGCCCATGTCGGTGAACCGGTTTGGGTGAGGAAAAAGAAAACCTGTCACTCCGGCCAAGGCGCACCGCGCAAGAAGTATCCGGAGTCTATTGCCCTCTCCTGCACCACCAGCGTTTCCAATGGACCCCGGGCCCCTCTTGCATGATGCACTTTGGCCCGGGGTGACGAGGAGCGCGTTCAAACAATCACGTCCCCGGCCAGTAGCGTTCCATCAGATAGCAGAGGCAATCCTGGCGCACAATTACGCGGTCGTGGGTCAGCATCGACGGCATCACCGGGGTGCGCAGCAGAATTTTACCTTGCTCATATCGCAGGTAGTGATCACCAAGAATTTCGCCCTGTTCGTTCTCGATTATCAGCCTGGCGGCGCTACCGTTGTGAATTTCGGCGATCCGGGTGCCCGCGGGCACCTCGGTGAAATTCATATGGTCCAGGTCCTGGCGAAAGCGGATGTCTGCTTCCTCATTTTTGGCATCACCACTAAAGCCGAAACTGACCCCTCGGGGATGGTCACCCGGGCAACGGTGTGGAACAGCTCGTAATCATGGGGCGAGACAGGATTGTCGGGAAAGCGCGACAGATGCAGGCAGGCGTCGATATATTCGGCGGCATGGGCGACGCCGCGCTCGTCACCCGCCTGGCCGCATTCCAGCGTCACCGAGGGGCAAAAAGCGGCAAAGGCCATGGTTTGCACACCCGGCGGCATGCCGAAGTAAACAATGGTGCGCGAAAAAAATGACGCCAGATAGATGAATTTCGCATCGGTGCGGTTGATACAGGCGTAATGGGGGTTCGGCCCGGTGGTGTTGTGGGTGTCGATGCTGGCGAAGACGCCGCGTGACCGCATGCTCCCGATGATATTCGCCATCATTGCCTTTTCCGGCGAGGCTTCGGCCGGCGAGCCGGGCCAGACGCGATTATAATCGGGCTGGCTTTCCAGCCGGCGTACGTTCTTTTCCGCCGCCCTGACATTACCGATGAAGATCGACAGGGAGCGCGGCAAATCTTCCCTGCCACCGCCCGCCTTGTAGCGCCGCAGCACCCGGCACAGCGCCCGGAAGCCGCTGGGCTCGTTGCCATGCTGCATAACCGAGAGAAAAAGGGGCGGATTGCGGCGGCCTTCAAGATGAATGAGCGTGGGCCCGCCAAGAAGCTCTTTTAGTTCCGCCGGTTCCGCGTCAAGAAGCCCGTCCGGTATGGCGCTCAGAATCTGATGCATTCATGCTCTTCTTGTCCCGTCAGACCAGCGTCGATGCACGGCCCCGGCTGTCTTGGAGCCGCAGGATATCAACATTACCGGTCGGGGCATAGGGGCCGGGGCATAGGGGCTGGGGCGCGGCGCTTCAGCCCGGTTGCCGGGCGGGCATGAAAAGACCCCCGAACCAGAGCGGGGCGGCCCGGGTCCGGGGGCTTGAGGGAAGGCAACGGCCTTCCGCTCGTTCCTGCCAGGGAAATCGTTACAGGAAGGGCAATTTCCCGGCAGGCGTCGGGGGTCTGGTTGGCCTAGTTGGCCGAAATCACCAGGGCCTGAATGGCGCCGGCGTTCTGGCGCAACAGCTTCGATTTGGGATTGAGCCTGAGCGCGGTCTCGTAATCGGCCTGCGCCGCCAGGTAATTCCCCTGGTCATAATAGATATTCGCGCGGTTGTTATAGGCCCGCCAATATCTGGCGTTGAGCGCGATGGCCTTGTCGCAATTCTCTCTTGCGGCCTTAAGATCCCCGGCAAAACGGTAAGCGATGCACAGGTCGTTGTGGCCAACCACCCGCAATCTGCCCGGGATATCCTTTTTCAGGCCTCTCTCGAAAAGCCGGATGGCGTTATCGGTTTGATTTCTGCGCAAGGCCCGTTTACCGGCGGAAATGTCGTCGGCGGCATTGACGTAAATCACATCTGAGGATTGGGCAAATGCGGGCGCGGAACCAAGGGACACCGCCAAACCCAGAGCCGCTGCCGCGACTATCAGTGTTTTATTGGTCATGGTTACTCCATAATTCTGCTTGATTGCAGGGGCACCCATGAGATAGCTACTGCATATATGTATTTCAATTGGGCTATTTCGCATATTTACTATACGGATTTTTATAGATGATTGACTGGACCGGAATGCGGGATTTCCTGGCGGTTGCCGAGGATGGCAGCCTGTCCGCTGCCTCGAAAAAGCTGTGCGTCAGCCAGCCGACCGTCGGGCGGCGCATCGCGCAATTGGAGAAGCGGCTGGGCACACCGTTGTTCATCCGCACGCCCAAAGGGCTGAACCTGACCGATACGGGCGAGCTTATTCTCGATCACGCCAGGCGCATGGAGGAAGAGGCCCACGCGGTCGAGCGGCTGGTGACGGGGCAGGAAGTGTCGCTGTCGGGCACGGTGCGCATATCAACCGTCGAAGCCATCGGCGCCGAGTGGCTGGTGCAGAACATGCTGCCCTTCCGCGCGCTCTATCCCGACATCACGCTGGAGGTGCATATCGATTCGAGCACCGTTGATCTGCTGCGCGGCGAGGCGGATATCGCCATTCGCCTGCTGCGGCCCGGCCAGGCCGACCTCATCAGCAAGAAGATCGCCGTCCTGGCCTCGGGCATGTACGCCTCGCGGGAATACCTGGACCGCAAGGGCACGCCGGCCTCGATCGACGACCTTCCCGGCCATGATTTCGTGCTGCCCTCGCTGAAACTCATCGAGGACATCCAGTCGCTGGTGCGCATCCCCATAGACCATCATAGCAATACGGTCTTTCGCTCCAACAGTTTCATCGCGCTGTTGAACGCCACCCGCTACGGCTATGGCATCGGCGTTCACACGCCTCTCTACGCCCAATATTGCCCGGATCTGGTGCGGCTGTTGCCCGAGGTTACGGTGATTGAAATGGACGTCTTCATGGTCATGCACCCGGACCTGAGGCGCAGCGCCCGCATTCGTGCGGTCTGGGAGTTTCTCAGCGATCTGTTCAAGCGGAACCGCGCCCTGCTCGCCGGTGAAGCGTAGACCCATGATCGAGCAGGCTAGACCGCCAGGATTATTTTGCCCCTTACATGGCCGGCTTTCGAGATATCCATGGCCTCAGCGGCTTTGTCCAGCGGCATGATGGTGGTGTCCGGCAGCTTCAGCGTGCCATTGGCAAACAGCTCGCCCAATGTGGCGAGGTCGCTGCCCAGGGGATTGGAGAAGAGACGCTCCGAACGCAGGTTCCTGGCCGCGACTATTTCCTCGCTGGCCGGCATATTGAGGGTCACCACTGTTCCACCCTCCTTGATTAGCGCCAGATAGCGGTCCAGCATGGGCTGGTCCTGCTCGTCCAGGATCATATCAAGCAGCACATCAATGCCTTGGGGCGCGGCCTCCCGAAGCGCCGCGACAGGATTCTCCGAACGATAATCGATCACCGCATCGGCGCCCATGGATCGGCAATAATCAGCGTTGGCCGGGCCGGCCGTGGTCAGCACCCGGGCGCCCAGCGACTTGGCGATCTGGATAGCGAAGGAGCCAACGCCCCCCGCACCCGCCTGGACCAGAACCGTCTGCCCCTCGCCAAGCCCTGCGAAGCCGGCCAGCGACTGCCAGGCGGTCAGCGCGCACAACGGCACTGCGGCGGCCTCCTCAATACTCAGATTTTCAGGGATCGGCGCCAACATTTCCGCGGGAAGCGCCATCAACTCGCAATAGGTTCCGTCTTTTACCGGTGTCCTGCGGGTATAGGCGAATACCCGGTCGTCAACAGCAAAGCCATCCGCCCCCTCGCCGAGCGCCACCACGCTGCCCGCCATATCCCAGCCGGGAACGATGGGGAATGTGTGGTCGAAAATGCATTCGAAGACGCCCTCGCGCATTTTCCAATCGATAGGATTGATGCTGGTTGCGCCAATTCGCACCAGCACTTCGCCGGGGCCGGGCACGGGGTCGGGCAGATCGCCAATCTGCAACTTGTCGGACCCGCCGAATTCCTCGTAATAGACCGCGCGCATGATTTCCCCCTTATGCCGCCCCGAGTACCCTAGCCCGCCAGTTCCAGATCGTCCAGCAGGCCGCGCAGGAAGCGGGCGGCCTCGCCGCCGGTGGCTGCCCGATGGTCGAAAGTCAGGCTCACCGGCATGAAGCGGTGATTCTCTATGGTCTTGTCGGTCATCACCAGCCTGTCATACAGACCGCCGATGCCAACAATGGCCACCTCGGGCATGGAGATGATCGGCGCCGCGAATTTGCCCGCCATCATGCCGAAGTTGGACAGCGTAATGGTCGCCCCGGACATATCCCTGGCGGTGATCGTGGCGTCGCCGATGGCCTTGCGGTGGCGGTCCAGCTGGCTGCGCATTTCAGCCGGGCTCAGGCTGTCGAGGTTCTTTATCACCGGCACAAACAGCCCGCGCGGACTGTCCACCGCCATGCCCAGGCTGACATGCCCGTGGACGGTCTTGGCTGGGCCTTCATGGTCATACCAGGCGTTGATGGCCGGCTCGACCATGGCGGCGGCGACAACCGCGCGCATGATGCGAACGGTAATATCCGCGCCCTCGGGCCAGCGGGATATATCCGCTTCGTCGAAGATCGGCGTATGGCAAATTTCAGCGGCGGCTTTCGCCATCATATTGGCCATCACCCGTCGCGGACCCACCAGTTTTTCAGCCTCGCCGGAAACCTCATAGGCGCGCTGGGGTCTTTTATATGTGCCTGACGGCACGGCTGGAGACCCTATACGGAAATCAGCCTGCAGCGCCGCGTTCACGTCGGCAATGGTCACGCTGCCCTCGGGGCCGGAGGCCTGAACGCGAGACAGATCGACCCCCCTGGCGCGGGCATGGGCGCGCACTTTTGGCGCCGCTCTCACGCCCTTGCTTGAAATACTTGTTGCCGGTGCAGCCGCGGACGAAACCGCCGTGCTCTCTAAGTTGCCCGCAATCAACGCCCTGGCGGCGGCGATAACATCCTTCTTGCTGATCGCGCCGCGCGGACCGCTGGGCGTTACGCCCGCCAGATCAACGCCCAACTCGGCCGCCAGGCTGCGCGCCACGGGGCCAATTTTGATATCGCCGGATACCGGTTGGGGCGTCGAGGGCGCCGCTTCGGAAGTTGCCGGGGTCTCGGCCTTGCCGGCGCCAGCCTCGGCGGCAGCGCGCACATCCCTGACCGTAATCTGGCCGTCAGCCCCACTGCCCGCCACAGCGGCGAGGTCCATATTCAGTTTTTTCGCTGTCGCGCGCACCACCGGGCTGGCTTTTATGCCGTCGGCGAAAACAGAAATATCGGATTTGACCTCCGAGCCCACGATCAACTCGCCGACCACGGCACCCGCATCGCCGCCTTCCTTACCGGTCTCGGCCTTGGTCTCGGCCCTGGAGGCCTTTGGGGCGGCTTTTTTCGGGACACGACCGTCAGTGATGATGGCGATCAGCGGCTTGCCGGTCTCGATCACATCGCCGGGGCCACCGTAAAGCCGCGCCACTATGCCGGTGAAGGGCGCGGGCACTTCAAGCACCGCCTTGGCGGTGGACATTTCCACCATGTTCTCGCCTTCGGTGACGGCCTCGCCCTCGGCCACCAGCCACTGGACAATCTCCGCGTCGGGCAGGCCCTCGCCCAGATCAGGCAGAAGAAAAATCTCTTCGGCTCCACTGGCCGGGGCGTCCGGGGCATCGGGGGCGGGCTTCGCTTCCTGCTCTGGCTCCGGCGCGGCCTCTGGCTCTGGCTCTGGCTCTGGCTCTGGCTCTGGCTCTGGCTCTGGCGCAGCCTCCGGTTCTGCTTCCACCACCTCACCATTCACGGCAAAGGTGACCAGCGGCGATCCGGTGTTAATCAGGTCGCCCGGGCCGCCGTGCAATTTCACCACCCTGCCGGTGTAAGGCGACGGCACTTCAACCACCGCTTTCGCGGTCGACATTTCCACCATGCTCTCGCCTTCCCGGATGGCGTCACCTTCGGCGACCAGCCATTTCACCACTTCGGCGTCGGGCAATCCCTCGCCCAGATCAGGAAGGTTGAAAACGGTCATGAATAGTCCATCACCTTTTTGACCTCGTCGGTAATGCGCACGACCTGGGGCATATAGTGCCTTTCCATCTTGGCCAGCGGCATGATGGCGTCGTAGCCCGCCACCCGGCCAATGGGCGCGATCAGCGACATCAGCCGGTGTTCGGAAATTTCAGCGGCGATTTCCGATCCCACGCCGCCGGTCTTCGCCGCTTCCTGCACGATGACAACGCGGCCGGTCTTCTCCACCGAGTCAAAGATCGTCGGCATATCCAGAGGGGCGATGGTGGCGATGTCGATCACCTCGCAGGAAATGCCCTCGTCGGCCAGCTCATCGGCGGCCAGCAGGGTTTCGTGCATGGTCGCGCCCCAGGAAACAAGCGTTACGTCGTCGCCCTCGCGGTCAATGAAACAGGTCTCCAGCGGATAGGCCTCGCCATCGTCCTCGATCTCTTGCTTGACCATGCGATAAATACGCTTGGGCTCGAGGAAAATAACCGGGTCGGGATCGCGGATTGCCGCCAGCAGCAGGCCGTATGCCCGCGCCGGGCTGGACGGCGTAACCACTTTAAGCCCCGGTATATGGGCGAACAGCGCCTCGGTGCTTTCCGAATGATGCTCGGGGGCATGAATGCCGCCGCCATAAGGCATGCGCACCACCAGCGGCACCGAAAGCCTGCCGCGCGTACGGTTGCGCAGCCGCGCCGCGCCGGTGACGATCTGGTTGAAGGCGGGGAACATAAAACCCATGAACTGCAATTCGGCGATGGGCTTCATGCCCTGCGCCGCCATGCCCACCGAAAGCCCGGCGATCATGGCTTCGGCCAGCGGTGTGTCGATCACCCGGTCTTCACCGTGTTTCTCCTGCAGGCCATCGGTGGCGCGGAACACGCCGCCATTCCTGCCCACGTCCTCGCCCAGCACCACAACGTCTTCGTCCACCGACATTTCGTGGTCCATGGCCATGGTCACCGCCTCAATCAGCGTTACGGTGGGCATTACCCGCCCTCCCTGGCCCGCAAATCCCGGGCGATAACTTCCTCGCGCTGGGCTTTGGTTTTCTCGGGCAGCTCGGCATACAAATAGTCGAACATGGCGCCCACCGGTTGCGGGTTATTCAGGATGGTGTCGAAATAAATTTCGACCTCTTTCTCCACGGCTTCCTTGGCCTCGACTTCAAATTCCTCGAGCTGCTTTTTTGTCACCGCGCCGAGATTAACCAGATAGTCGCCCAGCCGCTTCAGCGGTTCTTTGGCCCAGGCCTCCTCGCGGGCCTCCGGGTCGTCATAGCGCGAGGCGTCGTCGGCGGTGGTGTGATCGCAAAGGCGGTAGCAGATCGCTTCGATCAGGGTCGGTCCGCCACCACTCCGGGCCTTTTCCATGGCGCGCCCCACGGCGTCTTTCACCGCGATGACATCGTTCCCGTCGACCTGCAGGCTTTCGATGCCGGCGGCTATGCCCTTTTGCGCAAACGTCTCACAGGCGGTCTGCATTTCAGCAGGCACCGAGATTGCCCACTGGTTGTTGTTGATCACGCAGACCAGAGGCAGGTTCCACACGCCCGCCACATTCAGGGCCTCGTAAAATTCACCCTCCGAGGTGCCGCCCTCGCCAATTTCGGTGAGCACGGCGCGGCCGGTCTGGCCCCTTGCCTTCATGGCGGTGGCAACACCGGCGGCGTGCAGGCACTGGGTGGCAATGGGAACCGCAATGGGGAAATCCTGACGCACGCGGGGGTTCTTGAAATCGCTGCCGCGCTCGTCGCCGCCCCAGTAGAGCAGCAACTCATGGGGTTTGACGCCATGCTGTATCATGGTGTTCGAGCCGCGGTAATAGGGCACCAGCACATCGTCGTCGCCAAGACACGAGCCCGAACCGACGCCCACCGCCTCCTGGCCGAGAGTGCCGGGATAGGTGCCCATCTTGCCCATGCGCTGCAACGACATGGCACGGTAATCCAGCGTCCGGGCGAACAGCATGTCCTTGTACAGCCCGGTCAGCAGGTTGGTATCCTTGGCGAAATCGGGCAGATCGTTCACTGCCTGCGAATTTTCGTCCAGATACTGAAGATAGCTGACCTCAAAAGAGGCAACAGTCGGCATATTGGTCTCCCGGGACTCTTGACGAACTGCTTGGTGATAACTCATGTCCGGTCCCTGACCTTTCCGCTGGCCAGGCACTGGCCATCACGCGTGGAAGGGCGGACCGCCCAAGACACTCGGAAACTGCCCCCAAAAGCCGACGCTGGCAAGCGAACAAAGCCTGAACAAACAATAGTAACAATATTCTGACTTCCGCGCCCCGGTTCCAGCAGGCGGCGGGCGGGCATATCCCCGGGATTATAATATTATTGCGCGGCAAAATACAGCCTTGCGCGGTCGCAGGCCTGAATTGGCGCTCTGCACACATTGATTCTGCACAAGAAAGAACGGCCCCCTCCGTTTCAGGAGAGGGCCGCACTGATTGCTTGCCGTCATGTTGCCTGGAATAAAGGCTACATGCTGACCTTGAGCCTGAGATAACCGAACTGGCCGGGAATCGGGTTCAGCGTGCCGTCGAAGCTGTTCAAGTCGCAGGTAAAGCAGACCGGAATAGAGCTGTCGAACACGTTGTTGACGCCAATAGTCACAGACGCCCGGTTTTCCCAGCGGCTCGGGCTCCAGGTAAACTGGATGTCGCTGTAGACAACACTGGGGATCCTGTGGAAATCGGCCGCAGCATCGGTGCAGAGCGTAGGATCAGCAGTAGCCACCGGGCAGGCCTCGTCCAGCCCGCTCAGGTAACGGCCAACATAAGAGGCGCTGAAATCACCCTTGAACCAGTCGAGGATGAAAGTGCTCTTGTACTTGGTGAAGCCACGCTCGGGAGAGCCCAGCTCGGTGCCCACACGATCGAAGTTCAACAGCACCGTCGCCGTCTGCAGCGTTTCGTCATAGGTGCTGAGAAGTGCGTTGTTCCAGGTGATGCGGAAATGACCAAAGCTGTACTCTTCCGTGGTCAGCGTTACCGTCCAGTCGAAGCCCGACGTATCGACGGTGCCGATATTGTCGAGTTGGTTCTCGAACCGGTTAGTGACGCCGCCGCCAGTACGACCAAT
>JACZSK010000140.1 GCA_022574255.1 Pseudomonadota bacterium
GTATCTGAAGGATAGTTTCACGGCGGCGAGCAACCTGGCGGGGGTGCCAGCAATAGCGGTGCCGGGCGGCCTGTCGGCGGAGGGGCTGCCTCTGGGGCTGCAGGTTATCGGCAAGGCCTTTGACGAGGAAACCGTGTTCCGCGTCGCCGATGTGATTGAGCGCGCCGCCGGATTTGATGCAGCGCCAAACCCCTGGTGGCAGACATGAACAGCCCCTCAGACAAGAATATGGGAATCATAAAGGGCGCCACCGGCGACTGGGAAATGGTCATCGGGCTTGAGGTCCATGCCCAGGTCACCTCAAAGGCCAAGCTTTTCTCCGGCGCCTCGACGGAATTTGGCGGCGAGCCCAACAACCATGTCAGCCTTGTGGATGCGGCCATGCCCGGCATGCTGCCGGTGATCAACGCCGAATGTATACGCCAGGCGGTGCGCACCGGACAGGCGCTGGGCGCCAGGATCAACAAGCTCTCTGTCTTTGACCGCAAGAATTATTTCTATGCCGACCTGCCCCAGGGCTACCAGATTTCCCAGTTCACCCAGCCCATCGTCGGCGAGGGGGTGATTACGCTGGACCTGGAAGACGGCACCACCAAGGAGGTACGCATCGAGCGCCTGCATCTGGAGCAGGACGCGGGCAAGTCGATGCATGACCAGCACCCGAGCATGACCTTCGTTGATCTGAACCGCTCGGGCGTGGCGCTGATGGAGATTGTCTCCATGCCCGACATGCGCACCGCCGCCGAGGCCGGGGCCTATGTCAGGAAGCTGCGCACCATCCTGCGTTATATCGGCTCCTGCGACGGCAATATGGACCAGGGTTCCATGCGCGCCGACGTCAATGTCTCCGTGCGCCGCCCGGGCGGGGAACTGGGCACCCGCACCGAGACCAAGAATGTCAATTCCGTGCGCTTCATCATGCAGGTCATCGAATATGAGGCGCGCCGCCAGGTTGATGTGCTGGAGGACGGCGGAACCATCAGGCAGGAGACCCGGCTGTGGGATACCGCGAAGAACGTCACCCGGCCCATGCGCTCAAAGGAAGAAGCCCACGACTACCGCTATTTCCCCGACCCCGACCTGCTGCCGCTGGAACTATCGGACGAACTGATCGCCGAGGCTCTGGCCAGCCTGCCCGAGCTGCCCGACGCCAAGAAAGAGCGCTTCACCGCCGAATTGGGTCTCTCGGCCTATAACGCCGGCGTGCTGGTGGCCGAGAAGGAGAGCGCCGATTATTTTGAGGCGCTGCTCACCGCGCTGGCTGATGCCACGGGCAAGAGCGCCGGCGATCTCGCCAAAAAGGCTGCGAACTGGGTTATTTCAGACCTCTTCGGCCATCTCAACAAGGCGGGCAAGGGGGCGCAGGACAGCCCGGTCAGCCCGCCCCAGGGGGCGGAACTGCTGGCCCTGGTGGAAGACGGCACAATATCCGGGCGCACCGCCAAGGATGTGTTCGAGATCATGTTCGAGAGCGGGCGCGGCGCTGGCGAAATCGTCGAGGAAAAAGGGCTGAAGCAGGTCTCCGACAGCGGCGAGATTGAAGCCATCATCGACGAGGTGATCGCCGCCAACCCCGGACAGCTCGCGCAGTACCGCGCCGGCAAGGACAAGCTGCTGGGCTTTTTCGTCGGTCAGGTGATGAAGGCAACGGGCGGCAAGGCCAACCCCGGCCTGGTCAACAAGCTGTTGAAGCCAAAGCTCGACGGCTGACCGTGACCCGTCGGCCCGGCTGCCTTTGCCGATCCACGGTGCTCATCCATGGTAAAGTTTTTTTGAATCGCGCTCAATGCGTTACGCCGCTAACATGGCGCTGATTCACAGTTGCCCGAGCGGCTAATTTGACGCCCAAAAAAATAAAGTGCGGCTGATTTGACGCCCAACACCCCGGCGGCTGATTTGACGCCCAACAACGAACCAACGAAAGACTGGCGCTTATGATTGATCTTTATTACTGGCCCACGCCGAATGGCTGGAAGGTCTCCATCATGCTGGAGGAATGCGCACTGCCATACCGCATTGTGCCGGTGAATATTGGCGCTGGCGACCAGTTCAAGCCGGAGTTTTTGAAGATTTCGCCCAGTAACCGCATGCCGGCGATTATCGACAATGACGTGGAGGGCGTGCCCATCGCGATTTTCGAGAGTGGCGCGATCATCGAATATCTGGCGGAAAAGACCGGCCAATTCATGCCCGCGGATGTGCGCGGCAAGTATGAGGTGCTGCAGTGGGTTTATTGGCAGATGAGCAGTCTGGGGCCGATGATGGGCCAGGCCAGCCATTTCATCAATTACGCCCACCAGCTGACCGACGACGACCTGAGCTATCCGAAAGAGCGCTACGGCAACGAGGCAAAGCGCCTGATGAAGGTGATGAACACGCGGCTGGCCGAGAACCAGTATCTGGCCAGCGACTATTCCATCGCCGATATAATTTGCTGGCCCTGGATCAAGCCGCTGGAGGCTTTTGGTTTCGACCTGGACGATTATCCGCATCTGGTGCGCTGGCGCGACGAATTGTGGGAGCGCCCGGCGGTGCAAAAGGGCTATAGTGCCGGCGACGAACTCCGGACCAAAAACCGCGATCTTTCCGACGAAGCCAAGAGTAACCTGTTCGGAAAGAAACAGGCCAAGGGGTAAGCTCTGAACCCAAGACCAAGACCAAGACCAAGACCAAGACCAAGACCAAGACCAAGACCAAGACCAAGACCAAGACCAAGACCAAGACCAAGACCAGGCCTAAGACCTTGGCGCGATTCGCTTTTTCCGAGAGAATTTTTGCCCCTGCGCGGCGCCATGTTCGCTGGCGCACCTGCCGCGCGCCGCTTGTTTCCGCGCATCTCTCCCGCATCTCTCCCGTCTCTCTCCCGCGCCTTCCGTAAGGCCCGGGCGTATCCTTAACCTTTTGTAAAGACTTGGCTTCTGGCGTTAACCATTTTTTCAGGGCCTTGGTCCTAACTGTTGTCATGTACGCGAATCAACGCCGGAAGTGCGAGGTCGCGATAGGGACAATAGCTTGAAGTGGGGAGAAACCCGATGGGACGCTATTACGAGAATATGGAGAAATATATCTCCGACAGGATTTCGCAAGCCGAGCACGGCAAGCCGGAAGCCTACTACGATCTGGGGCTGTTATTTTCGACCGGGCATGGGGTAGACGCGGATTACGTGGAAGCCCACAAATGGTTTAACCTGGCCGCCATCCAGGGCGTTGAACGCGCTAAAGCAGACCGCGCCGAGCTGGCCCAGGACATGGACTCTTATGAGATCGCCGAGGCCCAGCGCATGGCGCGCGAGTGGATCGACCGGGGATAGGGTTCAGACCATCACGAGTTAGGACGTTACCGCGACACCAGCAGCCGCAATTCAGCATCGCGGCACAAATTCAAGGCCCGCTTCCGGCGGGTCTCTTTTTTGCGCAGGGTGGCTTCTTGCGCGTTTCCGCAGGGTGGCTTCTTGCGCGGTGCGCTTAAAGATCGTTGGTGCTGGTATCGGCGCGCATCCACCAGGGCGGGCCGCCGTCACGCCCCTGGGCTTCAGGCAACACATCCGCCGGGTCGCCGGTGAAAATCACGGTATTTGTCGGCGTCTCGGTCAGCTCCAGCCGCCGGCAGACCAGCCCGGTGTCGGCGCGCAGCAGAATGGCATTCAGCTTGGCGGTAAAGCAGGCGGCCATGACCTCGGTGGTGGGGTCGCCCGGCGTGATGATCAGGCGGGGCAGCTTTTCCGGCTCGTGGGCGCGGAAATATTCCAGCAGCGGGTCGGTGGCCGACAATTGCAGCGCATGGTCAACATGCCCGTCTATCCAGCCATGCCAGTCGCCTTTCGCCACGTCAAACGGCGCCACCATATTGTGCGTTCCGTCCAGCGCCGCCGGGCGCGCCGCCTCCATATGGGCGCTGACCACCTCGTTATGGCCGTGCGGCATGTCGCATTTTCCCACGTCCGGCCCAAGCAGGCGGTGGGCCATGGAAAAGCGGCGGGAAAAAACCAGAGCAAACATGGGGCGCTCTATAGCGCCGGGGGCGGTGCATGTCCAACTGATTTACGGCCCTGTCCGGGAAGATTTCCGGCCTCGGCCGCCTGTCGCCAGCCGGACGCCCGTCTCCGCCAACTCTTTGTCGGATCCCGGTGGGCTCTTTGTGGCTGGGGGCGGGCATCGCGCGTTGACATGGGGGCAAAACCGGCTATTTTCGGCGGCGGAGAGGTGGCCGAGTGGCTGAAGGCGCTCCCCTGCTAAGGGAGTAAGGGTTAATCGCCCTTCGTGGGTTCGAATCCCATCCTCTCCGCCATTTTTTCTCTTGGAAGAATTTTTCAACTCAGTGCCGATGACTTCACACCACCATTTAGCTGATCACGCGCTCGCTACTATCAGCTTTTCTAAATAATTTTACGGAAGTCGGTCTCCGGCGGAGAATAGAGAATGGTTGCGCGTGGAGTGCGCTAGAGTTACGTATATTACGAGTTGTAAATCTGATTAGTACCCTTCCGAAGGAAGGAGACAGGTTGCAATGGAAGCGAAGCTCAAGCACTTGGAGATGATCCAAGGTGTAATCAACAGGATGGCCAGCAACTCGTTCCTATTGAAAGGCTGGAGCGTCATCATTGTATCTGCGCTTTTCGCCTTGGCGGCAAAAGACGCCAACGCGACCTTCGTGTATCTTGCGCTGTTCCCTGCGATTTCTTTTTGGTCTCTTGACGGATATTTTCTTCGGCAGGAGCGTGAATACCGTGCCCTCTATAACGATGTACGGGAAATAGAAGAGAGCCAAATCGATTTTTCGTTGAACGCGTCTATTTACGCAAAAGAAGTGCCTTCTTGGTTTTCAACGTGCTTTTCTGTGACGCTTAGGCTGTTTCACGGCGCCCTGATTATTGTAATTTTTTTGATCATAACTCTGTTTCATAGCGTCGATTTATCGAAGCTTCAAATCTGCCTGAAAGGGGTATGAAATGGCACGTCGTATATTCTATAGCTTTCATTTCGCGAATGATTACTGGCGTACTTCTCAGGTAAGAAACATCGGTGTTGTTGAGGACAACGCGCCTGTGTCCGATAATGATTGGGAAGCCGTAAAGAAGAAAGGTGATCAGGCGATCAAGAACTGGATCAATGATCAACTAAAAGGGCGCAGTTGCACAATTGTCCTTGTAGGGGCCAAGACGGCGGGCAGAAAATGGATCAATTACGAAATTAGGCGGTCGTGGAATGAGGGCAAAGGCGTTGTCGGAATCTACATCCATAGGCTCAAGAATAGGAACGGTTATCAGTCACAAAAGGGAAATAATCCATTCGCCTCGTTTACGATGGACAGGGACCAAAAGAAGCTTTCCAGTATCGTAAAATGCTACAACCCTAACACCACGAGCAGCAAGACAGCATACGGCATAATAGCCAACAATATCTCGAATTGGGCTGAGGAAGCGATCAAGATTCGAGACAATTATTGAATATGTCGGGCGATGTTTACTGCCTCGCCAATATAAGAAAATCTCTAATCACAGACGCACTTGGCACGAATTGGCACGTAGCTGTCAGGCAGTGACACTTTCGGGGGCTAAACTAGTG
>JACZSK010000041.1 GCA_022574255.1 Pseudomonadota bacterium
CGAGTGAGGACGTATCCAGACCTTGATTTCCAATTTTCCGCGTTTGAGGCGATTGGTATCAATCGTCGTTAATTGAATGCCCTTCCAAGTCTCTTCGAGTAGCTCCCTTAAAGCGTCAATGGGGCCGTCGAAATATCGCAGCTGATTCCTAAAATGTGATGATGCCAAATTTGTCATCACCTTTGCCCGAACGCGCGATTCTTGAAGTACAAGCTCGTGTTTTTGAACAGGGAAAACTGGCGGGAGGATGCTAATCTTATGAAAAGGATCGCGGATCAGTTGGGCCCTGCTGATAATAGGTTTTTTGGCTCGGTCCCGCAAAACTACAAATAATTCCTCCGCCTTATCGTTCAGGTAGATAATTATCTCCTTGCCATCAGCGAAAATTGCCTTGATCACGGCTGGTGGTTCCCCATAGCCGTGAATTATGTATGTGAATTCAAAGTCTATGTTCGCCAAAGACGGAGAGACACCCGCTGATCCAGCTGGCTGCTTTATCCAATTGGGCGGCTCCCGAAATGTTAGGTTCGATGCTCTTTGAGTAACTAGAGCGACGAGGCGAAGAGCCTCAACAATAGTCGATTTTACCGCGTTGTTTTTCCCCACAGCGAGGGCCATGTTCCGAAACTTAATCGAGTGTTTCTTGAAACCGCGAAATTTGGTTATTTCAAGTTTCGAAAGCATTTATATCTCCGTCCTAGCGGTATCATGGGGAAACAGCTCCTCGAGAAATTCCAACGCCGCATCCATGCCGCCCGCTTGAAACAGGTCGTTATGTCCGGCGCCGGGGATTATGCGCAGCGTCTTCGGCTGGTTCGCGGCGGCGAACAGCCGCCGGCCGAATATGTTGGGGATCACCTGGTCCCGCGCGCCGTGGACCACCAGCAGGGGCGCTCGCACCGCGCCGATCCGCGCCATCGAGTTAAACTTATCCTTGATCAGCCAGCGCACCGGCAGGAAGGGATAGTGGGACGCCGCCACATCGGCAATAGACGAGTAGGGCGCCTCCAGCAGCAGCGCCGCGACCTCATACTCACCGGCCATGGCCACGGCGACGCCGCTGCCCAGCGATTCGCCATAGAGCACGATTGACTCAGCCGCGACGCCTGATGCCCGCAGGAAATCCAGCGCCGCGCGACCGTCGGCCAATAGTCCCGCCTCGCTGGGGCTGCCGCCGCTGCCGCCATAGCCGCGATACGCCGCCAGCAACACGCCGTAGCCCCGGTCGAGGAAGACCCGCGCCTTGTCTGCGCGGTAGGCCAGGTTGCCGGCGTTGCCGTGGAATAATACTATTGTCGGGCGAGGTCTGGCGCCGCCCGGTGCCGCGGCTTTGTACCATGCCTTGAGCGCCACGCCATCGGCTGCCTCAAGCTCTATGACCGCCATATCGGGTGCCGCCGTCAGGGCAGGCGGGATGGCGGTCTTGTCGGGGAAATAAAGGAGACCGCGCTGGAAAAAATAGGCCAGCGCCAACACCAGGCTATAGACGACGGCGGCGACCGTCAGAATGCGGATAAGGGCCTCCATAGGCACTAACGTTACCCCGCAGGACAAGGCGGGTCGAGTGTGATATGGCGAAGACGGATCAGCAAACGAGGACAGTATGCGCATCAGCATTATTGTGGCGATGGGGAAAAACGGGGTCATCGGCCTGGATGGCGGCATGCCCTGGCACATTTCCGCCGATTTAAAGCATTTCAAGGCGGTGACCATGGGCAAGCCCATTATCATGGGCCGCAAGACCTGTGAGTCCATTGGCCGCGCCTTGCCGGGGCGCACCAACATCGTGATTACCCGCCAGACCGATTATGAGACCCAGGGGGTGGAAGTGGCGAACAGCATGGACGCCGCCCTTGCGATAGCCGGGGAGGCCGCCGGGGATGCTGGGGGGGAATCAGAGGAGGCGATGATCATCGGCGGCGCCGAGATATACCGGGCGGCGCTGCCTGGGGCTGACCGCATATACCTGACCGAAGTGGCGGGCGACCCAGAAGGCGACGTTTACTTCCCCCGTTTCGAGCGCGGCGAATGGGAGGAAACCGAACGCGAGGAATTCCCGGCGGTGGGTGACGCGCCAGCCTACAGCTTTGTGGTGCTGGAACGGAAATAAGAATCAAAAAAAGGGCAGTGAGTTCCGTGACAGCAGAATCGCAAGCGGTCGATGATTTCAGCGCGCCGCACCGGCGCATCTGGGCCATTGCCGGCCCGGCTATCCTGGCCAATTCATCGGCGCCGCTGGTCGGGCTGGTGGACACCTGGGCGGTGGGGCATCTGCCCGGTGCCGTGCATCTGGCCGCCGTCGGGCTGGGCAGCATCATCTTCACTTATATCCTCTGGGCCTTCGGCTTTCTGCGCATGGGCACCACCGGCATGGTGGCGCAGGCGCGCGGAAGCGGCGACAATGATGTGCTGATCGCCACCGTCTGGCGCTCGGCGGCGCTGGCCTTGCTGCTGGGCGGGATCATGCTGGTCTTCCAGGAGGCCATTCTGGCGCTCTCGCTGCAGGCCCTGGCGCCGCCCGAAAATGTCGCCTCTGTCGCCAGCGAATATTTCCGCATCCGCATCTGGGCCGCCCCCGCGACATTGCTGTTCTATGCGATCACCGGCATCCTCTTCGGGCTGGCGCTGACGCGGGTGATCCTGTGGCTGCAACTGTTGCTGAACATCACCAACGCCATATTGAACCTGATCTTTGTTATCGGGCTGGACATGGGCGTTCCCGGCGTCGCGCTGGGCACGCTGATCGCGCAACTGCTGGCCACAGCGGCGGGGGTTGTGGTGGTCTGGCGCACATTGGGCGGCGCGGCGCTGATGGCCGGGCTGGTTCACAAGATAACCTGGCATCTGGGAGAATTCCGCCGCCTGGTGGCGGTGAACGGTTTCATTTTTGTGCGCACCATTTTCCTGATGACGGCGCTGGCGCTGATCGTCAAGAAATCCGGGGCGCTGGGCGAGGCGGAAATGGCCGCCAGCCATGTGGTCAACCAGTATATGCTGCTGATGGCGCTGGGGCTGGACGGTTTTGCCCATGCCGCCGAAGCGCTTGTCGGCGCCGCCTACGGCGATGGCCGCAAGGCCGTCTTCCGGCGCTGGGTCACGCTCACAACCTTTTGGGCGATCATCGCCAGCGCCGCCTATGCGCTGTTTTTCTGGCTGGCGGGGAACGGCATCACCGCTTTGCTCACCGATATAGAAACCATCCGCGTCATGGTCGCCGGGGTCATGCCGCTGGTCGTCGCCCTGCCGGTTATTGCGGTCTGGAGCTATCAGTTCGACGGCGTCTATATCGGTGCCACCGCAGGCGCCGCCATGATGGGGACCATGGGCATTGCCTTCGCCGTTTATCTGCTCATCCTGGACCCCATGACCAACGAATGGGGGCTTCCCGGCCTGTGGGGCGCGGTGCTTATTTTCATGGGCGTGCGGGGCCTGGCGCAGGCTTTGTGGATGCCACGGATCGAGGCGGGATTGAAGGAGTGATTAATTATGACAGTTGATTCCCTTTATCTCCATTTCTGCAAATTCAATCGGGCTTACGTGCTGGGGCAGACCCAAGTCTATGTCGGCGCCTTCAGAGATCGACTATTTCCAGTTGTCGGCAACATCGAAGCAGAGGCAGAAAAAGCTACCCAAAAGGCTTGGGAAGAAATTGGCAGCAGGCAGGGCTATGAAGAAGGACCCGATTTCGGCGATATGGCGGAGCAAGCGCAGGATATTGGCATTCAAGTTTACGAGGACCTGGATTTCATTCGCTCTCAACTGATTGGTCTCGGCATTGCGGGGCTTTTTCATCTTTGGGAACGGTTTCTGAAGGAGTTCCTGTCCCGCGAATTGAGAGGAAACGCTCAAGAAATCCAAAAACTGAATTTTTTGGGAATCGTTGAGAAACTTGGAGAACTTGGTTGGAATCTAGAGAGCGAACCTTACTACTCCGAACTTGAGGATCTTTCCCTTTTTTCAAATACTGTGAAGCATGGTGACGGTCCGTCCTTTAAGAAATTGCTGGAGAAACGTCCCGACTTCTTTTGGCCGGAGGCCATGAAGTTTGAGATGCCGAAAGCTGGCACACGTGCCGAAAATCTCCGGGTAGAGCCAGCGCAATTTGATCTATTCTCGAACGCTGTTTTCGCATTCTGGAAATGTTTTCCGGAACAATTAAACAATGAAGGAAAGGAATGATTTGGACTTAGCGATTAATCGTTCCACTCGATTACAGTGTACGGAAAAAATCGTTTCTATATCTAATGAGTCTGCGCTATTTTTGCCAAACCGGAAATGATTTGTGTCGTGCTTTCCTGCGTCAACGCGTCTAATGGGAAAGTCGGCTAATACGTGCAATGCATTAAAACAAACCAGAGGAGAGATCACATGTCCCTCAAGGACACCAAAACCGAAGAGAACCTGAAGGCTGCTTTTGCCGGCGAGAGCCAGGCCAACCGCCGCTATCTGTATTTCGCCCAAAAGGCGGATATCGAAGGCTACAACGACGTCGCCACGGTTTTCCGCTCAACCGCGGAAGGCGAGACCGGCCACGCCCACGGCCATCTGGAATACCTGGAAGAGACCGGCGACCCGGCAACGGGCCTGCCCATCGGTGGCACCGCCCTCAACCTGAAGGCGTCGGTTGCGGGTGAAACCCACGAATATACCGATATGTATCCGGGCATGGCGCGGACCGCCCGTGAAGAGGGTTTCGAGGAAATTGCCGATTGGTTCGAGACGCTGGCGAAGGCTGAAAAGTCGCACGCCGGACGTTTCCAGAAGGCGATCGATACGCTCGACGCCTAAAGCGTGACGTTGAGGGCCGGGGTGTCCATCGCCGGGGGGTTCCCCGGGGAGATTAGCCCGGCCCTCTTATTTTGCCCGCAATTGACCGAAAGGCAGCGCCGCAGTGAGCGAAGCAATAACACAGGATAGCAGGGAAGGCGGCCTTGAGGCCCCGACGCGTCACGCCATTCCGTGGCAAGACCCGGCCTGGCTGGATGCGGACGCCATCGACGCCGAGCTGCGCCGCGTTTTCGACATCTGCCACGGCTGCCGGCGTTGTTTTAATCTCTGTGACACCTTCCCCCGCCTGTTCGAGCTGATCGACGCCAGCAAGAGCGGCGAGTTGGAGAGCGTGAATTCAGAGGATTTCAAACCGGTCACTGACGCCTGCACGCTGTGCGACATGTGTTTCATGACCAAATGCCCCTATGTGCCGCCGCACGAGTTTAACGTCGATTTCCCGCATCTGATGCTGCGGGTGCGCGCCGCCGAATTTGCCCGGGGCGAGCGCTCGCTGGTCGACAAACAACTGGCGGAGACCGATCGCAACGGCAGGTTGGCGGGCAAGATGCACGGCCTGGTGAACTGGGCCACGAAAGAGAACAACGCCCTGACCCGCCCGCTGATGCAGGCCGTGACCGGCATCGACAGGCACGCCCATGTGCCGCGTTTCGAGGGCAAAACCCTGGAACAGCAGGCCGCCGCCGCGCCCGACGGGCGGGACGCGAAGGCACCGGCCGCGGCGCGGAAAGCTGCGATTTACGCCACATGTTTCGCCAATTTCAACGACAGCGCAATCGGCATGGCCTCGCGCGGGGTGCTGGAGAAAAACGGCGTTCAAACCCGCGTCGAATATCCCGGCTGTTGCGGCATGCCAAAACTTGAGAACGGCGATATGGCTGCGGTGGCCGCGGCGGCGCAGGCCGTGGCCGCCCACTTCGGGCCATTGATCGACGAGGGCTATGACGTTGTGGCGCTGACCCCCTCCTGTGCGCTGATGCTGAAGTCTGAATGGCCATTGATTCTGCCCGACGATGCGGCGGTGAAAAAACTCGCCGAAGCCACCTATGACATCACCGAATATGTCGTCGATATCGCCCGGGACGAAGGCCTGGCTCAAGGACTGAAACCCCTGGAAGGCGGCGTTGCGATGCATCTGTCCTGTCATTCCCGGGCCCAGAATATGGGCGCCAAGGGGGCCGAAATGCTGCGCCTGATTCCCGAGACCCCGGTCACCGTGATCGAGCGCTGCTCGGGCCATGGCGGCAAATGGGGCATGATGAAAAAGAATTTCAAGACGGCGCTGAAGGTGGGCAAGCCCGCCGCCCGTGCGGCGGCAAAGGCGATTGACACTGGCGGGGCCGCTTACCTGGTCTCGGAATGTCCGCTGGCCGCCGCCCACCTGGTGCAGGGCATGCAGCGCCTCGAAAATGGCAAGTCCAAAACCCCCGAGCGCGCCCCGCATCCCATACAATTGATGGCCAAGGCCTACGGGCTGGACCCGCGAACCGGAGATACCTGATGCCCCGTGAAGAACACAGCGTTACCGCCAGCGACCTCATGGACCTGGAGGAATACGGCAAGTGCCGCAAGGAAATGCGCGCCAGCAATGTGCTGCTGAAAAAGCAGCGGCGGCTCTTCGTCGGGCCCTATGTGACGGTCTTTTTCGAGAGCTTCGAGACCATGGTCATGCAAATCCAGGAGATGCTCTATATCGAAAAAGGCGGCGACGCGCAGCTGGCCGACGAGCTGGCCGCTTATAATCCGATGGTGCCAAACGGGCGCGAGCTGACCGTCACCTTGATGTTTGAAATTCCCGACGAAAATCGCCGCCGGAAATTCCTCGAGAAACTTGGCGGCGTAGAGAACAAGGTGGCCATCGTCGTCGGCGACGCGCGTATCATGGCGGTACCCGAAGGCGACGTGGAGCGTTCAACCGAGGACGGCAAGGCGTCGTCGGTGCATTTCCTGCATTTCCCTTTCACCGAGGCGCAGATCGCGGCTTTCCGTGATCCGGCGACCAAAGTATTGCTGGAAATCGCCCACGACCATTACGGCCATCTCGGCATCATCCCGCCCGAGACCCGCGCTATCCTGGGAAAAGACTTCGATTAAATTTCAGCTTCGTCACCCCCAGGCTTTAACGCCCTTCGTCACTCGCCGACTTGATCGGCGAATGACGAGGCAGGAAAACCTCACCTCTGATCACCCTCACCCAACCCTCTCCCTCAAGGGAGAGGACTCTTAACTGGGCGCACCGCGAAACCTCCGCCCAATGGGGGCGGGCAGTGCCCAAGCCGTGAAGGAGATGGAGCCGGAGTGACAGGTTTTTTCTACCCCTCTCCCCTGATGGGAGAGTGCCAAGGCAAAGAAGCGTGAGGGTGATGAAAAAATGGCGCCCGGCGCCTTCGCAAAAAAACTGGATTCGCCGCCAAAGCGCATCACGCAAAGAGCGTCGACGAATGACGAGGGAGAGGACCAAGAACCGAAGCCCAGCGGGCTGAGGCAAGGCCGCCAAGGCGCATCACGCAAGAATGGCCGCCCCGCACCTGAGGGATTAATTAAAGACTCTAACTCGCCAGCTTGTCTTTCAGCTTTGCGGCGACCTGTTCGGCGATGGCGATGAAAGCCTTGGCTCCAACGCTGTCGGGGGCCGATTCAACCACCGGGTTGCCGGTGTCCGAGGTCTCACGGATCAACATATGCAGGGGAATTTCGCCGAGGAAATCGGTGGACAGCTCCGCCGCGACCTTGCGCGCCCCGCCGTGACCGAAAATATCGCTGGCCTCGCCGCAATTGGGGCAAATGAAGGTCGCCATATTCTCGACAATGCCGAACACCGGAACATTGACCTTGCGGAACATCTCCAGACCCTTGCGGGCGTCGATCAGGGCAATATCCTGCGGTGTGGAGACGATCACCGCGCCGGTGACCGGCACTTTCTGGGCCAGTGTCAACTGCGCGTCGCCGGTGCCCGGCGGCATGTCGACCACCAGCACATCCAGCTCGCCCCAGGCAATATCGTGGAACATCTGGCTCACCGCGCCGGCCACCATTGGGCCGCGCCAGATCATCGGGCGATTCTCGTCAACCAGGAAACCCATGGACATCAACGGCATGCCGTGGCTGATAACCGGCGATACCTTGTCGCCGTCGCTCTCGGGCTTCTCCCTGGTGCCCAGCATCTTCGGGATAGAAGGGCCATAGACATCGGCGTCCAGCAGGCCGACCTTCAGGCCCATGCCCTTCAGGGCCAGCGCCAGGTTGACCGCGACGGTGGATTTACCAACGCCGCCCTTGCCGCTGGCCACCGCAACGATGGTCTTGACGCCGGGGATCGCCTTGGGGCCGGGCATGGGCGCATCTTCCTGCCCCATGCCGGGCATTTCCGGCGGCGGGCCAGACGGCTGCGCGGCGCCATTTCCTCCTGCTCCTCCTGCCGGGCCGGTGCGTTCGGCGGTCAGCACCACGCTGGCGCTCATTACGCCGGGCAGTGCCTTGACCACATCCTCACAGGATTTGCGCAGCGGCTCGGCGGCTTCGCCGTCCACCGGGCCACCGTCATCGCGGCTGATATCCAGCGCGAATCCGACATTGCCACCCTTTACTATCAAGCCCGATACCATATCCAGGCTGACCACATCGCTGCCGCTCTGAGGATCGATAACGCCCTTTAATGCTTCGAGGACAATTTCATTGGTGACTTCGGCCATGGACGGATCCCTTGTTTCTTGTTTTCCGGGCGAATTTCTATCATTATTTCGCGAGATTCGCACATTCTTTGCGCTGCCTACCGTTGCAGGCGGCGCCCATGTACCATATATACCGTGGAAAGAATATATCCATTGGCCGGGATAACTTTTGGCGGCGGAAAAAGCGATTACCCAATAACAGCGATAACGATTACCCAATAACAGCGATAACAAGGAGGCATAACAACCATGCCCTGGCAGAATAACAACGGTGGCGGCGGTAGCAAGAGCCCGTGGGGCCAACCGCCCGGCGGCGGACGCGGAGGCCCCCCGCCCCCAGATATCGATGATTTGATCCGGCGTTTTCAGGAAAGCCTGAAAGGCCTGATGCCGGGCGGATTGCGCGGTCCGGTCGGAATCATAGTCGTGCTTCTTGCCCTCTATGTCGGTTTCATGATGTTAACCTTCCGGGTTCAGCCTGGTGAGGAAGGTGTGGTGCTGCGTTTCGGCGAATGGTCGCGCACCGCGACTCCCGGCTTCAACTGGCGCCTGCCCTATCCCGTCGAGACGGTGCAGACCGTTCAGGTCGAGCGCCAGAGGCGCGTTGATATCGGTTTTCACAGCGATGAACAGACCGGCCGTCGGCAGCGTCAATCTTCCGCCCTGGTGCTGGAAGAAAGCCTGATGCTGACCGGCGACGAGAATATCGTTGAAATCGCTTTCACGGTGTTCTGGCGCATCAACGACCCGAAAAAATACCTGTTCAATATCCAGGACCCCCAGGAACTGACCGTGCGGGTGGTGGCCGAGAGCGCCATGCGCGAGGTGATCGGCAAGACCGAGATCCAGTTCGCCCTGACCCAGGGCCGCAGCCAGATCCAGCAGGAGACCCAGGCGATAATCCAGGCAACGCTTGACGACTATGATGCCGGGATCAGTATTACCGAGGTTAATCTGGCGCGGGTCGATCCGCCCTCGCAGGTGATCGAATCCTTCCGCGATGTGCAGGCCGCCGAGGCCGACCGTGACCGCTTCAGGAACGAGGCGCAGGCCTATGCCAACTCGATCATTCCCGAGGCGCGCGGCGAAGCCGAGCGGCTGGTGCAGGGCGCGGAGGCCTACAAGGCTGAAGTGATTGCAACATCCGCAGGCGAGGCGGCGCGCTTCCTGTCGGTCTACACGGAATATGCCCTGGCGAAAAACGTCACGCGCAAGCGCATATATCTGGAGACCATGGAAAGCATCATGTCTGGCATGAACAAGATCATACTGGATGACAAGGCGGGGAGCGGCGTGGTTCCCTATCTGCCGTTGCCGGAAATCAACGCGCGGCGCGGTTCGCGAAATGAAGGAGGCAGCAATGAATAAACGCCTGATAATTATCGGGGTGGTTACCCTTGTTGCCGTTTTTGTCGCTATGGGCAGCATGTTCACTGTAAGCGAAACCCAGCAGGCAATAGTTGTCCGGTTTGGTAACCCGAAGCATATTGTTCAGAACCCGGGATTGCATTTCAAAGTCCCATTCATCGAAGATGTTCGCTACCTGGACAAGCGCCTCCTGAACCTGGATATCCCGGCGCAGGAGGTTATCGCCGCGGATCAGAAACGGCTGGTGGTGGATGCCATTGCCCGTTTCCGCATCGTTGACCCCTTGTTGATGTATACCCGGGTGCGCACCGAGAATGGCGCCCGCCAGCAGCTCAATACGGTACTGATCTCGAATATTCGCCAGGTTCTGGGTTCCGAGGTTTTTGTGACCCTGCTGTCTGGTGAGCGGGCGGAGCTGATGCATCGCATCCGCGACAACGTCAACCGCGACGCGCGCAATTACGGCATTGAGATCGTCGATGTGCGTATCAAGCGCGCCGACCTGCCGGCCGCCAACTCCGAGGCCATTTTCTCGCAGATGCGTACCGCGCGTGAACGGGAGGCCCGCGAAGCCCGCGCCGAGGGCCTTGAGCAGGCGGTGGGCATTCGTGCCCGCGCTGATCGGGACCGCACGATCCTGCTGGCTGAAGCGCGCAAGAAATCGGAAATCCTGCGCGGTGAGGGCGAAGGTCAGGCGGTCAAGATATTTGCCGATGCCTTTAGCACCGACGAGGACTTCTTTGAGTTCTACCGCTCGATGCAGGCCTATAAAAAGGCCTTGGGTAACGACGATACGACCCTGATCCTGTCGCCGGACAGCGAATTCTTCAAATTCTTCAGGTCCATGGACCCAGGGAAGGGCTCGCGGCGGTAAAATAGGTGAACCCCGGGGGACCGCCAGGCCCCCGGGTAATATCCGCGTCGACTCTTGAGAATAACTGGGCTAGCGGGTATCGTGGCGGGCGTTGTCATCGTCTGGTAAACCTAAATTGATTAGGTTTTCACCGAATGGTGCCTCATTGAGGCACTTCGCCGCATTTTTCGGGCGCTTGACCGCAATTTGCCCACAATATGCCAAAATGTTTTGTTTTATGGACCATATGCGTGAGAGCGCAATTGAAAGACCAAGATAAGGAGTGGCCCGTGAGCCCAACTTTAATAACGACCGCGAATGAGCCGAAAGCCAGCATCCCGCCGCGCATATTGCGCGCCACCGTGGGATTGATTGGCGCCTTGGCGATACTCATGTTCGCCGCTACCAGTGTTTCGGCGCGGGGAGCACCGGAGAGTTTCGCCGATCTGGCAGAAAAGCTGCTGCCCTCGGTGGTGAACATATCGACCGTTCAGGCGGTGAAGGAAGAAGAGAAGAGCCGGCGAAATATACCGAATTTGCCGCCGGGCTCGCCCTTCCAGGATTTCTTTGACGAGTTCTTCGAAAATCAGCAGCCGAACAGAGATCGGCGTGTTCGGCCGACCATGTCGCTTGGCTCGGGATTCATTATCAGTGAAGACGGTTATATCGTCACCAACAACCATGTGGTGGGCGAGGCCGAAAAAATCACCGTCAGCCTCACCGACGGCGAGGAATATGAGGCCGAACTGATTGGACGCGACGCATTGCTGGATATCGCGCTGCTGAAAATTGATGCGGGCAGGCCTTTGCCGGCTCTGGAGTTTGGCGATTCCGACGCGGTGCGCGTCGGCGAATGGGTGATGGCAATCGGCAATCCCTTTGGCCTTGGCGGATCGGTGACCGCGGGCATCGTTTCGGCATTGCACCGCGATATCCGGGCCGGAAATTACGATTATTTCATCCAGACCGACGCCTCCATCAACCGCGGCAACTCGGGTGGGCCGATGTTCAACCTGGACGGCGATGTGATTGGCGTCAACACCATGATCTTTTCGCCCAACGGCGGCAATATCGGCATCGGTTTTGCCATTCCGTCGAGCCAGGTCGCACACAGCGTTCAGCAGCTCAAGGAATTTGGCCGCACCAAGCGCGGCTGGATTGGCGTGTCGATCAGAGCCGTTACGGACGACATCGCAGCCAGTCTTGGCCTTCATAGCGAGGAAGGCGCTTTTGTCGATGATGTTATATCCGGCGGTCCGGCCGACAAAGCGGGCATCAGGATCGCCGATATCATCCTGACTTTTGACGGTGAGGCGATTGAAGAAATGCGCGAACTGCCGCGCGTCGTCGCCGATACCAGGATTGGCAAAAAGGTGAAAGTGCGGTTGCTGCGCAATGGCACGGCGCTGGTCCTGACGCTGACCACGGCGGAATTGCAGCAGGAGCCTACGCTTGTGGCTTCCGCCGATTCCGATGCGCAGCGCGGGTCGCTATCCAGTGATGAGGTCATGGGCATGCGTCTTGCCGAATTGACCGGCGCAACCCGCGAGCGCTACGAAATTCCCGACGATCTGGATGGTGTGATTGTCTCCAACCTCAGCCGGTCCAGCGAGGCCGCACTGAAGGGCTTTCGCCCCGGTGACGTGATCGTGCAGGTCGACCAGAGCGATGTCCACGATGCCGCTCAGGTTATTGCCGGTATTCAGAAAGTGCGTGACAGCGAGCGCCGTGCGGTTCTGTTCCGCGTCTATCGCGGCGGCGGTTATTTCCATTTTGCGGTGCCACTTGAGGATGCCGACGGCTGATCCAGAAGGCAGGGAAACTGAAACGAAAAGGCCGGCTCTCCATAAGTCGGGGACCGGCCTTTTTCATTTGTTTCAGCGACCGGGGGCTTTCAGTGGCCGGGCGTAACGAACTCCGCGCGGGCGTAGCCTTGCATATACAACAATGCGGTGAGGCTGGCATGATCTATGGCCGCGCCCGCCGCCGCGCGGGTCTTGGGTTTGGCGTGGAACGCAACGCCCAGCCCGGCTTCCTGCAACATGGGAATGTCGTTTGCGCCGTCGCCAACGGCCAGCACGTCTTCCCGCGACAGGCCCCGCGCGGCGCGGAATTCAACCAGGCTGGCCAGCTTGGCCTCCGCCCCCAGCACAGGCGCGCCGACTTCGCCGGTTAATTTGCCGTCGTTGAAGACCAGCCGGTTGGCCCGCGTCTCGGCAAAACCCAGGTCTGCGGCGACGCGGCCCGTGAACCAGGTAAATCCGCCCGAGACCAGACAGGTCATGGCGCCCGCCGCGTTCATGGTGGCGACCAGCTCCGCGGCGCCAGCGGTAAAGGTCATGCGCTGGTCATAGAGATCATGCAGCCGCGCCTCTTCAAGACCCGCCAGCAGGGCGACGCGTTCCTTCAGCGCCGCCTCGAAATCCATCTCGCCGCGCATTGCAGCCTCCGTAATGGCCGCGACCTTGTCTTTCAGGCCAACCAGGTCGGCCAGCTCGTCCACACATTCGATCTCGATAATGGTCGAGTCCATATCGGCGATCAGCATTGCCTTTTTTCGGCCCTCGGCGGGTTGGCAGAGGAAATCCACTTGTCTGCCCTCAAGGGCCTGGGCCAGGATTTTCTGCGCCGCGGCATTATCCAGCCCTGTGAAATACAGATCGGCGGCCTCTTGATCGGATAGCCATGCCGAGCCCAGCATTTCCGCGCCTTTTCCAACCAGCGCACGGCTGGCGACCGCCAGATCCTCGTCGGTCAGTGGGCCCAGCGCGGGCGCGGCAATCAGGGTCGCGGCATTTTTCATTTGCATTTTCGCACCCGCATCGTCTTGACTCTGGCCATCACAGGGAATTGGGAAAATCAGCGTGACAAATTGCGCCCTTCTTATTGCAGGACCAACAGCGACCGGCAAGTCGGCGCTTGGCACCGCTGTGGCCACAGAGACCAGCAGCGAGACAAGCGGCGAGATCATCAATGCTGACAGCATGCAGGTATATAGTGATCTGGAAATCCTCTCTGCGCGCCCAACCGCCGCCCAGGCAGCCCAGGTTCCGCACCACCTGTTTGCGGTGAAGAGCGCAGACGCGGCCTTTTCGGTGGCGGACTGGCATGATCGGGCGGCCACCTGCATTACCGATATCTGGGCGCGTGAGGGCCTGGCGATAGTGGTCGGCGGCACCGGGTTGTATTTCAGGGCGCTGCTGGAAGGTCTGGCGCCGGTGCCGGAAATCCCCGATGAAATTCGCGCCGGCCTGCGTACCCTGCTGGCTGAGGACGGCGCCGCCGCATTGCATGCCCGCCTTCTGGAGGTTGATCCAGCAATGGCGGCGCGGCTGAATCCCGGCGACGGCCAGCGTCTGG
Source organism: Pseudomonadota bacterium (assembly GCA_022574255.1). Classification (GTDB taxonomy): domain Bacteria; phylum Pseudomonadota; class Alphaproteobacteria; order Sphingomonadales; family SMXR01; genus JACZSK01. The sequence goes on from JACZSK010000041.1 coordinate 14,041, forward strand.
CGCGCGCGCTGGAGGTCTGTCTGGCCACCGGTCGTTCGCTGGCCGAATGGCAGCAAGACACGGCAGCGGGAGCGCTGGGCGAGGCGGACCGCAGCGGTCATGTGACCAAGGTAGTGCTGACGCTGCCCCGGGATGAGCTCTATCGCCGGATCGAGCAGCGTTTTGACCAAATGATGGAGGCTGGCGCGCTGGACGAAGTGGCGCGGCTCAGGGACCAGGGGCTGGCCGCTGATCTGCCGGCAATGAAGGCGCTGGGCGTGCCTTCGCTGTTGGCGCATTTGCGTGGCGAAATGGATTTGCAGGAAGCGGTGCAGGAGGCCAAGACCCGGACCCGGCGCTACGCCAAGCGCCAGATGACCTGGTTTCGCAACCAGTTCGCGGACTGGCACTGGCTGGACGCCGATGCGGAGGATCTGGCGGCGCGGTTATTGGCCATCCTGAGCCGGTGAAAGCACGGCGGCGCGCCCGGCTGAAGCCGGTTTCCGATTATATTTGAAAAACTTGAGTGGCATTTGCCCTGAGTGGTTGCCAGCGGGCGCGGAAGAGAGTATCGCTCCTCTCTAATAGCTGTCGCGGCATGGTTAACGCGGCTATCGGGGAATCTCCGCTTTGCAAAGCGTGGCAAGGCTGAACCCCGTTAACCAATTGCGAAGATATAAGCGCCATATTATGGCCTAATACAGACTGCATAGTAGGAAGAGCTATTCAGGCGGTATGCTGATGGGGCAATATTGCGCAGGAACAGCTTGTCGGCAGTGCCGGGCGGTCTTTGATACGCACCGGCGCCCATAACCGGAAGGCAAGAATTAGATGTTTTCAAGGATGCTCGGCTGGTTTTCCTCGGACATGGCGATCGATCTGGGCACCGCGAATACCTTGGTCTATGTGAGGGGTCGCGGCATCGTGCTGAACGAGCCTTCTGTTGTGGCCATGAAAACCACAGGCGGCAGGCGCCAGGTGTTGGCCGTGGGCGACGAAGCCAAACTGATGATGGGCCGCACGCCCGACAACATCGAGGCAATCCGCCCGCTTCGGGACGGCGTGATCGCCGATTTCGAAATCGCCCAGCATATGATCAAGCATTTTATTAACAAGGTGCATAACCGGTCTTTTGCCGCCCCGGAGGTGGTGATTTGCGTGCCCTCCGGCTCGACGCCGGTGGAACGCCGCGCTATTCAGGATTCCGCCGACCAGGCCGGTGCGCGCAAGGTCAGCCTGATCGAAGAGCCAATGGCCGCCGCTATCGGCGCCGGGTTGCCGGTGACCGAGCCGCAAGGGTCAATGATTGTCGATATTGGCGGTGGCACCACCGAAGTAGCGGTATTGTCGCTGGGCGGCATCGTCTATTCCACTTCGGTCCGGGTTGGTGGCGACAAGATGGACGAGGCGATCATTTCCTATATTCGCCGAAATCATAACCTGTTGCTGGGCGAAGCCACCGCAGAGCGGGTCAAGAAAGCTATCGGTACTGCGATGGAGCCCGAGGATGGTGTCGGCAAGACGATGGAGATCAAGGGCCGCGACCTGCTGAACGGCGTGCCAAAGGAAATTGTCATAAACCAGGTACAGATCGCCGAGGCCCTGTCAGAGCCTGTTGGAGCGATTATTGAGAGCGTCAAGTTGGCGCTGGAGCAGACTGCGCCCGAGTTGTCGGCCGATATTGTCGACAGGGGCATTGTTCTGACCGGCGGTGGCGCGCTGTTGGCCGATATCGACAAGGTGCTGCGCCAGGCGACCGGCCTGCCGGTTTCCGTTGCCGAAGAATCGCTCACTTGTGTGGCTCTGGGCACAGGCCGGGCGCTGGAAGACGAACTTTTGAAACATGTGCTGACCCAGGCCTACTGAACACCGCCGGCAGGCCGCGCCGATTCATCCGTGGAAAAAAGTGAGGGACTGATCCGTGATCAGGCTATCGTCCGGGACCAGGGGCTCCTCCCGGGGGCTGTTTGATCGGCCCGGACGGCGTCTTGCGATCAGCCTGATCCTCCTGCTGTCGCTGACGCTTTTCATTCTCGGCAAGGTTGAGCATCCGGCGATCACCAAAATCCGCACTGGCATGCAGGATATTATCACCCCGGTTATGGCCGTATTGTCAGTGCCGGTGGAGTGGGCCTCGGATCTGTCCGACTGGTTCGGCGGACTCGTCTCGATCTATGACGATAATGAACGGCTGCGCGAAGACAACACGCGCCTGCGTGACTGGAAGGCGATCGCGGAGCGGCTCGATCTGGAAAATACGCGGCTGCGCCAGCAGCTGAATGCGCCCGAAAGCCCTGTCGACACGCTGGTGACGCCGCGTGTGGTGGCGGTTCAGGGCGGCCCCTATGTACGCAGCGTGCTGGTCAACGCCGGCGCCGATTATGGGGTCCGCGACGGATTGGCGGTGACCACGCGCAAGGGCGTTGTCGGGCGGGTTCTGATGGTCGGGGCGGCCGCATCCCGCGTTTTGCTGATTACGGATTTCAACAGCCGCGTGCCCGTGCGGGTTGAACGCACCGGCCAGAACGGTGTCGCCGTCGGGCGCAACAGCCAGCTTCTCAGCCTCCAGTTTCTCCCCGTGGATATGGATGTGGTCGTAGGGGACCGGATACTGACCTCGGGCGACGGCGGCGTTTTCCCGCCCGATTTGCCCTTTGGCGAGGTGGTGGCGGTGGCCGACGCTGCCGTTGATATACGGACGCTTGCCGATCTCGAAAATCTGGATTTCGTGCGCATTCTGAAGTTCGACCCGCGCACCATGGAGCCCGGCGAAGACAAGGAGGGACTGTGATTTGGCGGCGCCCCTTACACACTACATAACCTTGGTGGCGCGCGGCGTTGGCCCCTTTGCGCTGGCTGCGCTGTTGGTTCTGTTGATGAGGCTGCCGGTGCAGACTGACGGGCTGGGCTGGGCCATGCCCCATGTCACGCTGGCCTTCGTCTTTTACTGGATCGTCCATAATCAAAAGGCGATACCGGTACTGGCGCTTTTCCTGCTGGGACTGGTTGAGGATTTCGCGTCGGGCGCACCGCTGGGCATGAATCCCATGATCCTGATCATTGTCTATGTCTTGCTGGCCAACCAGCGCCGCTTTTTTATCAACCGGTCTTTTGCGGTGTGCTGGGCTGGTTTTGCCTTCATTGCCTCCGCGGCGCTGGCTTTTTCCTGGCTGCTGGAGAGTTTTTACCGGGGCCAGCCGATGCCCGTGGGGCCCTTGTTTTTGTCGCTGGTGGTGACCATTGCCGCCTATCCAATTTTGGGCGGGATATTCGGTCGTTACCAGCAATCGGTACAACGGTACTAAACAGCATCCGGGCGCTGAACTGGAGAAGAGTAACTTGGAATCCGAAGGCGAACGATACCGGCTGTACTCGCGCCGCGCCGCCCTGTTGGGAGGCTTCCAGGCTCTTGTATTCACCACCCTGATGGGGCGGATGTATTACCTGGGCGTTGTTGAATCCGGGCAATACAAGGTTCTGGCAGAGAATAATCGCGCCAGCCTGCGCCTTATCGCCCCCGAGCGCGGTGAAATCCTCGACCGCATGGGGCGCAGAATTGCGACCAATCGCAAGGATTTCCGCGTTTTCCTGATACCGGAAGAAGCCGTTGACCCGGAGAAAACCCTGGCATCGCTGGGCGAAATTATCGAGCTGAGCGAAAGCAGCCTGAGGCGCATACGCCGCCAGATCAAGCGCCAGAGGGATTTTTTGCCGGTCACCGTGGCGGAAAACCTGTCGTGGAGGGAATTTGCCCGCATCAATGTGGAAAGCGTGAAGCTGCCGGGTGTTCAACCCGATGCTGGCGAAACGCGCTTTTATCCCGACGGGCCGCTGGCCTCACAGGTGGTCGGATATGTCGGACCGGTGGACGAGAACGAGATCAACCAGGCCCCGGTGTTCCAGTTACCGGGATTCAAGGTTGGAAAATCGGGATTGGAGCGCTCGTTCGAAAAAGACCTTCGCGGCCAGGCCGGCTCCCGGACCGTTGAAGTCAACGCCTATGGCCGGGTTATCCGCGAGCTGACCCGCCAGGATGGCCGCGCCGGAGACACCCTGGTGCTGACGCTGGACCTGGAATTGCAGCGCCACGTGGTTGATCTGCTGGGTGAGGAAAGCGCCGCCGCGATTGTTATGGATATCGAGACCGGCGATATCCTGGTCAAGGCATCGACGCCGTCTTTCAATCCCAATGATTTTAACCTCGGCATCAGCCGGGAAAACTGGAATGCGCTGATCAAGGACCCGCGCAAGCCGCTGGTCAATAAATGCCTGCAGGGGCAGTATCCGCCCGGCTCCACCTTCAAGATGGTGGTTGCCCTGGCGGCGCTTGAGGCCGGGGTTGTTGCGGTGGGAGACGAGGTGACCTGCAACGGCGAATATGAATTCGGCGACCGTGTTTTTCATTGCTGGAAAAAGCAGGGCCACGGGTCGCTGGCCCTGGTCGATGCCATCGCGCAATCCTGCGACATCTACTTCTATGACCTGGCCCAGAAAGTGGGCATTGAGCGCATCGCCGCGATGGCCCGCCGTTTCGGCTTTGGCCAGACCTATGAACTGGGAATTCCCGGGCAGGCCGACGGCCTTGTGCCGACAAAGGGGTGGAAGCTGGCTATTTCCGGCGTGCCCTGGCAGATAGGGGAAACCCTGAATGTGGCCATCGGGCAGGGGGCCCTGCTGGCGACCCCGCTGCAGATGGCGGTGATGGCCGCGCGGCTGGCAAATGGCAGGGCCGTTGTACCGCGCCTGGTCCACTCGGTGGGCGAAGAGACAACCGAAATTCCCGAATTCGAGAATATCGGCATACGCCGCTCGCACATGCGGCTGATTCAGCGCAGCATGGAAAAGGTTCTGGAATTCAAGGGCACCGCCTTTGCCTCTCGGCTGGAGGGCGACGGGTTGTCGATGGCCGGAAAAACCGGGACCAGCCAGGTGCGCCGCATTACCAAGGCCGAGCGCGACGCCGGGCTGAAGACCCTTAAAAACCGGCCCTGGCGCGAGCGCGACCATGCGCTTTTCATGGCCTATAGCCCAACCGACAAGCCGCGCTATGCCTTGAGCCTGATCATCGAACACGGCGGTGGCGGGTCCAGCGTGGCGGCGCCGCTGGCGCGCGAGATTATGCGCCGGACGCTGGAAATTGATCCTGGGTCCAGGCCGCCCGTGGCCAGCGCCGGCAGGCGGGGCCAGTCTTCCAGCAGCCGGGCAGGCGCCCGCGTCGGCGGCGGGGCATAGGAGTAGATCATGGGAACCAACCTGATGTTCGGCCAACGCCGCGAGAGCCGCACATTCCTGCGCAAAATAGCCGAGCTCAATTGGGCCATGGTGATCATTACCGTGATCATCGCCTCAATCGGCTTTGCCATGCTGTATTCGGTGGCGGGCGGTACTTTCGAGCCCTGGGCATCACGCCAGATGATCCGCTTTGCCATGGCGCTGGTGGTAATGATCGCCATTGCGTTGACCGATGTGCGGGTATGGTCGGCGCTGGCTTACCCCATTTATGCGGCGGCGTTCATGCTGCTGGTGGCGGTTGATTTCGTCGGCATCACCGGCATGGGCGGGCAGCGCTGGATTGATCTGGGCTTCATGCGCCTGCAGCCGTCTGAACTGATGAAGGTGGCGCTGGTCCTGGCGCTGGCCAAATACTTCCACGGCCTTAACATGCGCCAGTCTCGCAGCGTGACGCGGCTGGCCGTGCCGCTGTTGCTGATTGGCCTGCCCGCGGCTTTCATTGTGCGTCAGCCCGATTTGGGAACCATGATGCTGCTGATCATGGGCGGTATTGCGGTGCTCTTTCTGGCGGGCGCGCGGATATGGCTGTTCGTTGTGGGCTTTCTTGGCACTGTCGCCGCCATTCCCATAGGCTGGCGCTTCATGAAAGACTACCAGAAGGACCGTATCCTGACCTTCATCAATCCCGAGAGCGATCCCTTGGGCGCCGGCTACCAGATCATACAGTCCAAAATTGCGCTGGGCTCGGGCGGGGTGTTCGGAAAAGGCTACTTGCAGGGCACGCAAAGCCACCTGAATTTCCTGCCTGAAATGAAAACCGATTTTATATTCACCGTGCTGGCCGAGGAGTTTGGCCTGGTCGGTGGCCTGTTCCTGCTGTTCCTGTATATGGCGCTGCTCACATACGGGGCGCTGGTCTCCTTCGGCAGCCGCAGCGTTTTCGGCCGCCTGCTGGCCATGGGGCTGGTGGTCGCCATCTTCCTCTATGTGTTCATCAATATCGCCATGGTCATGGGGCTGGTGCCGGTGGTTGGCGTGCCGCTGCCACTGGTCTCCTACGGCGGCTCGGCGATGCTGACCATAATGGTCGCCTACGGGCTGATATTGTCCGTGGCGCTGCACCGCGACGTCTCCATGCCGCGCAAGGACCCCTTCGGGTAAAACACCTAAACCCAGCGGCGGATACGGCGGATCAGGGACCTTAATTGGCCTGGGGGCACGAAATGTCGCAGCGCGATTGCCGCTGAACCAGCAGACAATACCAAAATATATTGAACCAGATCCGGCAGTGCAGTCTTCCTGAAATACTCGATCATCGCAGTCGATTTATCCTGCACCAAGCCGCTCCCCAGAGTCTGAAAGTTACTCTCGAACACACTGTCGCTTGCTTCCAGATACCAGGGATGGACTACCGTTGCGAGTAATTCGGGCAGAAGCGCTGCAGAGGCCCCAACAGCAAGCATGGTGAGCGCAACCTTTCGCCAGGACTCGGCAAACAGGCTTGCAGCCGTATAAAGAAGCGGAACGAAGAAAATGGCTTCCAGAGCAGAATTGAGCAGAACATACGACCATGTTTCGGCCAGATAATCGCGCGGGAAGATCAAAGTCGTCAATGATTGGTGGGTAAAGTGAACCAGATTATAATCGATTACCTGGATCAGCGATGCCGCGAGCCCGGATGCCGCCAAGTAAAGAACAAAGATTTGGGCAGTGAACAAAATCTCCCGGAATGCAGGTTGAGCCCGTGTCAGTAAAATACGCAATGCGCCACCCGCAACCACGAAGAGGAGCGGAATAATATTTGAGATGATCGCGGCGCCGTACCACGCTAGTCCGAACCTATAGTCGGTGGCATCTGCAAAACCTGACGAACCTGATGCGACTAGTTCATCTAAAAACGGAAAGAACATGTAGATGCCCGAAAACGCGGTGCCTACCGCCGCTATTCCCAGGGTCGTTTGCAGCCAGGTTTCTCGAAAATACCGGATTACAAGAAAACCGCCTATGAAATACACCCATCCATAGCCGAAACCGGAAAGGAAATAACTTCCCCACATGCCCCATTCCTGTTCGGTCCAAACAGTAGAACGGATGGTCAGGGGGCTAAATGTTGAAAACGCTATGTATCGAAAGTAGCTGATCACCGTCCATGCCGCATAAAGCCGTGCGATGAACCACCATCGCTCACGCGAAATGCCCAATATTTTTTCGGACGTGTTCAACTTTCACCCCAATCACAATTGCCCGAAGGATGCTACTTTTGGATGAGGAATAGTACAAGGGCAGCGCTATTCCTTCTCCATCCCCTCATTCAGGCGGAGCAGTTCGGTGTTGCCACCGATGGCGATGGTTTGGCGTGTTGGTGGCCGGCGAAGGATCAGGGATTGCCGATGCGTGGCGGGCTGCCGTCGCCCGGCTTGCTCGGACCGAAGGATTTGTCCAGCACCTGCGTCGAGTTTTCGGCGAGATGGATCGCCTCAGTCAGCAGATTCAGTATCTTCAGGCTGTTGTCCAGAACCTGGGCGGCCTCGGCCTTTTTGTCGTCGACGATCTTGGTGCAACGAAGCAGAATATCCTTGCGGATCGCGGCCAGAATATCTTCCAGCTTGAGGCCGTCGGGATTATCTTCCGAGATCAGGAAATGGGTCATCTTCTTCTCCTCAAGCGCATTACTCCGCGCCAGCCGGCGTTTGTCGGCGCCCCTCCATGCGGTGCCCGTTCATGCGGCGCCCAGGTCCACGCGGCGCACCGGGGCCGCACCGGTGAAAAAGACCCTAGCCCAAAGCGGTTAAGGTTTGATTGCCAGTTCTGTGCCGGTGAAATGATCGCCGTCTACCGCCCTGCCTGGTCCAGGTATTTGAGCGTTTCACCGCCGTCGTGCCGCTGCAGGGCGCAATCAATTTTCGGGCGCAGTGATTTTCGCGCATTGCAGAATCTGTCGTCCAACTGCCATTCGGCATATTGCCGCCTTGCCTTCAGGGAGGCATAGAAAATGTGCCCGACCTGGGCCCATTCCATGGCCAGCACCCGGCCCGGCCCCAACGGGCCGCTGTCTGTTGCCAGTTCGCGGGCAATCGCCAGCACCGCATCGCCGGAACCGAAGCCATATAATTGATCCATGATGTCCTTGTGCATGGCTTCAACCCGGGGCGGCACATCCCATGGACCAAATTTCAAGAGCATGAATTGCGTGGGAAAGGCCCAGGGGTGGATGTTCCACAAATGCGCTGACACGGCGCCGGGTTCGAAATATTCGTTAATCCATCGCATTAGCAGCGTTTTCACCGTCGCCGCCAGGGTGGCCCGTCGGTAATATGCCTCCGACAATTCCGGGTCGTACGCCGCCCAGTCCTCGCGGGCATATAAGCGCCCCAGCCGGCCAAGCGCCGGCGCAAATACCGGGTTGAGCGAAAGGGCTTCCATATACGCGGCGGCGGCCTTGTCGGCGTCTTGCGGCAGGCACAGGCCCTCATCATGCATGATTCCCAGTTCGGTGAAGCCGATCCAGTGCTGCGGCTCGCGGTCCATATCCGGCATTAGCCACGCTGGACTGCAGTCGCCATTATGAAGCGCATCGTAGCTGCGGCGCACAAAATGGGGGTCTTCCTGGTCCAACAACGATTTGGGCGGCGCCCAGGATTCTTCTTCGCTCGCCCATATGGCCGTCGCAGTCTCCCAGTCGATTGGCCTTTCCGTTTTCGGGGCGCAAGCCGCTGATAAAAGCAACAGCGAAATTACGACGAACAACCGCACCATGACCGCGACCTCCCCTCAAAAAACATCCAGGTCCTTGCCCGAGACCACGGCGCCATCATAGTCGGCGGCAATTTCAGCCAGCATGTCTTCTTCCGTTACACCGCCCCAGAAAAGCTGGTGATAGAGAACAACCAGCTTGGGCCGAGCCGCGCCGGCAATGCGCGCCAGGTCGCGGGTCGAGGTGTGGGATACCCTGTGATACGCCTGCCAGTCTGCGCTCAATTCCTCCTCGAAGGCTTTTTGCGAGTAGACCTCGTGCAGCAGAATATCGGCGCCTTTGGCCATCTCCGCGACGACAGGGCAATAGGTGGTGTCGCCGGAGATAACAATCACCTTGTCCCATGTGGTGAAACGATAGCCGAAGGCCTGGTCCCAGCTGCCGTGGCAGACCGCGAAAGCCTCAACCCGGACGAAGCGATCAGAGAAGACAAAGCCCGGCTCGGCGTCCTGGGCGTTCACCTGCCAGCCGCGCTCGGTGGACGGTTGCAGCCCGTTGATACGGTTCAATATGTCCTCTTTATAGGCCTCCAGGATATTTTTGGTCATCTCCTCGGTGCCCCTCGGCCCGAACAGGCGCAGGGGCTGTTCGCGGCCCATAACCCAGGGGGTGAATATCAGGTCGGGGTAGCCCGCCGTATGGTCTGAATGCAGGTGGGTGAGGAAGGCAAAGCGCAGATTCTCCGCTTTCAGTGCCGGCAGAGCCAGCTTGCGCGCGGCCTCGGCGGCGCGGCGCACAATGCCGGGGCCAAAATCGATGATATAGGCGCGCTCGCCAACAACGATCGCCACCGCGGGGCCAGAGCGCGCGGGCGTGGCGTTGGGGTTGCCGGTGCCCAGCAACACCAGCTTGGTGGGCGAGCGGTCGTCGTCTTGTGCCAGGCCAGGCATTTGCGCTCGCGCCGGACTGGCGAGGAAAGCAACCGTGAGAACGCCGAGCGCAATCAGCAACAGCGCCGGCCGCACAGCAGACAAGGGGGCCGCGATGGCGCCCGTGGAACGCCCTGGTTTCAATTTCCCCTCCCTCTCTGGCTCGGCGATATGGCCCGAATAATCCTTATTACAGGCGGTGGGCGCCGTACAGCGCCGAATGGGGCAGGGCAGCTCGCGCGGCAGGGGCATGGTTGCAAGGCGCGCGGCAGGGGCTTGCTCGCATTGGGGCGCGGGCATGGGCGAGGCAGGGCAGGGGGCTTGCTCGCATTGGGGCGCGGGCATGGGGTCAATTTATCGCTGGGAAGC
>JACZSK010000005.1 GCA_022574255.1 Pseudomonadota bacterium
TTCTTCTCCTGCGCCTCCCCGACCCGCTCCAGCTTGCTCTCAAGCTCATCGAGCGGTGATTGCCCCGGTTTGTCTTCCATAATCGCCCTCGAATGCTCCGCAGCCCCGAAAGGTTCTTTGCCCCTGAAGGTGCATTAATGGGTGACAAGGCAGCTTAACTCAACTGGCTCCCGGCCAGGCAAATCCGGCGCGAAAGCGCCTGCAACATAGGGGCAGCCCCAGATGCTGTCAAGCGCCAAACCGGCTGTGTTATAGCGTTGAAATAAAAGGATAAAAACCGCCTTTTCGTGGTCATCCGACTGCCCGAAGTTCCTCTGCCCGCTGCAGGTCTACGGAGACCAGCTGGCTGACGCCACGTTCCGACATGGTGACGCCAAATAATCGGTCCATCCTGGCCATGGTCACCGCATTGTGGGTGACGATCAGGAAGCGCGTTCCGGTCTTTGCTTCTATTTCGTCCAGCAGGCCGCAAAAACGTTCCACATTGGCGTCGTCCAGCGGCGCATCAACTTCGTCCAGCACACAAATTGGCGCCGGATTGGTTATGAAGACCGCAAAGATCAGCGAAATAGCGGTCAATGCCTGCTCGCCGCCAGAGAGCAGCGACAGGGTCTGCAGCTTCTTGCCCGGCGGGCTGGCCATGATTTCCAGTCCGGCATCCAGGGGGTCGTCGGATTCAATCAATTCCAGATGGGCGTGGCCACCGCCAAACAGCGATGTGAAGAGATCGGAGAAATGTGCGTTGACCTGCTCGAAAGCGGCCAGCATGCGCTCGCGTCCCTCGCGGTTGAGACTGCGAATACCCTGGCGCAGGCGCCCGATAGCGCTTTCCAGGTCTTGTTTTTCGCTGGCCAGATGTTCGATCTGCTCGGCGATTTCCTGCAATTCCTGATCGGCTCTCAAATTGACCGCCCCAAGCCGTTCGCGCTCGGCGCGCAGCCGGACGAGGCGCTTCTCCAGGGTCTCCAGGTCGGGCAATTCCTTGTTGGCGTTGACTTCAACTTTCTCCAGAACATCCGATGGCGTGCAACCGAATTTCTCCAGAATCGACCCGGCAATTTCACGCTTGCGTTCCACGGCCGACTCCTGCGCCGTCTCTTTTCGGATGCGCGTTTCGCGGGCTTCGGCCAGCGCGGTCTGCGCCTCCCGGAGATCACGATCTTTTTCGCGCACGGCGTTTTCAATTTTTGCCAGCGCATCGGCGGCTTCCGAGCGTGCCGCTTCGGCCTTTGATATCTGGTCCAGCAGGGCCTTGCGCCGGGCCTCAATATCCTGCGGTCCCTCGGCAATTTCCTTAAGCCGCCCCCCGGTTTGCTCACTGCGGCTGTTCAGCTCTTCGATTTGCCGGTCGGCGCGACCCATGCGTTCCTTCCAGGCCGCTTCTTCGCCGGCGATATCCGCCAGCCGGCGCTCTCGTTCCTGACTGATCCGGTGCAGGCCGTCATAAGTGGCGCGGGCCTCGGCCAGGCGCGTGCGCAATGCGCCAACGCTTTCCCTGGCCTCAGCGAGGTCACTTTCCAGCGCGGCGCTGTCGGGCAGGGCTTCAAGCTCGGTCTCGGCGTTCGCCAGCCTTTCGCGCGATTCCTCCAGATCAGCGGTGACCCGTTCTTCGCCTTCACTCAGCGCCGCCATCCGGCTGGTGCGCTCGCTGCCTTCATCGTCGATGGCGCTCAAGGCGCTGCGGGCCTTGGTAACGGCCCGGTCGGCTTCCGCCCGTTTTGCCCTCGCCGATTGTTCTCCATTATGGGCGCTGTCCACGCTGGTCTCGGTCTTGTCCAGAGCGTCCTTGGTGGAAACCAGATCGGCTTGCGCCGTGGTCTGCTCGCCGGCCAGCGCTTCCAGTCGATTTCTTTGTGCCAGCCGGGCGGCGGTTGGCGTAACCGCGTCCGCGCGGGCGTGAAACCCATCCCAGCGCCAAAGCGCGCCTTCCCTGCTGACCAGCCGCTGCCCGGGCAACAAGGTTTTTGACAGCGCATCGCCCTCGCGCCCGGCGATCACGCCCACTTGTGTCAGGCGCCGGGCAAGCGCCGGCGGTCCCGATACGAAATTGCTCAGAGGTTTTGCTGCGGGCGGCAATGCCGGGGCGTTGTCCAACGGCGGAAAATTGCGCCAGCCGACGGGCGCATCAGCGCCAGCCGGCGCATTCAGGTCGTCACCCAGGGCAGCCCCCAGCGCCACCTCGTAGCCGGCCTCAACCTTCAACTCTTCGGCCACCGGAACATGATCGCCCGACTTTCCGGCGTCGAGAATTTCGCGGATGCCGCGGATTTCCGCCTCGATTCCGGCAAGAGCCGCTTCCCTGGTGGAAAGATCGCCGCGCGCGATGTCCCGTGCTTCCTGCGCTTCCAGCCGCAATGCTTCTGCAACGGTCAGCTCTTCTCCCAGTTCGTCGAATCGGCTCCGGGCTTTGGCCAGGTCTTTCCGGGCGGCGTCCAGTTGCTGCCCGTAGCTATCTTTTTCGCGAAGTTTCTCGATATCTTCCAAAATCTTCTGGCGCTCGTCCTCCAGCCGAAGAATTCTCTGTTCCAGCATATCGATATCGGCGGTCAGGCTTTCGTGCCTTGCGCGCTCGCGGGCCGCCGTTGCTGACAACTCGTCGAGCCCGGACTCGGCATCGCTGGCCTCGGCATGGGCGGCCTCCAGGGCGCTTGCCGCATTCTGCTCGCCGCTGGCTTCCGCAGATTTCTCTTTTTCCAGCCTGGCGTGCTCTTCGCCCAGGCGGCGTGCGGTATCTGCGGCGTCATCGCGAAATTCTGCTTCGCGTTCCAGGTCAATCGCAACCTGTCTGGCGCGGGCTTCCAGCTCCGCCTTATGCTGCTTCAGCCGTTCGGCTTCAGCATCCAGATTTTCCCGCGCGACCGTCAAGCGGTGGGTGGCGGCGGCAACCTCAGCTTCCTTTTGCCGCAATTCCGGCAGTTTGGCCGACAGGTTGGTCTGCTCGGTGGTGAACCGCGTGGCCACTCTGGTCAACTCACCGACCTCGGTCTGTGCTTTCTGAAGCCCGCTTTCCAGCTCCTGCACCGCGTCGGCGGCGGCGCGCCAGCGTACGAATAGCAGGCTGCCCTCGGCGCGGCGCAAATCGCCCGAAATATTGCGGTAGCGGGTGGCCTGGCGGGCCTGGCGCTTTAGGGAAGCGACCTGCGCCTCCATCTGCACGACCACGTCATCAAGGCGCAGCAGGTTGTTTTCCGCTGCCTTCAGGCGGCTCTCTGCCTCCTTCCGGCGGCTGTGCAGTCCCACGATGCCGGCGGCTTCCTCGAGAATGGCACGGCGGTTGGTCGGTTTGGCGCTGATAATCGAGCCGATGCTGCCCTGGCTGACAAGCGCCGGGGAATGGGCGCCGGTCGCGGCGTCGGCGAACAGCAGCTGCACGTCCTTGGCGCGGACCTCGCGACCGTTGATGCGATAGGCAGACCCCCTGTCCCGCTCAATCCGGCGCGAGACATCAATGACGTCGCCATCGTTATAGGCGGCCGGGGCAGAGCGGTCCGAGTTGTCCAGGGTTATGGTGACTTCCGCCAGATTTCGCGGCGGGCGGGTGCTGGTGCCGGAAAAAATTACGTCATCCATGCCGGCACCGCGCATGCTCTTGGCCGAGCTTTCACCCATAACCCAGCGAATGGCTTCCAGCAGGTTTGACTTGCCACAACCGTTCGGCCCGACAACACCGGTCAGGCCCGGCTCGAACACAAGTTCGGTCGGTTCGACGAAGGATTTAAATCCTGACAGCCGGATGCGGTTAAACTGCACTTCTTCTTATCCGTTACTTATCGCAGCTTCTGGTTTGTCCCCTGAAACCCTGAGGCTACAGCGCGTCCTCAATCCGTTCGGCGAAATCCTTGAAAGAGACGGTGTTGAAGGATTCCCCGTCGAGAATAAAGGTGGGCGTGGCGGTAATATTATCCTCATTGAGGCCAACATCTCTCATCGCGCGAACATTGTTCAAAACAGCCTGGTCCTGAATACAGGCATCGAAGGTGGCGCGGCTCAAGCCGGTGCGGCGCACCAGCGCGGCCAGGTTGTTCAGAATTTCCCGCCCGTTTTCGCCATGCAGCCAGCGGTCCTGACGCGACAGCATCAGGTCCAGAATCGGATAGACCCGATCGTCGGCGGCGCAAAGGGGAACCATTGATACGATCTCGTCCAATGGGCTGCGCGCAAACAGGCGAAATGTCAGCTTGAGTTTACCGGTATCCACGTAGGCCTTTTTGATCTGCGGCCAGATATTGATGTGGTGGGTGGCGCAATGGGAGCAGGTCAGCGAGGCATACTCGATCATTTCTATTGCGTCCGGATTGCCGACGGTGATTTCGCCGGTGGCGACGCCATTGGCGTCCCGGTGCACGGTGATTTGCACCTCGCCCGATGGCGCGGCTTCGCCGGCAACAGCTTCCACGGCAACAGTATCAGCGGCGTTGTCTGTTGATGCAGCTTCATCTGAAGTCGTCGAATCACTGCCGCCGCCGCTATCGCAAGCGCTCAAAAACAGCGCCAGAGAGCCAGCTGCGGCGGCGCGCAATATCCTGTTCATTGTCATATTCTTGTGTGTCATCCGTTCCTCACTACACTATCTAGTATTAATTGGATTCCCGGGTACTTGCGAGTCAATTGTTGCGCCCGGTTGGCGTTTGCGGGCGGCTATTTATCCGGCTCGGCGTAGACATTGCGCCCGAGCTCTTCCAGAGCCTTTTTCAAGGCGTCGTCCCGGGTGCCCTCCACCAATCCATGAACCTCCTTCGCGGCCTCAGGTTCCACGCGCAGTTCCTTGCGCCGCGCCCTTTCCCCCGGCCGGTTGATCGGCCCCTGTGAAATGGCAACCTTCTGGACCGCGCCATAGCCATAAAATGTGTTGATCTTCTCCACAAGAACAGGCTCCAGGTGCTGCAATTCCGTGGCGATCGGGCCATCGACCCGGATGTGCAGAGTTCCGCCGACCCGTTTTCCGCGCGGAAATTTTAGCGTCAGCGGCATGGAATACCGGGCCAGTTCGGCACCCACCACTTCATGCCAGCGGGTGATGATGGCGCTTTCGGCAAAGCCGAACTGGCGGAAGACCCGGCGCGCCTCCTTGGGCAACAGGTTCGAAAGACGCTGCATTCTGAAGCGTCGTTCACCGCTTCGGCGGCTTGATGGTTTGACCGGGCTTGCTGACTTGGTCATGATCTCTTCAAACAGATAAAAGGACTCGGCTTCAGTATGCCATCGCAGCCGGAAACATACATGCAAAATAGGTCTGGCGAAAATGAGGCGAAAGGGGCGGCATTCGCCGGCCCTGCGGCGCTCGCCCGCAGCCTCCTGGCCTGGTACGACCAGCACGGTCGCGATCTGCCTTGGCGAATTCGGGACCGGGGCCAAAGCCACGGTCAGCATCAGAGCCAGCTCCGGGCCGATCCTTATCACGTCTGGCTATCCGAG
The DNA here is from genome assembly GCA_022574255.1 of Pseudomonadota bacterium. GTDB lineage: Bacteria > Pseudomonadota > Alphaproteobacteria > Sphingomonadales > SMXR01 > JACZSK01. The sequence continues at coordinate 5,416 of JACZSK010000005.1, forward strand.
ATCATGCTGCAACAAACAGGCGTGGTTGTGGTGACGCCATATTTTCACAAATTTCTTTCCCGCTGGCCGACCATAGCGGCGCTGGCGGCGGCGCCACTCAATGACGTTTTGCAGGCATGGGCGGGGCTTGGCTATTACGCGCGGGCGCGCAACCTCCATAAATGTGCGCGCGTTCTGGATACAGACTTCAGGGATGGTTTTCCCGAAGACACGGCCACGTTAAAAACGCTTCCTGGTATAGGCGATTATACCGCCGCGGCGATTTCAGCCATTGCCTTTGCCCGGCCGGCCAATGTCGTTGACGGCAATATAGAGCGCGTTGTGGCGCGCCTGCGGGCGGTTGCCGCGCCTTTGCCCGGGGCCAGGCGGGAGCTTCGCAAGCTGGCCGGTGAAATTGCACCCGATCAACGGCCGGGGGATTATGCCCAGGCATTGATGGACTTGGGCGCAACTGTCTGCACGCCTCGAAATCCCGCCTGTGGGGTCTGTCCCTGGGCCGGTTCCTGTCAGGCCAGGATAAACGGGAACGCTGCGGAATACCCCCGCCGGGTGGCCAAAAAGGCAAAGCCTGTTCGCCGTGGTGTCGCCTACTGGATTGAGCGGGACAGTAAAATATTTCTCGAGCGGCGACCGGCCCGTGGCCTGCTTGGCGGGATGCTGTGTTTTCCGGGCAGCGAATGGCTCGAGGCCGTCGGTGAGAGTGCGGGCGAGAGTGCAGGCGAGAGTGCAGGCGATGCCGGGGATCATCTATTACCCGGCGAAGTGCGCCATACCTTTACGCATTTTCACCTGATCCTTCGCGTATCGGTGCGCCGCGCCGAAAATCATGAAACAGACAGACCTGCCGGAAAATGGGTGGCGATCTCGGAGCTGGACCAGGCAGGCCTGCCCAGCGTTATGCAAAAGGTGGCGCGCCACGCGCTTGGAGCAATGGCGGCAGCGGAATAATTCTAGGGCATCTCGGCGCGTATGCGCTGGCGCAGGATATCGATAGGGGTCAGGCTGCCGGCCTTTTCGAAATGCCAGAAGGTCCAGCCGTTACAGGCGGGCGCACCCTGCACATGGGCGCCGATCTGGTGGATAGAGCCGGTCTGGTCGCGGCAGGCCAGCGTTCCGTCAGAGCGTATCCTGGCTGCAAAACGCCGCTGCGCATCGTAAAGCGTTGATCCCGGCGACAGCAGCCCGCGCTCGACGATTGTGCCGAACGGCACGCGCGGCAGGGACTGTTTCGACGGTGTAATCTCCAGCGCCTCGTCGTCCAGTTTATGAACCTTCGCGATACGGTCGCGGGCCATTTTCACATAGCCCTCCTCGCGCTCGATGCCGATATAGCGCCGGTCCAGGCGTTTGGCCACGGCGCCGGTGGTGCCGCTGCCAAAAAACGGGTCCAGAATAATATCGCCGCGGTTGGTCGAGGATAAGATTACGCGGTGCAAAAGCGCTTCGGGTTTCTGCGTGGCATGTGCTTTTTCGCCGTTTATCCTTAACCGTTCCTTGCCCGAGCAGATCGGCAGGGTCCAGTCGGAACGCATCTGAACATCGCCATTCAGGGCCTTCATGGCCTGGTAATTGAAGGTGCGTCCGCGCGCCTTTTCAGACTTTGCCGCCCAGATCAGGGTCTCGTGCGCGTTGGTGAAACGGGTGCCGCGAAAATTCGGCATGGGGTTCGTTTTGCGCCAGATCACATCGTTGAGAATCCAGTATCCCAAATCCTGAAGCGCACTGCCGACGCGGTAGATATTATGATAGCTGCCGATCACCCACAGGGTACCGTTGTCTTTGAGCACGCGGCGCGCTGAAGAAAGCCAGGCGCGGGTGAATTTGTCGTAGTCGCGGAAACTGTCGAACTTGTCCCAGTCGTCGGTGACCGCATCCACCAGGCTGTTATCCGGACGGTGCAACTCGCCCTTCAACTGCATGTTGTAGGGCGGGTCGGCGAAAACCACGTCCACCGATTTCTCCGGCAGATTATCCATCAGCCGGACGCAATCGCCCTTCAATATTCTGTCCAGCGGCAGCGTGTCAGCGGTTTTGCCCCCGCCGTTGCCGTCGTTTTTCACTGATTTACCCATCCAGGGCCCCCTCAGTCCCCAAGCTGCGTCCTATAACTTCCTCGATTTTCTCGCCCTTGTTGAAAGGTGCGAGGCTGCGCAGTTTGAGTCATGACTCAATCGAGGTCAATAGAATAACACTTAAGAATCAATGTTTTATTAAAGAGTCTTCGCTTGCAAGATAACGGATGGGCGCGAAGCTCTTGCGGTGATGGGGGGATATGCCCACAAGCTGTAGTGCGTCCCTATGCGCCGGTACACCATATCCTGCATTCCGCTCCCATCCATAGGCGGGGTAGAGTGCCGCCAGATCACACATGATCCGGTCGCGGGTGACTTTGGCAACGATGCTGGCGGCGGCTATGGACAGGCTGATGGCATCCCCCTTGACCAGAAGCCGGGTCGGAATCTCCAGGCCGGGGTCGCGGTTGCCATCCACCAGGCAGGCGTCGGGCATGGTCGCCAGGGCGCTGACCGCGCGGCGCATGGCCAGCAGGCTCGCTTGCAGAATATTGAGTCGGTCAATTTCCTCCACCGAGGCCTGACCAACGCCGACGCAGGCGCTCTCCAGAATGGGATTCAGCAATTGCTCGCGCTTGGCGCGCGACAAGACCTTGGAATCATTGATGCCGTCCGGGATACTGGCCGGGTCGAGAATAACGGCGGCGGCGACAACCGGCCCGGCCCACGGGCCCCGGCCCGCCTCATCGACGCCGGCCACGCGCCCGCCCAGCATTTCCTCGTTGCGGAAATCCGGTGGCGCCTTTCCCGTTTTTGCTCGTCGGCCCGTCATGGGGGATTCATAGCGGAAGCTGGGTATAAAGACAAAGCTCCCTCCCGGGGCGGGAGAGAGCTTTGAGAGACGCCAGAGAGGAAAAGCGCGCCTTTGCGGGGGCTTGGGCGCTGTGGGGCGTCGCTAGGGCCTGAACTCCATTATCGGGTGGAGCTGTGTTGGCTCCGAAATGCCCGGGAAACAGGAGAAAACCGCAGTCGATATAGCATATCGACGAGGATTTTTGACGCCTTCGCCCGGGCTTTTCGGGCCAATCCAATTGGACCGCGCCAAAATCGGTCGGAACAGCGTCAAAACCGCCTCAGATAGATTGCTATTCTTCGTCGCTTTCTTCTCGTTCCGGTCAATTTTGGCTGCGGCACAGCCCTCACCGGTAATGGAGTCCAGACCCTAGTAAACTGTCGGATGTTCTTGATGCTGCCTGTCCGGGCGCCGCGCACGGCGCCTGTTGCGCCAGGCACTTTTCTGCTGGCTGTGGGAGGCCGCGTAATAACGCACACTCGCTTTGGTCTGGGGGCTAAGGCTAAACATTTTGGGTCGTCCTTGTTTTTCTTCGCTGTCAATCTTCGCTGTCAGGATTGTTACGTCGGGGGGCGGAATTATCCTTCGAACATTGATGTGGTTATCCGATTTGCGAATTTGAAGATGGCGACCATGCGCTTGAGCTCGAAAAACCTGCGGCCCATCGCAAATTGGCGGTGAGCGCGGGCGGATATAGGCGTGGATGGATGGTTGGAGCGTTATTTCTCGGTGAGCCGCGGCATCAGCTCGACGAAATTACAGGGGCGGAAGCGAATATCCAGCTGATCTTTCAAAATAAGATCCCAGCCGTCCCTCGCCGCACCCGGCGATCCGGGCAGCGCAAAAAGATAAGTGCCGCCGGCGACACCGCCCGTGGCCCGCGACTGCAATGTCGAGGTGCCGATATTCTTGTAGCTGAGCATGCGGAACAGTTCGCCGAAGCCGATGAGCTCCTTGTCGTAAACTTGCGCGAAGGCCTCGGGGGTCACGTCGCGGCCTGTTATGCCGGTTCCGCCGGTGGAGATCACCACGTCGATATTTTCGTCGGCAATCCAGGTCCGCAACTGGGCTGCGATTGCATCCTCGTCATCGGTGATGATGGCGCGCGCCGCCACAACATGCCCCGCGGTTTCAATCCGTCCCACCAGCAGCCTCCCCGACTTGTCGGTCTCCAGCGTGCGGCTGTCCGACACTGTCAGAACGGCAATGTTGACGGGTATAAAGTCTCTGGTTTCGTCAATTTTCGGCATGACGGCTTAGCAGTTTTTCACTTTCGGCCAGGTTGATGGTCTCGGGGTCCAGGCGTTCCAAGGGTGGCCAGGCGCCGGCTGCCACCGCGTCCATGCTGGGGGCGGGCTGGCCCAGTCGCATGCGGTAGATCCACATGTTGGCGAAAACGCGCTCTATATAAATGCGCGTCTGGCGCGCCGGAATCGTCTCGATAAAGAACAACGGATCGTTGGCGTAATCCATGCGCTTTTCCCACCGCGACAGGTTGCCTGGCCCGCCGTTATATGCGGTGGCGAATTTGAACAAGTTCGCCTCGGTACTCTCGTAGGTCATCAGCAGGTTAATATAATCCTGCGACAGCCGCATGTTGAATTCGGGCTGATAAAGCTTCCATTTATTTGACCACCTGAGGGAACGATCCTTGTCAAGGAAGCCCGCGGTTGCCGGCATGACCTGCATCAGGCCCATGGCGCCGACCCGGCTTTTTGCGCGCGGGCGGAAAAGAGATTCTTGCCGCATGATGGCGAACAAAATAGCGCGGTCCACCGAGAAACCGCCGTCGGGCTGCCAGTCAGGTACCGGATACAACAGGCTGTGGGGCACCGTCGATCCTTCCGGCGCGTTGCGCGCCATGGCCATCTGCGTTGCCGGCAAGTTCAGGCGCGCCGCCAGCGCCAGCAGGGGTTCGCGGATATCAGGGCCCTGGCGCCCCCAGACCAGCCGCAATTCCTGATCGGCGAGATCAAGCTGGCCGATTTCATTCAGCGCCACAGCGCGGCGTACGCCCGGCAATGTCGCCAGCCCGGCATATTGTTCGCTGGTCAGTTGCGGCAGCGACCAGTCCAGGTCCGGTTCAATCCCCAGTTGGCGCGCCGCCAACAGGCCATAGAAAGCTTCCTTATGGAGGCTCGCCTTCAGCAACAGGCTTTCAACGCGCTCGGGCTTTTGGCATACCAGATTGGCCCGTGCCGCCCAGAAGAAGGAAGCCGATTGGGTCCATGCCCCGGCTCCCCTGGCGCTGGCCGAGGCTTCAAAATACTTTGCCGCTGTTGCGCAATCTCCCAGACGCCATGCGGCCAGGCCGGCTATCCATCCGGGCTGGCGAAGCTCGGTGCCGGAGCGGTCAGCGGCGAAGGCGGCCAATGCCAAAGCCTTGGCGTCGTTGCCTTTGAACAAATGGCTCTTGGCAACTTCGGCAAGTCGCTGGTCAAACTGCGCATTGGAGAACAGGCCACGGCGCTCAAAAGCCCACAAGTAGCGTTCGGCGCGTTCGGGGCGGCGGCGGCGAATCTCTCGCTTCAGGCGGGATTCGATGCTGGCGATGGCGCGCCGGTCGCTTTTCGGCAGCCTTGCTGTGGCGGCTTTCTCAGGGGCCAGCTTCGCCGCCCCGCTGGCCCATGGATTTGAGGGCACCGGCCGGCGTGGATAGCTGGCGCTGCCCCGCCGCTTGCGAGCCAGTTTGTAAAGCCGCGTTGCTCCAGGATGATCGGCGTTGGCCGCCAGCCATCCTTTCAGTTCAGCATAGCGCGAGCGGTATTTGGTGGGATGCATGTAACGCCGGAACATTAAATGACCCGACAAAATATTGTCCTGAAGCTGGGCGATCAGCCGGTCCGCTTCCTTCCATTTGCCTTCGTTCTGGGCGGCAAAAATTTGCCGGTAAATTGTCTTGTCCTGGGCAGAAAGGATGATCGGATTAGCCAAAGACGGCAGCGGCGCCAATTTCTGTCCGGATTTAACAGCTTGTTCGGATTCTGCGGCAGGATTGGCTTCAGAGGCCGGTTTGGCGGCGGGGGCGGGTGGCGCGACACCTGACGAAACCGGCGCGACACCGCTGTCCATGGCGGTGACGGCCAAACCCGCCAGCGCGCATAACGATGCGCGCAGATATCTGTTCACCCAAAAATACAACGATCAATCCTCCCCAATAATTGTACAGCCAACCCCTTTATTCTTTCCTAACAGCAGGTTATGCGAGGTTGGCCTGTTGAAACTCTATGTAAAATTAACTCGCGAGTCTCGCTTTTATTTCAAGCAGGTCGCGCCAGGCCTCCCGTTTGGAGCGCGGTTGACGTAACAGATAGGCAGGGTGAAAGGTGGGCATGGCCGGTATCTTGCGCCCGCCGGCCTCAATTTCGTGCCACTTGCCGCGCAGCCGGGTAATGCCCTGGGTGGTGTCGAGAAGGGCACTTGCGGCAACACCGCCCAGCAGGACAATCACCTTGGGCGCCACAAGTTCGATGTGCCGCCGTATGAACGGCAGGCACATGGCCTGTTCCACCGGCGTCGGTTTGCGGTTGCCGGGCGGTCGCCATGGCAGGATATTGGAAATATAATAATCGGTCTCGCGGGTCATCTCCAGCGCCGCCATCATGCGGTCCAGCAATTTGCCGCTGGCGCCTACAAAAGCCTTGCCCTGCCGGTCCTCGTCGGCGCCGGGCGCTTCGCCGATAAGCATCAGGTTCGAGTCTGGGTTGCCGTCGCAAAAAACAATGTTCATGGCGGTGCGTTTCAGCCCGCATTCCTCGAAGGATTCCATGGTGGCGCGCAATTCCGCCAGCGTGCCGGCGGTTGCGGCGCGCTCGCTGGCCAGCAATGCGCCGCCCCTTTCTGACAGCGGCGCCGATACCTTTGCACCAGCACCAGAACTGGTGGCAGCAACGGCAATGGTCGCAGGTTTTGGCGTATCAAGTGCGGGTTGCGCCGGGCGGGCGGCGGGCGCTGTCTCAAATCGATTCACCGCGACCTCGCCGATGGCCTCGTCGGCCCCGGCGGCAATCTGCCATTCCAGTTGATCCAGCGCTTTAGACATTCAGATTTTTCCAAGCCATGCCATAGCCGCACATTATGCTGCGCGGGCAATGTGTGCCAGCACCAATCCGGGGCAAGATGCCAGTTAATTGACCCATTGTATGCTTCGGTGCATAACCTTCAGAACTGCGCGCGATCATCATCGGGAGACAGACGTGGAACGAGAATCGATGGATTTCGATGTGGTCATAGTCGGCGGCGGTCCGGCGGGCCTGGCAGCCGCCATACGCCTGAAACAACTGGCCGCGGAAGGCGGTGGCGACACCACTGTCTGCATTCTTGAAAAAGGCTCCGAGGTTGGTGCGCATATCCTCTCTGGCGCTGTTGTCGACCCCATTGCGCTGAATGAATTGATACCCGATTGGCGTGATCGGGATGTGCCCATGGGTGTGCCGGTCACCAAAAACCAGCACTGGGTGCTGAGCGAAAAGGGCAAGCTTTCGATACCTCATATTTTGTTGCCGCCCCTGATGAGCAACAAGGGGGCTTACACCCTGAGCCTGGGCAATCTCTGCCGCTGGCTGGCGACCGAGGCCGAGGCGCTGGGTGTTGAAATATACCCGGGCTTTGCCGCCGCCGAGCTGTTGTATGCCGAGGATGGCAGCGTCAAGGGTGTCGCCACCGGCGATATGGGTGTTGCCAAAGATGGCAGCCATAAGGACACATATGAACCGGGTATCGAACTGCATGCCAAATACACTTTCTTCGCCGAAGGCGTGCGCGGGTCGCTCACCAAAGTGCTGGAAGAGCGCTTTGATTTGCGTGAGGGCGTGGAGCCGCAGACCTATGGTATCGGCATCAAGGAATTGTGGGACGTGGCGCCGGACAAACACAGACCCGGCCATGTGATCCATTCCCAGGGCTGGCCGCTGGACAACAAGACAGCGGGCGGCGGGTTCATCTATCACCAAGAGGCGGGCCAGGTGGCCATCGGTTTCGTGGTCGCCCTGGATTACGAGAATCCTTATCTGTCGCCCTATGACGAATTCCAGAGATTCAAAAACCACCCTCTGGTTCGTCCGCTTTTGGAAGGCGGGCGTCGGGTTGCCTATGGCGCCCGGGCCATAAACGAAGGCGGCCTGCAGTCGGTACCAAAACTTGTTTTCCCGGGCGGGGCGCTGATTGGCTGTGCCGCGGGTTTTCTAAATGTGCCCCGCATCAAGGGCAGTCATTGCGCCATGAAAACCGGCATGCTGGCGGCCGAAGCGGCTTTCGAAGCTCTGGCCGCTGGCAGGACAGGCGATGAACTGACCGGCTATACCGAGGGCTACCGTAAATCCTGGGTCTATAAAGAACTTCACAAGGTGCGCAACGCCCGCCCGGCCATAGCCAAATTCGGGGCGCTGCTGGGCTCGCTCTATTCGGGCGTGGAGATGTGGATCAATTCACTGGGGCTGGGTTTTCTGGTGCCCTGGACCTTCGGCCATCACCTGGACAACGAGGCGACAAAAAAGGCCGCCGATTGCACGCCCATCGATTACCCCAGGCCCGATGGCGTGGTGACTTTCGACAAACCTTCGTCGGTGTTTCTCTCGAACACCAATCACGAAGAAGATCAGCCGGTCCACTTGCAGCTCTTGGATGCGGATATTCCGGTCGCGGTAAATTTGGCTGATTACGCGGCGCCCGAAGAGCGGTTTTGCCCGACCGGCGTATACGAAATTTTGCGCGATGCCGATGGCGGCAATCCGCGGCTGCAGATCAATGCCCAGAACTGCGTTCACTGCAAGACCTGCGACATCAAGGACAGCAGGCAAAATATCAACTGGGTGGTGCCTGAGGGTGGCGGTGGGCCGAATTATCCCAATATGTAAGTTGACCCATAGTCTTTTACATGGTTTGGGCACATACCCTTGGTGTGAAATACCCGGGTGCAATCCGGGGTGAGGTCGATAGTATATTTGGCGTTCGGAAACTGGGATTGAAATGCGCATTTTTTCTAAAGCCGGATTGATTGTCTCACTTGTTTCGGTTGTCCTTGCTGGCTGTACCTCGCAACACCAGCCAGCACAGGAGGGATTTGGCGAATATCTGGGTGGCCAGCATGCGCGCAACATCTCTGATTCGGCGCGCGCCGCCGAATTGTTTGGCAGCGCCCTTGAACACAGCCCCAAAAATCCCGTTCTGCTGCAGGAGGCGTTTTCCCTGGCCATTTTGGACGGTGACTTTGACACCGCTCTTGACCTGGCCAAGCGCCAGCAGCAGGTGGGCCAGCCCAATGGCGTAGGATTGATGCTCCTGAGCCTCAACAGTTTTCGCCGTGATGATTACGATGCTGCAGTTGAGCAATTGGGGAAGGCGAAGGGAACCGGCTTTGATTCACTTGTCGCGCCGTTGGTTGGCGCCTGGATTGAAGCGGCACAGGGGCGGCTGGAACCCGCCCTGGAAGCATTGGAACCGTTGCAGGCCGTATCGGTTTTCAATACCTTCCGGCTGGCCCATACCGCCTATATTTATGACTACCTGCGGCACGACGAAGAGGCCGCAGCCGCCTATGCGCGGGCACTGGCTTCGCCCAAACAGCGGTCACTGCAGCCTGTTCTGGCTTACGGGTTCTTTCTCCAGCGTCAGGGCAGGAACCGGGATGCCGAGACGCTGTACAAGGAATATATGGAAAAGCGGCCTGGGGCCGAGCAACTGGCTGAGGCGCTGTCTGATCTTGACGCCGGGCGACCGCCGGAAGAAATTATCAGCGACCCGTACACTGCGGTGAGTATGGCGCTGCTGGTGGCGGCAGGCGAGCTGAGCCGGGATAACGCCCGCACACCCGCCATCCTGTACGCCAGGCTGGCCACCTTCCTGTCCCCCGGATATGACGAAGCCTACTATCTGCTCGGCACCCTTTTCATTCGCCTGGAACAGCCAAAAATGGCGCTGCGCGCGCTGGAAAATATTCCGCGCGACAGCCGCTTGTCAGAGATGACCAGGATTCGCGAGGCTTTGTCATGGGACAACCTGGAGGATACGGAGAAAGCACTATCCGTGCTGCGGGCGGAGTTGCAGTCAAATTCGGAAAACCGGAATCTGCGCACCGCAATGGGCGACATTATGCGCGGCCACGAATGGTATGACCGTGCCCTCGACGAATATGACCTCGCAATAGGGAATATCGAGACACCAGTCCCCGGCGACTGGTTCCTGTTTTTTGCCAGGGGGATTTGTTACGAGCGCCTGGATCGTTGGGACGAGGCAGAGGCCGATTTCGAAACGGCGCTGGAACTCCGGCCCGACGAGCCTCAGGTTCTAAACTATCTTGGTTATTCCTGGATCGACCGGGGGCTGAATATAGAACCAGCCCAGGTGATGATTGAAAAGGCGGTGGAGCAGCGCCCCAACGACGGCTACATCATCGACAGCCTGGGCTGGGTGCAGTTTTTGCTGGGCAATTATGAGGAAGCTGTCCGCAATCTTGAGCGGGCCGTATTGTTGCAGCCGGAAGACCCCACAATAAATGAGCATCTGGGAGATGCTTACTGGAGCGTGGGGCGAAAGCTGGAATCGCGCTTTCAGTGGCGCCACGCCCTTGTTCTGGATCCCGACAAGGAACGAATACCGGCCATCAAGGACAAGATTGCCTTCGGTCTGGTGCTTGCGGAGACCGCCAGGCAGTGAGCCAGGAGCCGACCATGAGTGGGTCTGAAGGATTGGCCAATGGATCAGCTTGTGCCGGCAGTTCCGTCACGGTTCTGGCGCCGGCGAAAATAAACCTGTTCCTGCATATTGTCGGGCGGCGCGAGGATGGCCGCCATGAACTGGAAAGCATTTTTGCTTTTGCCGACATTGGCGACCGGCTGCGCATGGCGCCCGCCGATGATTTTTCGCTGACCCTGACCGGGCCTTTCGCCAAGGATTTGAGCGCCGGGGATAATATGGTCCTGAGGGCGGCGAAGGCGTTGGCGGCGCGTGTGGGGCCGGCGGCGTTTCCGGTAGAGCTGGAACTGGAGAAGAATTTGCCCGTTGCGGCGGGCATTGGCGGCGGCTCCGCGGATGCGGCCGCGGTGTTGCGCGGGCTGTCGGCGTTGTGGGGATCGGCATTGGCGGCAGACCAGCTATTCGGCCTGGCCCTGTCGCTTGGGGCCGACGTACCCGCCTGCCTTGCTGGCGTAACCGCCAGAGTGACAGGCATAGGCGAGAGTATGGAGCCCAGCCTCCGGTCGGCGGATCAATTCCACGCTGTACTGGTGAACCCTCTCGTGCCTCTGTCGACCGCCGCTGTTTTTCAGCGATATCGAGCATCCTCGGTCGATTTTTCACAGCCTCTCGTGCACTGGCCGGATGGCGGCCCGGAAGAGTTTCTTGGCGCCCTGGCAGGCTGTCGCAACGATTTGAGCGAAGCCGCGACCACCGAAGCGCCAATAATTGGCCATATGCTCGGTGTCCTGGAAATGCAACAGAATTGCCGCTTGGCCCGCATGTCGGGTAGCGGCGCAACATGCTTCGCGTTGTTCAATGATCGCGCCGCGGCGGAGCTTGCTGCCCGGGGCCTGCTGGCCGACCGACCGGAATGGTGGGTGGCGGTGGCGGCGATAGGCGGCAGTGGGAAAGAAACAGGCAAGGGTGATTTGACTTGATGATGCGCCGGCTCAGTTTTTTCACGAAATTTTTGCTGGCCGGTCTGCTGGCCGGCGTCGTATCAGCATGCGCCGCGTTGACCGGACAGGGAGACCTGCAGTTGACATGGATACGGGCCAATGTGGCGATTCCCCATGGGCAGGGAATACGCAAATTGCAGGCGCTGGAATTAACAGAATTGCTTGGCGCTGGTGCCGCGACCGATGTCGGGGCCGGGGGAGAGCGTCGGCGTTATCCTGTTGTCCTGTATCTTCACGGCTGCACCGGAATGGGCCGCATGGAAAAGGAATTTGGCGAGAGCCTGGCGGAGCGAGGCTATGTCTTTATCGCGCCCGACAGCATGGCGCGGCGTTACCGGCCCCTGCAATGTGACCCGCGCAGCCAGACCGGGGGCAAGAATCTTTTCGTTTTTGATTTCCGGCTGGCCGAAATTTCCTACGCCCTTGATCAACTCAGGAACGAACCCTGGGTCGATTGGGATAACCTTTTCCTGATGGGCGGCAGCGAGGGCGGCGTTGCTGCGGCGCTCTATCGCGGCGATGAATTCAGGGCGCGAGTGGTATTTCAATGGACATGCCATGGCGCGCCGCTGGTGCGCGGGCTGGCTGAACCGGATCGCACGCCGATCCTTACCATCGTAAACCAGGGAGACCCCTGGTATCAGCCCGACAAAACGCCAAACCAAACAGGAGACTGCGGCGACTTTCTCCAGCGTCGGCCCGGCTCAAGCTCGCTGGTGCTGCAGCGCCAGGGCGTGCATAATGTTCTTGATCTTCCCAGCGTACGCCGGGCAATTCAAATATTTCTGGAGCAAAATCTGAAGAGCGCCGTGACGAATGAGGGAAGATAATGCCAGCCGGCAAACTTTCAGTATCGCCAACAAGGTAATAATCGTTTTTATTGTTAACGAAAGCGTAACTTGAAATTGCTAGCAATCATCGTATAAGAACGCGCGCTCGCCGCTCTAAGCAATAAAACTGCTGGTTTGGGAAACAGGAAATAATCCGATGAAGGCTGGGATGAAGAAATTCTTGGTGGTCGCGCTTGCGACCTCTTTCCAGTTTACGCCGTCTGTGGTTTCAGTTGGCGGCGAGCAAAGTCAATCCGAGGCGTCTCCCCAGCGGGCGCTGACAGGCACTGGTAAAAGCGCCGGTGCGGCGGCCGGCCAGACCAAGCGGGGCGGCAAGGGCTTCCTGTCTACCACCCTGATTATCGGCGGCGTTGTTGCAGCGGCAACCATCGCGGTCGCCATCGAGGCCTCCAGTGGAACCGACACCACCGCTTCTACCGGCACAAACTAGCTCCAGGTTCATTTTTTAAGCGCTGCGTCAGGCCCGTTCATCTGGCCCCGCGCGAGCATTCACCCTTCTGGCTTCAGCACGCTTATGGTGAGGGACGGGTATCCCTCGGCGATTTTCTGGCGGCTCTGCCAGGTAAAGCCGTCGTAAGGATCCACCCAAAATAGACTGGTCTGTTTTTTGCCCGATCCCGCGCGGCAGATTTCCTCCAGCAGGATTGTCTGGAGCAGGATTTCCGCGATTTCGATCTCAACCTCCCGGAGTTTCTTCAAAGAACAGTTCAGCGTGACCGCGCTGTCGGAACCGGGTGCGGGCTGCAGGTAATATTGTGTTCTCCGGTAAGAAACAGGTTTCTGCAGAAGATGAGGCCCGGTTGACAATGGATCGGCATCAAACAGATCCGTATGCCCCAGATCTTGCGGGAATCCCACGGTCTGAATTATTCTGCCGTTATGCGTCACAATGGCGACTTCGTTGGTCGCCATCCAATGGCGGGTCGAGCCGTCGCTGGCGGCCAGAACCAAGATTGCCGGCGACCGCCTGCCAACCCTTGCGGTAATCGTCGCGTATGGTATTTTCGACACGCTTTCCCGGCTGATATAGGAATCGGGGACGCCGAATACAGCGTTCCTTAGCACCGAGCCGGCTATGGGCCAGTTGCTGTTGCTGCCGCAGCCAGACAGCAATAGAATCAGGCCTGATGCTGCGGCGGAAAGAAGATTCTGAATGACAGGCTGGTCCATAGGCTGGCAATGTGCTCACAAATTAGGATATCAGGATATGTTCGCTATCAGGCCGAATGCTAATTGCTTCCGGAAAATAACGCATGTTCTTGTTCCGGCAATGTTTTTCTTTGCCGCCGCCAGCGCGGCTGCTCAGCAGATTCCCGACGACATACTTCGCGAATTGCAGGGTCAGAAAGGGCAGACGCAACGTAATGCCCAGTCGCCGCTGGATCGCGCCAGGTCTGATACACCGCTAGCCGCGCTCCCGGATCACCAGATGTTGGCTGAGCCGTCACGGCTTGAGCTGGATTACCGCAGCAGATCCGGCGTCGAGGAACTGGAGCAGTTCGGATACAACATATTTAATCGCCGGGTCTTGCCTGCCGAGCTCGCTTTTGGCCGCATTTCAGACAGCTATATTCTGGGAATAGGCGACGAGATTGTTATTTCGTTCGTGGGGTCGGTCGATAAATCATATGTGACCAAAGTGGACCGCGAAGGTCGCGTTGTGCTTCCCGACCTGCCGCCGGTTATCGCGGCCGGGCGGCCGTTCGGCGAATTCAGCCGCGAACTCAGGGCCCGTGTCGCATCCGCCATGCTGGGCACCGAGGCCTATGTGTCGCTGGGTGATGTCAGGCATCTGGGTGTTTTCGTACTGGGAGAAGTAGAACAGCCAGGCCTCCATAATGTTACAAGCCTGACTTCCGTGCTGGAGGCGCTCGCGGTGGCGGGCGGCGTAAAGAAAAGCGGTACGCTGAGAAATATTCGTGTCGATGCGAATGGCGAAAGTCGCGTCGTGGATATTTATGGCCTGATGATGAACGGCGCTGGCGCCGATGTGCGCCTGACCGACGGCGCGCGTATTATCGTGCCCACGATCGGCCCAAACATTGCGGTTATTGGCGAGGTTATTCGTCCCGCGATATACGAACTTGCACCGGGCGAGAGCTCGATCGTGGCTGCGGATTTACTAAAAATGGCCGGCGGGCCCCTGCGGCCGCGTGGCAACCGTTATACGCTGAACCAGATCAGAGATGACGGCGGCCAGTATCTTTCCGGTCTCTCTGATCTTGGCCAGACGGTATCGGATGGCGCCATTCTGCATGTGGCGCCGGGGAAAAATATTATCAGCGGTGTTGCCACCCTGGTTGGGCATGTGGGGGTGGAGGGTGACCGGTCGCTGTCGGCAGCGCCCACCCTGTCCGCACTAATCGGGGGCCCCGATGGCCTGGGGCAGACACCCTATCTTCTGTTGGGTATTATCGAAACCACGGACATTGGCACCCAGTCGCGGCTGTACAAGGCCGTGAACCTGGAACGCGTTCTTGCTGGCGCCGAGGACGTTGAACTTCGCGATCAGGATAAAGTGTTCGTTTTGTCCGCTGATGATGTGCGGTTTCTCTCCGACGCTGCCGTTCGCAATCTTATTCTTACTGGCAACGCGCATGAGAAAAGCTGTCCTGCTCTTCAGGAGTTGTCGAAATTCGTAAACGAAACAGACGTGAATCGTTTTGCTGCCGTGACCCGCAGCGTGTTTGTAACAGACCAGGAGAATAGAGACGCTGAAGGCAAAAAAACTACTGCAGACCTCGGCGGACAGCCGGCGATACCGCTTCAGCCCCAGAGCGCGGTTTTAGTTCCGGGGCAGACCGGCGTGCTTTCCACCGAGGAGACCCGGCAGACAGAGCTCAGAGGCAAGGAATGCAGCAAGTTATTTGACGAATACGGTCAATTGCTTCCGTTCGTTCTGGAGCACGCCGTCTCGGTGACCGGCGCCATTCGCCGTCCAGGCGTTTACCCGGTGGCGCAAAGAACGAGTCTGGCGTCAGTGGCGGCGGTAGCCGGTGGATTTGCCAATAATGCAGATGTCGGGAATATCGAGGTGCTGACATATTCCGGATTTTCTGGCGGTGCGGATGCCGCCGGGCGGAAATATTACGATATTTCGAAAGTTTCCTTGTCGCAGGTAGATATCATTGCCGGCAGCAGCGTGAGATTTAATCCGCTGATTTCGGATCAGGAATCCGGCTCGATCTTGTTGACCGGAGAGTTCAAAAGGCCCGGAGTCTATTCGATCGCGCGAGGCGAGAAACTTAGCCAGCTTATGGAACGGGCTGGCGGCCTGACTGACCTGGCATTTCCCTACGGGGCCAGCCTGACGCGCGTAAGCGTCAAAAAGGCGCAAGAGGAAGGCTTTCGCCGCGCTGCCCGAGATCTCAACAATGCCATGGCGGTCGCTGTGCTGAGAAGGAATATCAGCGCCGATGCCATTCTTGCCGCGCAGCAACTGACAAATAGTCTGGCGGCGGTGGAAGCGCCGGGCAGGGTTGTCATTGAATCCGACCCGGCGGTGCTGCGCACCCAGCCGGGCAAGGACACCGTGCTGGAGCCGGGTGATCATATCTATATGCCGAAGCGGCCAAATTTTGTAGTCGTAGCCGGTGATGTTCTGAACCCGGGAGCATTGCAATTCGAGCCGGGCAAGGGCGTCGAGGATTATGTTGACGAATCCGGCGGCCTGCAAAATACAGCCGACAATGATCGCGTGTTTGTTGTTTACCCCAATGGCGTGGCCGAGCCTGTAAATATTTCACGCTGGGCGTTTTCATCCATACAGGTGCCGCCCGGAAGCACGATCGTGGTGCCAAAGGATACCTCACCGCTGAAGATGGAGTTCGTGCGCGATATCGCGACCATTTTCAGCCAGCTTGCATTGTCGGCGGCGTCGATTGCCGTTATTTCCAGGTGATGCCCCCGCTCCGGGCAGCATAAGGTGACTCCCATGCGGCAAATAACAGCGAGAACGTCGCACAACGGGAGAGCGCGTCTCAGACGCGCCCGCTGGTCAGCCAGCCTTTGCGCCCTGTTGCTTTTTGTGGCGCCCGAGGCCTCACTGGCCGAAACCGACCGCGACGACCTGGACATATATTCGACCAATGATTTTGGCGGTATCGGCCTGCTGCAAACCCGCACCGCGCGCTTCGCGCTTGATGGTTCGTTTAACGTCGGTGTCAGTTTCGTCAATCCCTTCCGCCGTTATTATATCAACTGGCAGATATTTCCCTGGCTTGAGGCAAATTTTCGTTACACCGACATTACCAATCGACCGGTTGGCGGTCAGCCGTTCGATCTGTCGCAGGGGCAGTTTCTGGAGAATTTGGTTGGTTTCCGCAGCGGCGGAACATTTCTTGATCGGGGCTTTGATCTGAAGGCGCGCTTGTGGCGGGAAGGGCGTATTCGCCCTGCGCTCGCCATTGGAATTCAGGACGCCTTGGGCACGGGAGAATTCGGCGGTGAATATCTGGTCGCCAGCAAACGATTCCGCCGGCTGGATTTACATGTAGGGCTTGGCTGGGGATATTTGGGCAACAGGGGATTTCTGCCCAATCCGTTGAAAATATTTGGCGGCAGATTTGACGACAGAAACGCCGTGGTGGGCCAGGGCGGAAAACCGAGCCTGGGCAACTTCTTTGCCGGAGACCGTATCGCCCTTTTTGGTGGCCTGGAATACCACACCGGGATCGACGGCCTCAGTTTCAAGCTGGAATATAACGGATCTGATCCAGCGCTTGAGGTGAAAAGCGGCCCGCTGGATGAGGATATCCCCGTGAACCTGGGATTCAATTACCGGCCGGTATCATGGTTCGATCTGTCCCTTGGTTGGGAGCGGGGCAATTCTCTGATGATCCGCACTTCCCTTCGCGCCAATTTCAGCGGTAAGGGCATACCAAAAAAAGATCCTGTCCAGCCCGCCGCCAGGCCGGACGAAATTCCCCAAGGTGAATTAGGCGCCATTGAGGCCGATCTGGATTTGATTCGTTCCGGTCGCGCTGACCTGGACGCTCTGTACAGTGAACTTGAGGAACAAGGCATAAGGGTTGCGTCGCTGGATTTGGGGCCTTCTGCGGCAACCATTCGGGCAAGCCGGCCAACGGGTGCTGGCCGCGAGATGTTATGGCCACTGAAGGCGGCGCGTATTCTTTTCCGATACCTTCCAGACAAGGTGAAGCGTGTAACCATCCACGCCCTGGGCGGCCAGGATGGCATCGGCGGCGAAACGGAAAATGCCAGAATCTACACGCGCAGCGGTTTGCGCCTGGCCAATAAACTGGAAAAAAGCCCCGTCGGGCCGGAAGGATCAGGGGCAGGCTACCAAAGCATAATGCTGAGCGCCCGCCATCTGGAGCTTCGCCTTGCCGGTGAGGGGCTGCAGGTTGTGCCGCCCGCCGAGCATAATATTCCCGACCTGTCCGTCGCCTACATACGAAGCGTCGCCCTTTACGCGGACGGCGCGTTGCTTTTTGAAACCGACTATCTTGCCCTGGTGGCCGGCAATCAGGCGGATCAATTGTTCGAGTATCTGGCCGCGTCGGATGTCGATGCCGATGCAATCACCATAAGAGGTGCGCGGATGGAGGTGCTCTCGGACGCGCCGGGCGTGTCATTGATGATCGGGGGCGATCGTTCCATTGCCTCATTTGCCGATGAAACCGGTATTGACCGGATAAGCCTGGTTAGTGCCGCCAGCGCGTCGGTGTCTGGTGCGACCATTGATGGCGCCGGCGCCGGGGCAGATGTGGCGACGCGTATTTTCCGCGAACTGGCCCAGGTCGGCTACACCGCTTACGCACTCCATGCAAGCGGCGTCGAGGCGGAGATTCACATTTCCAAAACAAGATATTTGCAGGTTCCCAGGAATGTGGGCTGGGTGGCCAAGATCGCGGCCCGGCATTTGCCGCCTGAAATTGAATTGATCACCGTGGTGCAGCTTGCAGAAGGCGCCGAGACAAGCCGCATAAGCGTGCTGAGAGCAGATCTTGAGCGCTACGACGACGGACGCGGAAGCCCCGAAGAAACCTGGGCGAACGCGCGTATCAACGACCCGCGCGCCGGTTTGGCAATTGCTCAAGGTGCGTATCGAAACGAAGATGCTTTTCCGGACTTCTCCTGGTGGCTTCGGCCCCTGTTACTGCAGCATATTGGCGATCCCGATTCGGGCATATATGTGGCCGACGTAAACCTGGCGTTGGGAGGAAGCTTCAGCCCGTCTCCCGGGTGGAGAATAACCGGCGAAGTGCGCCAGTTTCTGTTCGGGAATTTGGACCGCGTTACCAGAGCAAGCGACAGCAGTCTGCCGCGCGTAAGAAGCGACATCGTTCAGTATCTGCGCGAGGGTCGCACCGCCATCGGCCGGTTGCAAGCCGACTATGTAACCAGCCTCAGGCCAGACCTTTATTTCCGCGCCTCGGCGGGTCTTTTCGAGAGCATGTTCGGGGGTGTGGGGGCTGAGTTGCTCTATCGTCCACACGATGCCCGCTGGGCTCTCGGCGGCGACATCAACTGGGTCAAGCAGCGCGACTTCGACCAGCTTGTGAATTTTCGCGACTATCAGGTGCTGACCGGCCATATGAGCCTGTACTACGACTGGCCCTTCTATGACCTGCGCACGATTGTCAGCGCCGGGCGGTATCTGGCGGGTGATTACGGCGTCACAATTGACGTGTCGCGGCGGTTCAAGAGCGGTGTGCGGGTGGGCGCCTTTGCCACTTTCACCGACGTAGGTTTCGAGGAATTCGGCGAAGGCAGCTTCGATAAAGCATTTTATGTGTCGCTGCCGCTGGATTTGCTGTTGCCGATTTCGACGCGCCAAAGGAGCACCGCCCTGTTCCGGCCGTTGACCCGCGATGGCGGCCAGCGCTTGTCCATCGGGCCAAGATTGTTCGATCTGGTCGACGACAGCAGCGACCGGGCCCTTAACCGGGACTGGGGCCGCATATTCGACTGACTGGCCTGCCTGACCACCGGCCTGCCTGACCGCCGGCCTGCCTGACCTAAGTGATCCCGTGGTAATCCTTGTACCAGGCAATAAAATTGGGAATCCCCACGTCGATCGCCGTGGTCGGCTGGAAGCCGAAGTCAGCTTGGATGGCGCTGATATCCGCTGAAGTTTCCTTGACGTCGCCGGGCTGCATCGGCTCCATGATCTTTTCGGCCTTCAGGCCCAGCGTATCCTCGATGATTTCAATCATATGCATCAATGATTCGGTCTGGTTGTTGCCGATGTTGTACAAGCGGTGCGGCGCGTCCGATCCAAATGTGTAGCTGCGGCCATCGTCCGCTGGCGGGTTATCCAGCGCCGCCACCAGCCCCTGGATAATGTCGTCGATATAGGTGA
The DNA here is from genome assembly GCA_022574255.1 of Pseudomonadota bacterium. Lineage (GTDB taxonomy): Bacteria > Pseudomonadota > Alphaproteobacteria > Sphingomonadales > SMXR01 > JACZSK01. The sequence goes on from JACZSK010000005.1 coordinate 25,092, forward strand.
AATCACGGCGCATGTCGCCGTGGTTGAATACATGGATCGGTTTCCCCGCCAGGATGGCTTCGGTAAAAAGCCACAGCGCCATATCGGGCCGCCCCCAGGGACCATAAACGGTGAAAAAACGCAGACCGGTTTGTGGCATGCGGTACAGGTGACTGTAGCACTGGCTCATTAATTCATCGGTTTTCTTGGATGCGGCATACAGCGATACCGGCGTATCAACCCGGTCGTCGACCGAGAATGGCTGTTTCTTGTTGCCGCCATAAACCGAACTTGAACTGGCGTAGACCAGGTGATCGACGCTCTCTTCGTGGCGGCAGAATTCCAGGATATTCAAATGCCCGATGATATTGGTCTGGGCATATATGAACGGGTTGGTCAGCGAATAGCGAACACCGGCCTGTGCCCCAAGATGCACGACACGACGAATGTCTTTGTCTCTCAGCGCTGCGGTGAGCGCATCGAAATCCGTGAAATCCAGCTTGATAAAGGTGAATTTATCCGACGCTTCCAGTTGCTCCAGGCGCGCCTTCTTCAAGTCCACAGAGTAATAATCGTTCAGGTTATCGATGCCGATAACATGCTCGCCCCGGGCCAAAAGATGCCGCGCCAGACTGGACCCGATAAAGCCCGCCGCGCCGGTGATCAGAATTGTCATAAACCGCTCCGGATTTTCTGGTACCTGCGGGCGGGCGCCAGGCGCCAGCAGGATAATTGGTTCGGGCCCTAATAACAGTCAGGCCCCTGATGGTGCAAGTGGAGCGGGGCCTCCGTGGTTTGGCGAGCCTGAAAGATAACAGCCGCAAGTTTAGCAAATCATTGACAAGGGCATGAGGAAAAAACCTTAATGGGGGCGGGACATTTGAATCAGGCAACCCTATGTTTGGCAACTGGATTTTTTTGGCGGTCGGGGCTGCGGTCATCGCCCTTGCGGTTTGCCTTGCTGCCGGCCCCATGGCGCGGCGTCTCGGGGTTCTGACCCCCGGGGGTTCAACCCGGGAAGGAAAGCCGGATCCATCTGTCACCGCTCGTATTGGCGGCTTCGCGGTCGCGATACCCGCGCTCGCAGCCATGGGCTATCTTTTTTATGAAACCCGGGAGGGAGTCTACGCCGGCCTCGGGCTGGCCACTTTCGCCTTTTTGATTCTCGGATATGCCGACGACAGGCGAAGCTTGGCGCCGGCTTACCGCTTGCTGCTCGCCCTCATATTCTCCGCTCTGGCCATTTATTATTCGCCCGGTCTTGAGGTCAGCTTTCTGCGCTTCAGTTTCCTCTCGAAGAGCCTTTTCCTTGACCAATGGGCGCCGGTATTCACCGTCCTGTGCGTTGTGGGACTTCAAAATGCCGTCTCCGCGGCAGGCGGCAGAAAGATTCTCCTCCCTGGCATCATGCTGTTTTGGGCAATGCTGTTGTTTTATCACGGGACCGCCAATCTTTATCCGCTGCTCTCGGCAATTGCCGCGGCGCTGGCGGTGGTGCTGGTGTTCGGCATCCGGGGCGGTCTTTCGCTGGGCAGTTCGGGCGCTCATTCGCTCGCAGTGCTGTTGGGCTGCATTGCGGTATATGCCTACAATCAGGGATTTCTGCTGGTCACGGCGGATACAGTGGTGCTGATGTTCCTGGTCCCCGTCCTCGATTTTCTGCGCCTTGCGATCTCCAGCGTGCTCGCCGGTTTTTCGCCTCTTGCCGCCGATCGGCCAAATCTCCTGCATCTCCTTTCAGAGGTTTTTGATCGGGACAGGGCGATGTTCGTTTATTTTGCTTTCGTGGCCATTCCCAATATTCTGGCGATACTGGTTCCCGCATGGACGGCGCTGTTGCTGGTGCTGGTTACGCTTGTTTATGCGGTAGCCTATACGGTTTTGTCGCGTCGCGCCCGGGGGCATACTCTGGCCTGATTCCTGTTTTCGAGCCGCGCCCATCATTCGCCGCAGCTCCCTGCAAGCAACTCTTTACAGACGCGTTTCGCTTGTGCTTATGTGCGGCACGTTCCGGCACCGCATTCCCGGATGGGGCGTAGCCAAGTGGTAAGGCAACGGGTTTTGATCCCGTGATTCGCAGGTTCGATCCCTGCCGCCCCAGCCAGCCATCTGAATCTGTAATGGAATTACGCATTCCGGCCCCCCCGCCTACTCCAACAGGCAGAGTACGCCGTAGCAACTGTCAAAGCCGTAGCGGAAGATCAGGTAGAAGATAATATCCAGCAGCAGGAGGCCGCCGAAGAAGGGCAGCAGCAGATATTGCGCCAGCCGTCCCCAGGCCCACATGGTCAGCCGCGGTGGCGGCAGGCTGTGCCCCATGATATTTTCCGGCGTTGCTCTTTTGCTGGCCATGGAACCAGTTTAGAGTCTCGGGTTATAAGGTCAACAGGGCGGTGCCAGGGCAGGGAGTGGCGGAACCGGTGGCGGGTAATTGGCAGAATTTTGACTCCGACGGGGCGGCGTGGGATGGGCTCTCGGGCCATGCGCCGTTGCCCCTGCAGCAGTCCTGGGGCTACGGTGAGGCGATGCGCAAGTTTGGCGCCCAGCCGTTGCGTCTGGTCTGTTGCGACGACCGCAAGGTGATCGCTTCAGCCCAGTTGATGCGCAACCGATTGCTGCGATTTCTCAAGCCGGCGATGTGCTTCCGGGGGCCGCTGTGGACAGAGTCCTCCGACCCCCCCGATATGGCTGCCAGGTCGGAAAATTTGACCGATTTGAGGGCCATGTTCTCCAGGCGGCGGCTGGAATTCGTGCTGGTGATGCCGGAGCAGGAAGCAAGCCCCGAGGCACATTGCATGATGCGCGGCGCCGGTTTCAGACGCGTGATGACCGGCTATTCCACGATCTGGCTGGATTTGGCCGCGGATGCCGAAACGCTGCGCAGTAATCTCGATCCGAAATGGCGCAACAAGGTGGTGCGCGCGGAGCGCGGTGATCTTGAAATCAGCGTTGGCGGCAAGCGCGCGCATCAATATGCGTGGTTGCTGGAGCGCGAGGACGCACAGCGCGATGCGGTGCGTTATGTCGGCCTGCCCACCGGCCTGGTAGAGCATTTTGCCGGTGCATCCCGTAAGGGTGGGAAAAGAGGCGTGGTCAGCCTGACCGCCATAAGCAACCGCGACAAGGTGGCGGGTGCCTTGTTTTTGTTGCACGGAAATTCCGCCACCTATTTCACCGGGTGGAGCGGCGCGGAAGGACGCGCCCTGGCGGCCCATAACCTGTTGCTGTGGCGGGCGATGATGGAATTAAAGGATTGCGGCATCCGCTGGCTCGACCTGGGCGGATTGAATACCACGCACGGTGCCGGCATAGCGCGGTTCAAACTGGGCATGGGCGCCCAGCCCCTGACGCTTGCAGGGACTTACCTATAGGCTGTTCGGGGGTGGTTAGTCCGTGGTGGATACGCGGAACGAGACCGTTCCAGCCGGGTGAATTTCGCTGTGACTTACGCGCCGGCCCTCGGGGCCCTCAAGATAGTCGACCACGAATTTCCAGTGGAAATGCTGCAACATATCGCCCTTCTGAAAGGCCTCGCGGCTCAGTTCGACCGCCTTTTTTGCACCCAGCTCGAAACCGTAGGCTTCGGCCAGGAACATGGCGCATTGGCGATAGTAGTTGAGATTTTCCATTGCTGTCGTCTCTTGCGTTTGGTCAATTGCTTTTCTTGAGAGGTCTGGTCTTCAACACCGTTCGTAAGCGCAATATTGCCGGAAGCTTGTTAAGATTTTCCTTATATGCGGTGTTTTTCTTGGCATTTACGCTTGCGGGCGGGCCGCGAAAGCGGCAAGTTTTGGCGTGGACACCACTGATCAGATGATTAATTTTGCGGCGAAAAAAAATCCCCCCGGGCGGGAGCCCAAGGGGAGTTAGGACGTCAGCAATGCTTTAGGGGAGGGAAGGGGAGAAAAGAAATGTCCTCCCGAAAGCAAGAGGAGCCTAGCAATGTATGGTAAACAAATCGTTAACCATATTGGCGCGCTAGGCTCGAAAGTCCTGAAATATTTCGAATTGGGTAAAGCCTCGCGGGCGGCCGAAGCAATCGACAGCCTTGATCCCGGACTCCCCGCTTCGCCGGGAGGTGTTGGCGGGGGTATGGATTTAGCCGACGATATGCCGGTTCCGGCGGCAACGGGCAACATCTGCACCAATTGCGGTGGACTGCTTCACGGGCCCTATTGCGCCACTTGCGGCCAGCGCGACCGCAATCTGCGCCGCCCGGTGTGGTATTTGTTTGCTGACCTGGGCGACGAAATATTTTCCCTGGATTCCCGCGTCTTCCAGACTCTGGGGCCATTATTGTTTTTGCCAGGCGCCCTGACCCGCGGTTTCTGGGAGGGCAAAAGGGCGCGCTTTGTGCCGCCAATTCGGCTTTATGTGTTCGCTTCGCTGTTCTTCTTTCTGATGGTCGCGGTGGCGGATGTGGCGATCCTGAAATTTTCTCTTGAGGCCCTGCCCAGCGATCAGGTGGACATGGCGCAGGTCCTGGAGGCCAGACGGGCGGCGGCTGACAAGCTGCGCGAGGCTGGCCTGCCGGTGCCTCCCGACTTCGCGGAACTCGAAAATCTTGAGGGCGACGGAGGCCCGCGGGCACCAGCGAAGACTGGCGATATTGATTACGATTTCGATATCTCGATGTTTGTGCCAATTGGTGACACTGATGGCGAGGACCAGTTGGCAAGCGGAGCATTTGATAACGCCTACAAGGAACTGGAAGAGCAACGTGCCGATTCCACCGGGACCGAGGACGACCTGCTTGCCTTTACTGAACGCGTTCTGCATGGCTTTGAGCGCGCGACGCAGGATCCGGGGCGGTTGAACGACGCTCTCAATAACTGGATTCCGCTGACCATGATCGTTCTTCTGCCAGTTTTCGCGGTCATCCTGCGGGTCTTTTATTGGGGCAGGAACCACCGGCTTATCAAGCAGTTGGTTTTTTCCCTGCATTTCCACTCGTACATTTTTCTGATTCTCGCTTTTCTGATCATCGCGCAAAAGGTCTGGGGCGCCGCCGCCAGCAGCTGGATGTTTCTCGCTGCCGTGCCGCTGTATCTGTTCCTCGGCCTCAGAACCGCGTCCCGGCAGGGCTGGATACCCACATTCTTCAAATTTCTCATGATTTCCGTGATCTACGTAATCCTCATGTCTTTCACCGTGACCACAGCCGTGCTGATGGGGCTGGCCGATATCTAGAGCACCCGGCAGTAGCGGCCTCTTAGTCTCCGCTGTCTTTGTCGGGGGCGAATTCCAGCGACAGGGAATTGGTGCAATATCTGAGGCCGGTCGGCCCCGGCCCGTCGGGAAAAACATGACCCAAATGGCCATCGCAGCGGCTGCAGAGAATCTCGCGGCGCGTCATGCCATGGGTATGATCGAGACGCTCCATCACATGGCCGGCGTCGATGGCTTGGCTAAAACTGGGCCAGCCACAGCCGGAATCATATTTGGCTGTTGACGAGAACAACTCTGCACCGCAGCTGGCGCAGAGATAGGTGCCGGTCGCCTTGTTATCCAGAAGCGCGCCGGTAAAAGCCGGTTCGGTTCCGCCCCGGCGGCAAACCCGGTAAGCGTCCTCGCCCAGCTGGGCTTTCCATTCGTCCTCGCTCTTTGTGGTCTTGTCATTCATGGCATCGGGTCCGCTATTGAGCCCGGCATTCCAGGCAAAGCGCATAGACATTCTGCGGGTCGTTCAAGGCCAGAAAATCGGTGATTTCCGTCTCAAGGTCGCGGATCATGCGGCGCAAGGGGCTTCGTATGTTCGCCAAATTGACTTCCTGGCTGGCCAAAGGCGCGAACAGAAAATCGACCAGGCGTTGCTCGAACGTGGGCTCATCCTGAATATATACTGTTCTGTAATCGCTGATATCCGCCAGCTTTGCCGCCGCCGCCACCGCGTCATCCAGCGAGCCAAGGTTATCGACCAGTCCCAGGTCTTTTGCGGTCGCGCCGGCCCAGACCCTGCCCTGGCCAACGGCGTCGACTTCTTCCTTCGTCATGCCGCGACCGTTTGCAACCCGCGTGATAAACTTGTCGTAGCCACTTTCTATGGATTGTTGCACCAAATTCTTCAGCAATTCCGGCATTGGCCGTGTCGGATCAAGGGCGCCCGACAGCGGTGTTGTGCCGACGCCGTCGCTGTGTATACCAATGGAGTCCAGAGTCTCGTCGAATGTCGGGAAAATTGCGATGATACCAATGGAGCCTGTGATCGTGGTTGGCGCTGCCCATATCTCGTCTGCTGTCGAGGCAATCCAGTACCCACCGGAAGCCGCCACCGCTCCCATGGAGGCAACGATGGGCATGCCCTCTGCCTGGGTTGCTTCCACCTCGCGGCGGATAACCTCCGAGGCGAAGACGCTGCCACCGCCGCTATCTATCCGCAGAACGATTCCTTTCACGTTCTTGGCCGCTCGCGCCTTGCGTATCAGGCGTGCGATGGTATCGCCGCCAGCCGCGCCAGCGTCCTGTTCGCCATCGAGAATCGATCCGCGCGCCACAACAACTGCAATGCTGCCGTCTCTTTTCTCGTCGGAAGAACCGGTTGCGGAGACGTAACTGGCCAGCGAAATCTGCTTGTATGAAACACCGTTCCCGTTGCCGTTTGACCCGACGACCCCGGCCATATGCTCCTGCCATTCTTTCCAGCTCTTGAGGCCATCCACAAGGCCACCCTGCTCAGCCAGAAGGGCAAAATCGCCATTTGCGATACGAAGGTCTTCGGCGATATTCTCGAAGCTGGCGCGGAATACGGCCGCATCCAATTCGCGCTCGCGGGCCACCTCTTCGATATAGGCATCCCACAAAACCTTGAGCACCGCGGAATAGCTTTCGCGCGCCGCCGGCGACATGTCGTCGCGCAAATATGGCTCACCGAAAGTTTTGTATTCACCGATGCGGAAAACGTGAAAATTGGCCTTGAGCTTTTCGATGCCGGATTTGAAATATGTCGGATATATGCCGTAGCCGGTTAGGAAAACGCCGCCGAACGGATGCATGTAAACTTCGTCGGCATGGGCGGCCAGCAGATATTGACCCTGGCTGTAGCCGTTGCCGTAGGCATAAACCGGTTTTCCGCTTTCCTTGAATTCGTCGATGACGGTGCCGAGATAATGCAATTGGCTGATGCCTGCGCTCAGCAGGCCGTCCAGTGACAGCACAAGGGCAGTGATACGCTCGTCATCCCTGGCAGTTCGAATGGCGCCGGCGATGTCGCGCAGCAAGGTCTCCGGGGGCCGGCGATCCTGCCCCAGCACCGCTGCAATGGGGTCGCGCGCCGTCAACTGTTCGACAATTATGCCCGCCGGGTCGATAACCAGCGCGCCGCCGTCAGGAACGCGCGGCGCATCATGGCCGAATATCGCGCTGCCGAAAATAAAAAGAAGAAACAGAAAGAGCAGCGTGCCGGCCAGGCTCTGCAGCGCCTTCAAACTCCGCCACAGGCCGCCGAAAAGTGCTTTGAGAAATTTCATAAATCGTTTCCGTTTTTTGAAAATACAGTCCCCGCCAGCCTCAACATTTGTCCAAAAGTGTAAGCATTTCCTCAATATGGGAAATCTTGGCACGAGGCGCCACCCCCTGCGCCGCCTTTATTTCTGCCGCCTCGATCTTTTTCCAGTCATCGAAGGAGGTGATTCTGAACCCCCTCTCGGAAGCAATCCTGTCCAACCCGCCGCAGCAGGCCTTTCCGCGGGGGCTGACTTCGGCCAAAATTCTTTCCGCCACACCCATGCCATCGGGGCGATTGGTGCCAATTGTTCCCGTCGGCCCGCGCCGCGCCCAGCCAACCACATACAGGCGATCCTCGATTTTTCCGTCTTCGTTGGGGAAAAGGCCTCGCCCCTCATCGAAGGTGGCGCCTTCCATCGGGTCGCTGAGATAACCAATACAGGGAACGATCAGCCCGCATTCGATATCGAATGTCTTGCCGGTGCCAAGGTATTTTCCGTCCTCGAACCTGGTCTTTTCCAGCCGCAGGCCGGTCACTCTCTTGTCGCCCAGAATCTCAACGGGTCTGGCGCAGAATGCGATGTGCAAGCGCACCGGTTTGTCACCGGCGTCGTTTTCAGCGAAAGCGCGCAGGTGATTGAGGTTCTTGGTCTTCACGGGAATTGCTTTTTCCGGGATATCACCCAGCTCGTCGGGAATCTGGCCGGCGTCAACCAGCGCTACGCAATTCTCCAACTCCCCCAGTTCACCGAGCTCTTTGTGGGTGAATTTGGCTTCCACCGGACCGCGCCGCCCAAGCATCCACAAGTCTTCAATGGCTGATGCCTGGATGGCATGGCTGGCATAGCTGGTGAGGTCTGAGGCGGCCATTTCACCGGTGGTTTTAGCCAAAACCCTGACCACATCGACCGCCACGTTGCCGTTTCCGATAACCGCAACGGATTTCACCGCCAGGTCCGGAGAAAGATCGGCGAAATCCGGGTGGCCATTATACCAGCCAACGAAGGCAGCCGAGCCGACGACTCCCGCCTTGTCGTCACCCGGAATTCCCAGCCGCCGGTCATTCGGCGCGCCGGTGGCGATCACCACGGCGTCATACATTTCCCGCAACTCCGCCAGGCTGACGTCGCGCCCGACTTCCAGGTTGCCCAGAAAACGCACATTTTCATTGCCGGAGGTCTTTTCGTAGCGCCGCATAACCCCCTTGATTGATTGATGGTCGGGGGCGACGCCGCCGCGGATCAATCCATATGGGGTCGGCAGCCGGTCGACTATATCGACCCGTATATTCTCAGCATTTTTTACCAGGCCCTCGGCGGTGTAATAGCCCGCCGGCCCAGAGCCGATTATGGCAACCCAGAGGGTCCTGGAATCGTTCTCACTCATAACCTGCCCTGACTTGCACGGAGCTGCTTTCTGCCGGATCAGCTCATTGGGAACTCACCATAAGTGCCACGGGGCGGGGGTCAAGAGCGTCTGTTCAGCGCAATCACCGCTGATTTTGGGCAAACGGTGCCTTGACATTGCGGTCCTGATCTCCAATATGCACCTCGACCCGTTGGCACTCATATGGTATGAGTGCTAACAAGCGATTTTGGCCCTTTTGGGCCCCTCAATTCAGAGATTGAAATCAAACCTTAGAAGGGATGAAAGATGGCGTTACGTCCACTCCACGACCGGGTGCTGATCCGTCGTATCGATAACGAAGAAAAAACTGCCGGCGGCATTATCCTGCCGGATTCCGTGCAGGAAAAGCCCAGCGAGGGCGAGGTAATGGCGGTTGGCGCCGGCACCAAATCAGAGGAAGGCAAGATCACGCCGCTGGACGTCAAGAAAGGCGATCGAATTCTGTTCGGTAAATGGTCCGGAACAGAGGTCAAGGTCGACAATGTCGAACTGTTGATCATGAAGGAATCCGACATCATGGGCGTTATCGAGTAATTGCCCGACCGAAACATCTCATAAAGAATTATCACATAAGGAAACCGAGAAATGGCAGCCAAAGAGGTTAAATTTCATTCCGACGCCCGAGATAAGATAATGAAGGGCGTTGATATTCTGGCCAACGCGGTGAAGGTGACATTGGGCCCCAAGGGCCGGAATGTTATTCTGGACAAATCCTTCGGCCCCCCGCGCGTCACCAAGGACGGCGTGGCCGTTGCCAAGGAAATTGAGCTCAAGGACAAGTTCGAGAACATGGGCGCGCAGATGGTTCGCGAGGTTGCCTCGAAGACCAACGATATTGCCGGTGACGGCACCACCACCGCGACCCTGCTGGCCCAGGCCATTGTCCGCGAGGGCATGAAGTCTGTCGCCGCCGGGATGAACCCGATGGATCTGAGGCGCGGCATCAGCCTGGCCGTCACCGCAGTCGTTGCTGATCTGGAAAAATCCTCCAAGAAGATCAAGACTTCGGAGGAAATTTCCCAGGTCGGCAAGATCTCCTCCAATGGCGAAGTTGCGGTCGGCAACATGATCGCCGAGGCCATGGAAAAGGTCGGCAAGGAAGGCGTGATCACCGTCGAGGAAGCCAACAGCCTCGAATCAGAGCTCGACGTCGTTGAAGGCATGCAGTTCGACCGCGGGTATCTCTCGCCCTATTTCATCACCAATGCCGAGAAGATGATTGCCGAGCTGGAGAACCCCTTCATCCTGCTGCACGAGAAAAAACTTTCCAACCTGCAGGCCATGCTGCCGCTGCTTGAAGCGGTTGTGCAGGCCAGCCGTCCGCTGCTGATCATTGCTGAGGATGTAGAGGGCGAGGCGCTGGCGACGCTGGTTGTCAACAAGCTGCGCGGCGGCCTGAAGATTGCCGCCGTCAAGGCACCGGGTTTTGGCGATCGGCGCAAGGCCATGCTCGAAGATATCGCAACGCTCACCGGCGGCCAGGTGATTTCCGAGGATCTGGGGATCAAGCTTGAAAATGTCACGCTCGACATGATGGGCACCGCCAAGAAGGTCACCATCAACAAGGACGATACGACAATCATTGATGGTGCCGGCAAGGCCAAGGACATCAAGGCACGCTGCGAGCAGATCAAGGTGCAGATCGAAACAACCTCCTCCGATTACGACCAGGAGAAGCTGCAGGAGCGTTTGGCCAAGCTCTCCGGCGGCGTGGCGATCATTCGTGTTGGTGGCGCCACCGAGGTTGAGGTGAAAGAGAGCAAGGATCGTGTTGAAGATGCCCTGCATGCCACCCGCGCGGCTGTCGAGGAAGGCATTGTCGCCGGTGGCGGCGTTGCTCTCCTTCGTGCAGCCTCCGCACTGGACAACCTGAAGAGCGAGAACGAAGATCAGGATCGAGGCATCCAGATTGTCCGTCGCGCCCTGCAGGCGCCGGTTCGCCAGATTGCCGAGAACGCAGGTGTCGATGGCGCCGTTGTTGCTGGCAAGCTGCTGGAAAGCAAAAGCAAGACCTGGGGCTTCGATGCGCAGAAGGAAGTGTATACCGACATGATCAAGGCGGGCATCATTGACCCGACCAAGGTTGTGCGTACCGCTCTTCAGGATGCGGCCTCGATCGCCGGCCTGCTGATTACCACCGAGGCCATGGTTGCCGAACTGCCCGATGATGACAAGGCAGCGCCCGCCATGCCTGACATGGGCGGCATGGGTGGCATGGGCTTCTAGACAGCCTGAACCCACTGCAAGAAAATTGAGAAAGGCTGCGGGTTCGCCCGCGGCCTTTTTCTTTGGCTGTTTTGTGCGGGGCGCCAACCAGGGGTTTACTCAATTTTCAGCATTGAAGCCTTCGATTATGCAAATGCGCCAGGGCACATGGGCTTATCTGGACTCGACGCGCTGAATCACCATTCCGTCGATCCCTCCGGGTCCGCTTTCCCGAAATATATTTACCAGTGGCGGGCCTGGCTGCGGGCCCGAAGCGAATTAATTTCTTGCATTAGGCGGCGCATTTGACTATCGGGTAGCGAAATTCAAGAAGACACAGCAAATGAACGCAGGATTGAGGTTATAAGTTGGAACATATGAAACGAATTCTTTCCCCAAGAATTCTGGCTGCCGCTCTTTTTGTCAGCCTTTTTACCGGCCCGCTCGTCCCGGCTTCCGCATCCGCCCAAACGATTGAAGATTTGCAGCGCCAGATAGACGCGTTGCAGGCGCAGCTTGACGCAATGAGCGAAAGGCATGATGCCGATGAGGCGGCACGGACCGAACAGGTAAAGGCGGAAGCCGCGCCCATGGAGAGCGCTGAACAGCAGCAGGTTCAGATCAAATGGGGTCCGGCACCCACATTCACCAGTCCCGATGGCCTTTTTCAGATGAAACTCAGGGGGCGCCTGCTGGTCGATGCCGGCAGGGTCAGGGTGGATGACGGGCGGGAAAGAATCGGCGCAACGGAATTCCGCGCCGCACGCCTGGGAATAGAAGGCAAGGCCTGGCGGACCATTGGGTATAAATTTGAAGTGGATTTTGCCGGCAATGATGTGTCGGTGAAAGACGCCTATATTTCATGGAAGGGGCCGGTTGGAATCAAGGTCGGGCAATTCAAGCTGGGCACCTCACTGGAAGAAGCGACAAGCAGCCGCTTTACAACATTCACGGAGCGCGCTTCCTTTACAGACGCCTTCGGTTTTGGCCGCCAGATAGGCATTGGAGTCGATAAGAGCGGTGACAACTGGAGTGCGCAGGCGGCCATCTTCCGAGGCACTATCTCAAGCAGCGACCAGGATGAAGGCGTCACCTTGGCCGGGCGCGTAACCTACGGTCCCAAAATTGGCAATATCCAGGCCCATGTTGGTGGCTCGGTTCGATATCGTAATGCCGGCAGGGACCAGTCCAGCTTCCGCTACAGCCAGCGCCCGCATAATCACCTGGCCGCCAAGTATCTTGATACCGGCAGCCTGGCGCGCAGGGACACATTCTGGGGCATTGAAGCCGCCGCTGTGCGGGGGCCGCTGTCATTCCAGGCAGAATACGGATGGCTGGACGTCAATCTCACCAGCTCCGGAATCGACGGCCCTGTCTTTACGGGAGGGTATGCAAGCCTAAGCTGGTTCATTACCGGCGAGTCCCGATCCTACAAGGCCGGCAAGGGCGCCTTTGACCGGGTTAAAGTCGCGCGCCCGGTTTTCGAGGGTGGTCCGGGAGCCTGGCAGGTAGCCGTACGCTATGACCGGATCGACCTGTCGGAAGGGGTCATACGAGGTGGCGAGCAGGATAGTTATATTCTCGGCGTGAACTGGTATTTGAACAACAACACACGGCTCATGGCAAATTACTCTCACTCCGAGATTGTCGATTCTTTCCAGGGCATTTTGTCGGCCCGGAATGGCGATGCTCAAGTCGATGCCTTTGGTGTTCGCGCCCAGATCGACTGGTAATTTCCTAGCGGCTCTCACGCCACCAGGCCAGCAATGCCAGCGCCAGTAGCGCGATAACCGCAAACCAGTCAGAAATCATCGCCGTTTGCGCCAGGCTCAAGGTTCGCGTCGCCTCGCGCCGTTTCAGCCCTACCCAGTTTCGCCCCCCCGCGTCGGCGGCGCCCGGCACACGCCGAAAATCCGGGATACCGTCCGCCAGCCAGAGGGTCCGTCCGCCGGTTCTTTCGGCCAAGGGCGCTAATCTCTCTGCGGTCGGCACGATCTGCGCGAATTCCTTCGGGTTCAACGCGCCGGCAACCGCCAGCACTTCGCGGTCGCCGTCTCGCGCGCGGTAAAGCCCGGGTGCGTCAATTTCCACGCTGCCCCTGCTGCTGCCATCGCCCTGCGGTGTCAGTTCCAGCGTCTGCTCGGTGCCGTCCGGCGCAATTATGGTGATTGATCCCCCATCCATGGTCAGGCTTCGTCTCTCCGCGGTCAGCAGGCGGCCATCTGATTCGAGGATCAGCGCTTCCTCTTCCAGGTCGGGTTCCTTCATCAACCAGTGCAGGGTGCGGCGCAATATCGCCTGATGTGGTCCGCCGCCATCAACGCCGCGCGCCCACATCCAGACCTGGTCGGACAAGAGCTGCGCCACCCGGCCTTCACCGGCGCGCGACAGCACCAACAGGGGCGTGCCCCCTGGCCCGGTCATCAACACATCGCCGCCCTGTAATCTGGTCTCGACGGCGCGGAACCAGCGGCCCCAGCTCGCCTCGGCCGCGCCCGACCCCTTGCCAGGAAGGCCGGATGTCACCGGATGCCGGCGGCCAAGATTTGTCAGTTTCGGGCGGAAGCCGCCCTCGAGAATTTCCCCCGTCGGCACCGCTGGCAGTATGGCGCCCAGCGGCGTGTTCGAGAGATTGAACTTGCTCAGGGATTCCGGGCCCATGGACACCAGGATGGCGCCGCCGTTCATCACATAATTCGTCAGGTTGCTCAGGTAGCGCATCACCAGCACGCCGCGCAGCGTATAGCGGTCAAAAATAACCAGGTCGAAGCGATCGAGCTGCACATCGAACAGCTCGTCGGTGGGAAAGGGAATCAGCGCCAGCTCGCTCACCGGTGTTGCATCCTGGCTGGTCGGCAGGCGAAGAATCGTAAAATGAATGAGATCGACGGCGGGGTCCGATTTCAGCGCCGCCCGCCATACCCGCTCGCCGGGGTGGGGCTCGCCCGATATCAGCAAAACGCGCAGCCGGTCGCGCAGCGCGTTGATGCGCAACAAAGACCGGTTGTTTTTCAATGTGGCCTCTGCCTCCAGCGGCTCGGCCTCGATTTCAACAAGCATCGGGCCGCGTTTGTCGGCCATCAGAGCAATCGGCCAGGGAATGCCAACCCGCACCATGCGGTCAAATACGACCTGGCCGTCCTGCCTCACCACAAGGCGGGCGCGCCGGTTTTCTCCGCGGCGGTCGGAATCCTCGACCCGGACAATCAGTTCGGCGGGGCGCTCGACCAGGGCGAACTCGGGTGCCTTCTCGATGATCAGACGGCGGTCGCGCAACTGCCGGTCGCCGCTGAGCAGCAGATGCACCGGGCCGGCAAGGGCGCCAATTCTGGCCGCTGCGGCGCTATCATGGACCAGCCCGTCGGTGAGCAGAATCGCGCCGGCGAATTGCTCCTTGGGGATTTCCGCCAATGCTTCGGCCAATGGCCCCAGCAGCCTGGTGCCGCCCTGCTCTCTTTGTTCGACACCAATTTCGATAACCCGCAGCTCCAGGTCAGCGGCGCCCTCATAGCTGCCACGGATGGCATCCAGCGCTGAATTGATCTGCGATCTGCGGTCGCCCACAGTCTGGCTGGCGCTTCTGTCGACGATCACCAGAGCCTGATCGGGAAGCAGCTCGCGCTCTTCCTCAACCAGCAAGGGGTTGGCCAGCACAATCAGCGCCGCCAGCAGGAACAACGCGCGCGCCGCCGCGCCCCGCGCCCGCTTCAGTAAAGCCGGCGCCAGGGCCAGAACCGACAATACGGCCAGGGCGATCATCCATTCGGTCCCGACAAGCGGCGCGAATTCCAGCCCGGTCCAGGTTCCGGTTTCGGCCATGCTCATTCCCCCAGCCTGTTCATCAATGCCTCAAGATGAAGCTGGTCGTCCTTGTAGGTGCCGGTCAGGGCGTACATCACAAGGTTCACGCCGAACCGGTAGGCCAGTTCGCGCTGCCATTCGCCGCCGGGCAGGGAGCGGACCAGCGGCATGCCCAGGGGGTCTATGGCCCAGGCAGATGCCCAGTCGCCGCCTCCGATGACAACCGCCGAAACTGACTCGCCATCTCTGTCGGTGCCCCGCTCGACCCAGATCTGGCGGCCCTGGATGCGGCCGGGAAACCGGTCGAGCAGGTAATAAGACTTTGAGAGGACATGCCTCGAGTCCACAGGCACCAGTTGCGGCAGATCGATATTTTCCAGGATCCGGCGCAGAGATTCCTGCGCCTCGGGACGCTGCAGCCCGAGGCTGATCCCGGTGGGATCACCGATACCACTGTCAAACAGAACCATGCCGCCTTTCCGCAGGTAGGCCGACAGGCGCGCCGCGCCGGCTTCGCTGAGTTGTGAATCCGTTGTCACCGGCCAGTAAATCAGCGGGAATAAATTCAGCGGGTCGGTCTCCGGGTCGACCATCATTGGCGGTCCCAGGCTCACTGCGGTGCGAATACGCAGCACCCGCCCAAGGCCCTTAAGGCCGGATTCGATAACATTATCCCGCGCGGCGCTGCCGGTGGACACCCATGCCAGCCGGGTCTGGCTGGTTGCGGCGACGGCGAATTCCTCGTCCAGGTTCTGGGCCACAGGCTGGCCCTGGAACGATGCCGTCACGGCCAGAGCAAGGCAAACTGCGGTCCCTGATCTTGCGGGGCGAAGAGTGAGCAGCCCGCGCAGCCACAGCCCGATAAGAATATCCGCCATCGCCACCAGTATTGCCGCCACAAGCAGTGGTCCGCCGAAATCCTTGCCCTGGCTGGCGCTCAGCCCGTCGATGACCTTCCAGTGGTCGCGGTCGATCTCGGTGAAACTGTAACGGTCACTTATCGGCCCGGCTTTGGCCACCAGATTAAGCGCCAGCGTCCCTTCTGGCGGTCCATAGAGACCGGGCGGGGTATCCGGCCCCGCAGTGACTGTAGAAAAGACCTCGCGCGAAATCGGGCCGGTGCCCGGCGGTGCCGCAACCAGTTCGCCGGTCCCGGTCATAATTTTGTCGGGTGCCAGCAGGGCTGGCCCTGCCGCCAGGTCGCTGGCGCCGCCACCGCGGGCCAGGGGCAGGATATGCCGCAGCAATTCCACGAATAATCCCGAATGGGCCAGGTTTGACCATTCCGCATTGGCGGTGGTGTGGAACAGCACCAGCCATCCCTCACCCCGGGTGTCGGCGGTTACAATGGGGGTGCCGTCCTCCAGCCGCGCCCATATCTTGCGCGCCAGATCGGGCTCGGGCGCTGCCAGCAATTGCCGTGATACCGTCACGTCGTCGGGTATGGCAATGCCGAAAAACGGGCTTCCCTCCGGAAATGGTAAAATTTTCTTTGGCTGGTCCCAGGTTAGCGCACCGCCCGTGGCCCGATCACCGGAACGAACCCTGACCGGCAGCAGATCAGCGTGCAAGGCGCCTGGCTGCGCGCTCGCAAAACTTACCAGCACGCCGCCTTCCGCCACCCAGCCCAGCAGCGCTGTCTCCTGGCCCGGCGTAAGACCAGCATAATCAGCCATGAAAATCAGCGTCGCTTCCTGATCCATCAGCCCGGTGACGTCTCCCCGCACCAGGGCGCTATAGGGCTCCAGCGCCCGTGACAAATAGAAGGCGGGAGTGGTCAGTGGCGGCGCGGTGTCCAGGCCACCGTTCTCGGTGATGCCCACAAGCGGACGCCCGGATCGCCAGTCCAGAAGAATAGTCGCGCCGGCGCTGCGGTGGCCCGCTATCTGAACGCGGGAAATTTCGTTTCTCGATCTTTGCGGCAACCGCAGGACACCGGTCGCCTGGCTGGTGCCTGCTGCAAAGTCCAGACGCAGTTCGCCAATCCGCTGACCGTTACGGCCCAGCACTTCCACCGAGATGTTTTCGGCAAAAGCACGCGGCGGCCTGACCGCGCTGATTTCGATATCCAGCCCGCTGAAACCCGGTGGATGCAGCGCAAAGGCATGCCGCGCCGCTGTGTCGGTGCGGATTTCCAGAAATGTCAGATCGTCCAGCCGTTGGCGGAATTCATCACTGCCCTCATGTTTCAGGCCATCCGACAGCCAGATCGCCTGGCTTGGTTCAAGGCCCCCAAGAAGAAGTGCAGATTGCCGGTGATCGGGCGACCAGGGCATTGCCTGCAAGGCCGGCAGACGTTCCAGCGCCTGCCGGGCGGAAATTGTCCCGGGAGCCGTACCAGGGCTCGCCGTGGGAAGAAGAATTACCGGACGGTTTTCGCGTTCCGCTTTGTTCAGGATGCCCCGCAGCGCCGCTGTCCGCTCGGCCCAGCGAGATGCTGCCTCCCAGCCGTTATCGACAACAATCAGAATGGCACCGTCGCCTGTGAATTTTTCACCCGGGTTCAGAACCGGCCGCGCCAGTGCCAGGATGATCAGCGTCAGGATCAGTAACCTGATCGCCAGCACCCACCAGGGCGTGCGGTCGGGCGGCGAATCATCCTTTTCCAGGCCGCGCAGCAACAGGATGGGCGGAAAGGCGACCTTTCGCGCCTCGGGGGGCAGCGCCCGCACCCGGAACCAGACCGCGGGCAAAACGACCAACGCGGCGAGTATCGCCGGATTCAAGATGGCAAGGGGTCCCAGGTTCAACATTTCTCTATGGTCCCACCCATCCTAACCCTCAAGCGCGTTCATCAGGCCGAGCAGGGCCAGATGCGAGGGCCGGTCCGTGCGATGGTGGATATAGGACCAGCCAATGCTTCTGGACAGCGCCAGCAATGTCTCGCGCCAGGCTTCCATCCGGCGCCGGTATTGGCCCCTGATGCTCTCGGCACGGTGAACAAGCTCCGGCGTTTCCTTTTCCATGCCTTCGAAATGGATGCGTCCGGAAAAAGGGAAATCTTCTTCCGCCGGGTCGGTGATATGCACAAGGTGGCCGATAACGCCGCGCGCCGCCAGCGCCGACAACCGGCGCCGGATCACCTCCTCGCTATCGAGAAAATCGCCGAACAGGATTACATGGCAAAAGCGTCGCATTGCGCCGGGCTCTGGTATGGCCGGCGAATTGCCAAATCGCTCCAAATCGATTGCCTCATTGATCGCTTCCATGCAGCGCTGCACCGCCATATTGCCTGTACCAGTCCCGGGGCCCTGCCGGGCCGGGCCGCCAAGATAGCCGATCCGCTCTTCACCCTCGGCCAGCAGGATCGCCGCCCCCAGCGCCAGCGTGATGGCCCGGTCCAGCTTGGTCTCGGCCACGCCTTCGGAGCGGTAGCGCATCGACGCAGAGCTGTCGCACCACAGCCACACATTCTGGGTCGTCTCCCATTCGTTTTGGCGGATATAATGGCCGTCGGAGCGCGCCGAACGGCGCCAGTCAATGGCGCTTTCGCTGTCGCCGGTAACAAAGGGCCGGAACTGCCAGAAGCTGTCGCCGGGCCCCGACTTACGCTGACCATGGGCGCCGCGGCCCACGGATGGCGCCATTCGGTTTGCCGGCGCGGTCAAGGGCGGCAGCGCCCGGATGGCGATCTCCGCGCGGCGGCGATATTCCATCATGGAGATTGGCGCGTTGCTGTCCCCGGCCGCCTTCATGCCGGGAAAGGCGCTGAGGAGTTGCTCGCGTGCGGCGCGCCAAGTCATGTTTTACAGGGCGCTTGCCAGGCGCTGGATCACGTCGTCCACATTGGCGCCGTCGGCCCGGGCGGCAAATCCCAGCGCCATGCGATGGCGCAGCACCGGCCCGGCCAACGCCACCACATCGTCAATCGAGGGCGACAGGCGTCCGTCCAGAAGTGCCCGCGCCCGCGCCGCAAGCATCAGGCATTGCGCGCCCCGCGGCCCGGGGCCCCAGATGATGTCGCTGGCGGCATCCTCGGGCCGGGCGCTGCGCACCAGCTTGAGGATAGCGCTGACCACGCTCTCGCCTACGGGAATGCGGCGCACAAGTCGCTGCAGGCCCTTCAGCTTTTCGCCGTCGATAATGCGCCCGGCGCTGGTTTCTTCGGGGCCGGTGGTGCGCAACAGCACCTCGCGCTCGGCCGCCTCGTCGGGATAATCAACATTGATCTGCATGAAAAAACGGTCGAGCTGGGCCTCGGGCAGGGGATAGGTGCCTTCCTGCTCAATCGGGTTCTGCGTCGCCAGCACATGAAAGGGATCGGGCAGCTTGTGCGGCACACCGGCCACGGTCACTTCCTTTTCCTGCATTGCCTGCAGCAGCGCCGACTGGGTGCGCGGGCTGGCGCGGTTTATCTCGTCGGCCATCAGAAGCTGGCAAAAGACCGGGCCCTTGATGAAGCGAAAGGAGCGCTTGCCCGCCTCGTCCTGCTCCAGAACCTCGCTTCCCAGAATATCCGCGGGCAGCAGGTCCGGGGTAAACTGGATGCGTTTCTCGCTCAGCCCCATGACCGTCGCCAGCGTCTCCACCAGCAGGGTCTTGGCCAGCCCGGGCACGCCGACCAGCAGGCCGTGGCCGCCGGCGATCAGCGTGATCAGCGTCTGGTTGATGACTTCTTCCTGGCCGAATATGACGTTGGAAATTTCAGCCCGGATAGCGGTCAGCATCTGCCCTGCTTCTTCCAACTCGCCGACGGCCATTGCTTCAGCCGCCGTCAAATCGCTGCCGAGCGCCTCATCCAGTGTATCAATCCTGGTATTCTTGGTCTGGGCCATCCGCACTCCGGTATCTCGCCTATGATCCGATATATTGGTATATAAAGACTGCCCCGGAAGGCAAAGGAATGACAGTGAAAAAGGGTAAGGAATCGGCGAACCGCAGCTCTGACGCGCTGGCCCGAGATAATCAGCCCAATGCCGCACCGCAACTGGATGAGATTGCCCGGCAGGTGGGGGCACAGAAATATCCGCCGGTGAACCAGTGGAACCCGGAACATTGCGGCGATATGGACATGCGGATCGCCGCCGACGGCACCTGGTTCTATATGGGCACGCCCATCGGCCGGAAAGAGATGGTGCGGCTTTTTTCCTCGATCCTGCGCCACGACGAAGACGGCAAATATTATCTGGTGACCCCGGTCGAGAAAATCGGCATCCAGGTTGATGATGCGCCGCTGGTTGCCGTGGAGGTCACGCGGGCCGGCGCCGGAGAAGGGCAGGTGCTGACCTTCCGCACCCAGGTGGGCGATCTGGTCGCCGCCGGTCCCGCCAACCCCATCCGGGTCGAGATCAACGGGGAGACCGGGGAGCCCCGGCCCTATGTGCTGGTTCGCGACCGGCTGGAAGCGCTGATCAATCGCCCGGTCTTCTATGAACTGGTGGAGATGGCGGTGGCGGACCCGGATGGAGGTGACGGTATTGGCCTGTGGAGCGGCGGCGCTTATTTCAGGCTGGGCGATGTTTGACCAGGCCGCACTGGACAGACTCTACGCCCGCCTCAGGGCCCGCGACCCGCTGAACCTGGCGGACGGCGTGGAACAGGCGCTGCGCAACGATCTCGAGCTTAATCCGGCCTTTCAGGGGCGCAGCATGCCCGGTGCGCGCGCCGCCTCGGTGCTGATGCCGCTGGTTGACCGGGAGGAAGGAATCAGCGTGCTGCTGACAGAACGCACCGACCACCTGCCAGATCACGCGGGCCAAGTCAGCTTTCCCGGCGGCAGTCGCGAATCCCATGATTCAGACGCTATCGATACAGCACTCAGGGAAACCGAGGAGGAAGTGGGCATTGCCCGCGCTTTTGTTGATGTCATCGGCACGCTGGACCTCTATCCGACCGGCACCGGATTTGAAATTACGCCGGTGGTTGGCGTGGTCAGCGGCGATTTTTCGCTGACCATCGATGCCACGGAAGTTGCCGAAGTCTTCGAGGTGCCGCTGGCTTTCATCCTCGATGCCGGCAACCGCGAGGTCCATACCCGCGCCTTCAACGGCGCTGATTTCACCTATTACGCCTTCCCCTACGATGGCCATTACATCTGGGGTGCGACGGCGGGGATGCTGGTCAATCTGGCGGCAGTGCTGGCTGTCCATGCGAGCGAGGGCGCATAAGATGGGTGCAACGGGGAGTGCCGCGTTCAAGGGGGCTGCATGGCTGAAAGCGCCTGACTTGCTGTCTGTCATGGACGCGCTGGGCACCGACCATTGCCGTGTGGTTGGCGGGGCGGTGCGGGATTTTCTCATCGGCCGCGCGGTGAGGGATATCGATATTGCCACCGACCATCAGCCCGAAGAAGCGTCAACCCGCCTGCGGGCCGCCGGAATCAAGGTGGTGCCTACCGGCATCGCCCATGGCACGGTAACGGCGGTGGTCGGGGGACGGCCCTTTGAGGTCACGACGCTGCGCCATGACGTGGAGAGCTTTGGCCGCCATGCGCGGGTCGCTTTTCACGGGGACTGGGAGGCAGACGCGGCGCGCCGCGATTTCACCATGAACGCGCTTTACATGGATGCCGGGGGAAATCTTTATGACTATTTCGGCGGGCAGGAGGATCTGCTGGCGGGCCGGGTGCGATTTATCGGCGATGCGGCGGAGAGAATTGCCGAAGACGCGCTGCGCATCCTGCGGTTTTTCCGCTTCCACGCCTGGTATGGCCGGGGCGCGCCCGACGCGGACGGACTGAGGGCCTGCCGGCAGAATGCCTCCCTCCTTGAAATTCTCTCCATAGAGCGCGTCCGCGACGAGTTGCTGAAACTGCTGGGGGCCCCTGACCCGGTGGCCCTTCTTCAGGCCATGCAGGAGGCGGGGATTCTGGAAAGAATATTGCCGGAGGCGAAGCTTGGCGGGCGGCTGGAAACCCTGATTACTTTGGAGCACGCATTGGAGGATATCTCGGCGCTGCGGCGGCTGGCGGCATTGCTGGACCGTGACGCGGCAGCGCTCCTGGGGATCGGGAAAGAATTTAAACTCTCGAACGCCGACGCCAGGCGCCTGGCTGCGATGGCAACCGGCGGCGCGCCCGCAAAAGCCGGCCTGGCAGCCAAAGACCTGCGGGCGATGGTATTCCGGATTGGCGCTGAGGCCTTTATCGACCGCGCCGTATTGGACAATGAACCCGACGATGCGGATGCGGTTCAAAGGCTGATCGAAGACGCGCGGGCCTTTACGCCGCCCACACTTCCGGTCACCGGCCATGACCTGGAGGCCGGAGGCGTTGCCCCGGGTCCGGCCATGGGCGAGGCCCTGCGGGCGCTGGAGGAGGCCTGGGTCGCCTCTGATTTTTCGCTCGGCAAGAAGGCGCTGCTTGCAACACTTCCGGGGGAATAAACAGCGCTGTTACGGCGTCTTGCAGGCCTCCTGGTATTCACCTTTAAGCCGCGCCACCAGTTCCGCGACACTTGGAATATCGTGAATTTCACCCACCCCCTGCCCGGCGCTCCACACCTCTTTCCAGGCCTTGGCCTCGCTTTCACTCTGGTTTTCGGCGCGGTCGGCTTCGCGCTTGTCGCGCAGCTTGCCGAAGCCTATTTCGGGTTTCGGCAGCCCCTCGATTTCAATACCTGCAGCGGTCAGGCTGGAGACCAGAAAGTTGCCTTTGATGCCTGAGACCTTGTCGGTATAGACCACATCCAGCGGCCCCGAGGTCAGGATCATCTGCTTGAAGGCTTCGTCGGCGTTGGCTTCTTTCGTGGCGATGAAGCGGGTGCCCATATAGGCCAGGTCGGCGCCCAACACCTGGGCGGCGCGAATGGCGCGCCCGTTTGACAAAGTGCCCGCCAGGATGATGGTGCCGGCAAAGAATTCGCGCACCTGGGGAACCAGCGTGAACGGGTTTATCAATCCGCCATGACCGCCCGCCCCGGCGCTGACCAGGATAATGCCGTCGACCCCGGCCTCCTTTGCCTTCTGGGCATGGCGCAGGTTAATCACATCATGAAAAACCATGCCGCCGTACGAATGCACCTGATCAACAACCTCACCCGGCTGCCCGACGCTGGTGATCACCAGCGGCACTTTATGTTCCTTGATAAGCGCCAGGTCCTCGGCAACGCGGGGGTTCGACTTGTGGACGATCAGGTTGACCGCGAAGGGCGCGTCATTCTCGTCCAGTTCGCCCTCGATGCGCTCCAGCCAGCGGGCGAACTCCCCAGCCGGGCGGGCGTTCAGACTGGGAAAGGAACCGACAATTCCCGCCTTGCAGGCGGCAATCACTATCTCCGGTTCTGACACCAGGAACAGCGGCGCGGCGATGAGGGGAAGGGTGAGTCTGTCCTTCAGGAAATCAGGCAGTGGCATAACAATCTTCCTTGCACAAAAATCATAAAGCTCTTACGGCCACTTGGCTTCGGGTGGCAGCGACATCAGGATGGCGTCAATATTGCCACCTGTTTTAAGGCCAAACAACGTGCCGCGATCATAGACCAGGTTGAACTCGGCATAATGGCCGCGATACACCAGTTGCGCCTCGCGTTCTTCGGCGGTCCATTCCTCGTTCATATGGCGGCGCACCAGCGCCGGGTAGATGTCGCGAAAGGCCATACCCACATCGCGGGTGAAGGCAAAGTCGGCCTGCCAGTCGCCTGTGTTCAGCTGGTCATAAAATATGCCGCCCTCGCCGCGCGGCTTGTTGCGGTGTTTGATGTAAAAATATTCGTCGCACCATTTCTTGTATTTCGGGTAATAGGCCGGGTCATGCTTGTCGCAGGCGGCCTTGAAGGCGGCGTGAAAGTCGGCGGTGTCTTCAGCCACCGGCATGGGCGCGTTCAGGTCGGCGCCGCCGCCGAACCATTGTTCGCTGGTCACGATCATCCGCGTGTTCATGTGAACCGCCGGCACGCGGGGCGAATGCATATGGGCGACCAGCGATATGCCCGCAGCCCAGAAGGACGGGTCTTCGTCCGTGCCGGGTATCTGTTTGGCGAATTCCGGGGAAAAGACCCCTTTTACCGTTGATATATTGACCCCGACCTTCTCGAACAACCGACCCCTCATGGCCGACATGACGCCGCCGCCTCCATCGGATCCGTCTTCGGTTTCGCGGCTCCATTCGGTGCGCTCAAAACGCCCGGCAGGCTGGTCTTTCAGGGGGCCGGTATAGTCGTCTTCAAGGGTCTCGAAGGCGGCGCAAATCTGGTCGCGCAGCTCGGCGAACCACGCCGCGGCTTGCGCTTTTTTTTGCTCTATATTTTCTGTATTCTCTGTATTCTCGTCAGCCATGCCGCGTTGCCCTCATGCCGTTTACGCGCTTTCAATTTGCCGTAGCGCCTCTCCAACCACCATGGCGGCTGCCATGGCCACATTCAGCGAGCGCATCCCCTTGGCCATGGGAACTAGCACGTGTTCGTCGGCTGCGTCATGCACCTTCTGGGGTGCCCCGGCACTTTCCCGGCCCAGCAGCAACACATCGTTGGCGCCAAAAGTGTAATCGGTATAGGGCAACGCGGCCTTGGTGGTCAGCAATACCAGCCGCCCGCCGCTTGCCGCCCGCGCGGCCTCGAAGGCCGCCCAATCCAGATGTCTGGATATGTCCGCCTGGTCCAGATAATCCATGCCGGCGCGGCGCAGCGAACGGTCGCTGAAGGGGAAACCGCAGGGCAGAATTATGTCGATGGGCAGGCCCAGACAGGCCGCCATGCGGATGATGGTACCGGTGTTTTGCGGGATGTCCGGCTGATAGAGAGCGATGCGCATGGGTTGATCCTACAGAGAGTGGATTTGCCTGTCACCGCCCGTGAATTATATAGGGGCACATTAAAAAGGGTGTTGTTTTTTCGAGCAATTAATGGCCGATCAGGAGCGCAACAATGCGGTTGCATCTTGGGGCAGGGGCCGCTAAACCTTGCCACAAGAGGCAGGGTCAGAAGGGCTGACGTATTACTCTGCCGGCTGCGGGACACATTGAGTGAGTGTGACCTTTGGCCGCATCATCAAGGGGCTGTTTCCCGGCTGAAAGTTGTTTAGAAAATCAATTCCTGGCGCGGCGCCAAAATGGCGCAGCCCGCGTTCTCGAGGCAAACCAGATGGCGACAGATGATTCCAGCGATTCAGGCGATGGCGCCACCCGGCGCGATTTTATTCACATCGCCAGTATGGGCCTCGGGGCCGTAGCGG
The DNA here is from genome assembly GCA_022574255.1 of Pseudomonadota bacterium. Classification (GTDB taxonomy): domain Bacteria; phylum Pseudomonadota; class Alphaproteobacteria; order Sphingomonadales; family SMXR01; genus JACZSK01. Next base: position 50,034 of record JACZSK010000005.1, read on the forward strand.
TTGGCGCGGCGATGTGGCCGCTGATCGACCAGATGAACCCTTCAGCCGAGGTTCTGGCGATGTCCACAACCGAAGTGGACCTGTCGGCGATTGAAGTCGGGCAGAGCATTACCGTTGTATGGCGCAAGAAGCCGGTTTTCATCCGCCGCCGCACGGCAGCGGAGATTGCCGAGGCTCAGGCTGTATCATTGGCGGATTTGCCCGATCCCGAGACCGACGCAGACCGCGTGCAAAAACCCGAATGGCTGGTGATGGTGGGCGTTTGCACCCATTTGGGCTGTGTGCCCTTGGGTGAGCAGGGCGAGTATGGCGGCTGGTTCTGCCCTTGCCACGGTTCCCATTACGATACCTCTGGCCGCATCCGCAAAGGCCCGGCGCCGAACAACCTTGAGGTGCCGCAATATGTCTTCATCGATGACAACAAAATTCTGATCGGGTAGGGGCAAAAAATGTCAGAGAGTAAATTCCAGCCGAAGTCAAAGATTGTCCAGTGGATCGAATATCGGCTGCCGATATTCTCGCTGATGCATGCCGCCGTGGGCCCAGGCTATCCGACCCCCAAGAATCTTAATTACTGGTGGAATTTCGGCTCGCTCGCCGGTCTGGTGCTGGTTGTCCAGATCATCACCGGCATCGTGTTGGCAATGCATTACACACCCACCGCCGATCTCGCCTTCGCCTCGGTCGAGCATATCATGCGCGACGTGAATTATGGCTGGCTGCTGCGCTATGTCCACGCCAACGGCGGGTCAATGTTCTTTATCGTGGTTTATATCCACATATTCCGCGGGCTTTATTACGGATCCTACAAGGCACCGCGCGAGCTCTTGTGGATGCTGGGTGTGGTGATTTTGCTGTTGATGATGGCCACCGCTTTCATGGGTTATGTGCTGCCCTGGGGCCAGATGAGCTTCTGGGGGGCGACGGTGATTACCAGCATGTTCGGCGCCATCCCCTTTATCGGTGATGCTATCCTGGCGTTTCTGTGGGGTGATTTCGCGGTCGGCAACGCCACATTGAACCGCTTCTTCAGCCTGCATTACCTGCTGCCCTTCGTGATCGTGGGGGTGGTGATCCTGCATATGTGGGCGCTGCATCAGCATGGCTCGAACAACCCCTTGGGGATCGACACCAAGGGCCCGCAGGACAAGGTGCCCTTCCACCCCTATTACACCGCCAAGGACGCCTTCGGAGTGACGGTTTTCATCATGTTCTTTGCGGCAATGGTCTTTTATGAGCCCAATTTGCTGGGTCATCCGGATAATTATATCCCCGCCGACAGGCTGTCGACGCCCGGCCATATTGTGCCGGAGTGGTATTATCTGCCCTTCTACGCGATCCTTCGCGCGATCACTTTTGACATCAGCATTCCGGGCACGAATATTGTGATTATCACAGCCAAGCTCGCCGGCGTCATCCTTATGCTCGGCTCGATCCTGGTGCTGTTCCTGCTGCCCTGGCTGGACTTCTCCAAGGTGCGCTCGGCCACCTTCCGCCCGCTTTACAAGCAGATATACTGGCTGCTGGTGATTGACGTGATCGTTCTGGGATATGTGGGTGCGCAGAAACCCGAGGGCATTCTGCCCACCGTGGGACTGATCGCTACGGCTTATTATTTCATCCACTTTTTGGTCCTGATGCCGATCATCAGCAAAGTGGAAAAGCCGAAGCCGCTGCCCGAGAGCATTTCCAACCCTGTAATCAAAGCGGCGGAGTAGGGCAATGACCATGAATTCAGCCAGAAAAGCCATGATCGTTGCCGCCTTTGCCGGACTGTCTCTGGGCCAGTCCGTGAGCGCCATAGCCTCTGGTGAGGCCGTCGCGTTAAAAGAGCATGACTGGACTTTCGCGGGCCCCATGGGCACCTATGACCGCGCCGCCCAGCAGCGCGGCTTCCAGGTTTACAAGGAGGTCTGCTCGGCCTGCCACGGCCTGAAATATATCGCCTTCCGCAACTTGACGGAAATCGGCCTGACCGAGGATGAAGTAAAGGCCATCGCGGCGGAATATACGGTTGCTGGCGACGTCGACGAATATGGCGACCCCACCGAGCGCCCAGGGCGCACTGAGGATTACCTGCCATCGCCCTTTCCCAACGCCAATGCGGCGCGTTTTTCCAACAACGGCGCGTTGCCGCCTGACCTTTCCTTGATTACCAAGGCTCGGGTCGGTGGGCCCAACTACCTCTACAGCCTGTTGACCGGTTACGTGGACCAGCCAGATGATTTTGATCTGGGCGAGGGCCTTACTTACAACGCCTATTTCCCGGGCCACCAGATCGCCATGGCGATGCCTTTGTTCGAGGATGCCGTGGAATATGCCGACGGCACGCCGGCGACTGTCGAGCAGTTGGCGGAGGATGTGACAGTATTCCTGAACTGGGCCGCCGAACCCGAGCTGGAAGCGCGCCACGAGTTGGGCCTGCGCGTCATGCTGTTCATGCTGGCGCTCACTATTTTGGTGTATTTCTCAAACAAGAAAGTCTGGGCCGACATCAAGAAGAAGAAAGACGACGCCTAGAGACGCCACTGGTACGAGCCGGGAGCCTGAATGAATGGCCGAGTGGGTTACATCGCGAATCCGCACCATTCCCGACTTTCCCAAGGCCGGTGTGCAGTTTCGCGACATCACAACCCTGTTGGCCGATCCCCTGGGTTTCCGCAAGGCGGTGGACGAACTGGTTCAGCGTTATGTGGGCGTGACCATTGATAAAGTTGTCGGTATCGAAGCGCGCGGATTTATCCTGGGAGGCGCCGTGGCGCACCAGCTGGCCGCCGGTTTCGTACCCGTCCGCAAAGCCGGCAAGCTGCCCCACACCACGATCTCGGAGGATTACGAGCTTGAATACGGCACCGGCAGGCTGGAATTGCATGATGACGCCATTGGTTCCGGCGACCTGGTGCTTCTGGTCGATGATTTGATCGCCACCGGCGGCACCGCGGAGGCAGCAGTCAAGCTGATCCGGGCCACCGGCGGCACGGTCGTTGCCGCCTGCTTTGTCATCGATCTGCCCGATCTCGGCGGATCGCGGCGCATCCGGGACATGGATGTTCCCGTGGTCACGCTGTGCGAATATCCCGGCGGGTGAACCCGGTAAACTATCTGGTGATTATCTTGCTTTCCGGGTGAAAGGCATGAAAGGCGAAGGCGAAGTCAACGCCGTACGGAATATCGACCGGGCCATCGGGGGTTTGCTGTTGCACCAGCACATTGCCCACATCCCGTCCCTTTGAAATTATTCTGTGGTCCAGGGCGGAATTCTGCCCCGCCTGCCAGGTGATTATCAACCCGTCTGTGGTCTCTATGTGGCCTTTCTTGCGCAGCAAAGTCAGCGCCCAGGCACGATCCCCCACCGTCACCACGCGGGCCATGGCAGGGATATTTCTCGGCAGAGTCCCGGCCTGGAACCAGGGTGCTGGAAGGGAATCATAATTGGCATAAGGATTGCCGCCATAGGGACGACCCGGGAACCGCCGTGGCGGCAACAGAACATTGCCATCGGGATGGCGTTTCCTGAAGCTGGCCAGAGATTCAATCCGCGACGGCAGGCGCTTCAGCTTCGTGCCATTCAGCCTGCCCGCTATGGCCTCGCCGGTGAATTGCGCCCACCAGCTCTCGCTCCAGCGGTCGTACATGACCAGGTTCGAGAGATACAGCCTGCCGGTGGTGCCAAACTCGACGGCGTTGCCCTCCACATGCCGGTCGAAAGCGACGGCGGAATTGCACAGCGGGCAGTATGTAATGGCCACCGGCAATCCCCCCACCCAGTCGTTGACGATTTCGTGCTGGATCAGAATGCGAAAGGGATAGGCATGGGCGTCGCCGCCCAGAAGAACGCTGATGACCGGCTCGGTATCGGCGAGTTCTGTTACCTGCTTCGCCGGAATGAACTGCGGGTCATCGATTGACGAGATGCCATCCTTCGGCGGCCCGGCGGCTATGACTGCCCTGATATCGACCGAGGCCTGCGAGAAATCGGTGTCCGGCCATTCGGCGCGCAAATGAGCAAACTTGTCCTTCGCGGCCTGCACCGTGTAAGCGGTGGCCAATAGAATTATCGTGGCAATTATGACGCGGCGGACCATGCGGGCAGCATTACCCGCCGGGGCCGATTGGGCAAATCACAGGTGATCAAAGAAGAGTGAGCGGGCGGGCTGGTCTGATCCCGCCTTTATTCCGCGACTGCGTCTTCAGCCGGGCGCCGCTGCAGCATGGCAATCGACTTGAAGGTCATGACCACCTCGCCCTTGTGGTTCGAGACGGTCATATCCTGATGCAGGCTGCCGAAGCCGGGGCGCGAGCGCGAAGGGCGCAACTCGGTAATCTCCGTTTTTACGGAAAGAATATCGCCGGGGCGCACCGGCCGGCGCCAGCGGACCTCATCGACCCCGGGCGAGCCCAGGCTGTGTGCGCGGCCCTCCATGGAATCAACCAGCATGCGCATGGTCATGGCGCAGGTGTGCCAGCCCGAAGCAATCAGCCCGCCGAACCATGATTCCTTCGCCGCCTCAACGTCCACATGGAAAAACTGGGGGTCATACTTTTTGGCGAATTCGAGAATTTCCTCCTCGGTCACCTCATAGGCGCCGAACTCTTGAATCGTTCCGACTTCGTAATCTTCCATATAAACAGGCGCGCTCATTGGCTTTGATTTCCTTAGTTTGCGAAACGAAACAGCATCACGTCGCCGTCCCGCACATCATATTCCTTTCCTTCAAGGCGCATCTTTCCCGCGTCCTTGGCGCCCTGTTCACCTCCACAGGCGAGAAATTCATCATAGGAAATTGTCTCGGCGCGGATGAAGCCTTTTTCGAAGTCGCTGTGAATGACGCCAGCCGCTTGCGGTGCCCTGGCGCCCTTCCTCACCGTCCAGGCCCGCGCTTCCTTCGGCCCCGCCGTAAAGAAAGTAATCAGGTCCAGCAGTGCGTATCCGGCGCGAATGATCCGCGCCAGACCGGTTTCCGCGAGGCCCAGGCTCTCCAGAAAATCGGCCCGGTCAGCCTCGTCGTCCAGTTCGGCGATCTGCGCCTCCACTTCAGCCGAGATAACCACACAGCCGGCGCCCTCAGCCGCCGCCATTTGGGCAACCTCCGCGGAAAAGGCATTGCCATCCGCCGCCGAGGCTTCGTCCACGTTGCAGACATAGAGAACCCGCTTGGATGTCAGCAGGTGAAGCCGGCGGAAAACCTTTTGCCGCGCCGGGTCGGACCGATCCACGAGGCGCGCCGGTTTCCCCTCCTGTAACAGCACCAGAACCTCGTCGATCATGGCCAGCATTTCCTTGGCGTCCTTGTCGCCGCCCTTGGCTTTCTTCTCAATGCCGGCGCGTCTTTTTTCCATGCTTTCCAGGTCGGCAAGCATCAGCTCGGTTTCCACCGTCTCGGCGTCTGCCACGGGGTCAATCCTGCCCTCCACATGGGTGATATTGCCGTCTTCGAAACAGCGCAACACATGGATGATGGCATCCACCTCGCGGATGTTGCCCAAAAACTGATTGCCCAGGCCTTCGCCTTTCGACGCGCCGCGCACCAGCCCTGCGATGTCAACAAACCCCATCTGGGTGTCGATAACTTTGGCCGATTTGGCCAATGCAGCGATTTCCCGCAGCCGCGGGTCAGGGACCGGCACCTGGCCGATGTTGGGCTCAATGGTGCAGAAGGGGTAATTCTCCGCCGCCGCCGCGGCAGCGCTGGTCAGCGCGTTGAAAAGCGTTGATTTTCCCACGTTGGGAAGGCCGACGATGCCGCATTTGAAGCCCATTCTGGATTTTCCTTATCGGCCCGAGGCCGGGCCCGGTCAGGTCTTGGCGCCGGAAGATTCGGTCGACTTTTTTTTCGCTTTTGCCGGTGCCAGCCGCAGCGCTACCGCGGTCATGAAACGGGCGTCTTCGCCCGCCGCCAGAAGCGGTGCCTCCTCGGCGATGGCATCGATCAACGGATCGCGCCAAACGGCTTCGGATTTACTAAAATCGGACAAGACATGCCTGTGCACATCGTCCTTGTTGCCGGGGTGGCCGACACCGATGCGAACCCGGCGAAAGTCCGCTCCGATATGCGAGATCAGGCTCCTGATGCCGTTGTGGCCAGCCGCGCCACCGCCGGTCTTGACTTTCATCTTGCCCGGCGCGAAATCAATTTCATCGTAGAAAACGATCAATTCCCGGGGCTCCAGCTTGTAGTAGCGCATGGCTTCGCCGACCGACTGGCCGGAGCGGTTCATGTAAGTCATGGGCTTTAACATCAGGATTTTCTTGTCCGCCAGCCGGCCCTCGAAAGTCTGGCCCTGGAATCGCGCGCGCTGGGAGGAGAAGCCATGGCGGCGGACGATTTCGTCCACCGCCATAAAGCCGATGTTGTGTCTCTGGCCGGCGTGTTCCGCGCCGGGATTTCCAAGACCGACGAACAGCATAATGAGTCAGGCCCCTGATGCTCCGGGCGGCAAAAAAGCCCGTGGAGTTTCGCCAGGAAGCTTATTCTTCCCCGCCGCCATCTTCTGCAGCACCGTCACCTTCAACTGCTTCCTCGCCCTCTTCGCCTTCTTCGCCTTCTGCCAGGGCTTCCGCCTCGGCTTCCGCAGCCTCTTCTTCCTCGGTCTTCAAGCCCGAAGGCGCCACCACCGTGGCGACTGTAAAGTCACGGTCGGCAATGGTCGGTTCCACACCCTCGGGCATGGCGATGCCGCTGATGTGAATGGAATCATTGATTTCAAGGCCGACCAGCGAGACCTCCAGCCTGTCCGGGATGGCTTCGGCAGGGCAGGTGCATTCGATGGTATGCCGCACCACGTTCAGGACGCCGCCGCGTTTCAGGCCGGGGCACTCGTCCTCACCGGTGAATTGCACGGGCACTTCAATCACCACCGTTGCGCCTTTGCTCAGGCGCAGGAAATCCACATGCAGCGGTTTGTCATAGACCGGGTCCAGCTGCAGATCGCGTGGCAGAACGCGCTGCTTCTTGCCGTTCAGCTCAATCTCGAACAGGCTGGTCAGGAAAGTGCCGCGACTCATCAGGCGGACCAGTTCGTTCCGCGCGATGGTGATCATTTCGGGTGCTTTTTTATCGCCGTAGACGACTGCCGGAATACGGCCAGCCCTTCTGGCGGCGCGGGAGGATCCCTTTCCTGCCCGCTCTCGCGGCTCAACCGCAAGGTTCTGAATGTCAGCCATTTGCTGCTCTCCAATCTTCCTGTTCCGGCGGAAATCCGCCGTCAGGGCCGTGCCGCCTCCAGGGATGCTTCACGGGGTTTAATGTCCAATTTCAAGGCGCTCGCTTTTACCCTGCGTTACCGGGAAAAGCAACCGGCTTGTGGGGTTTTTAGTGGGCTGCCAGAAGCCTAAGTCACGGACTCAAAAACAGGTTCGAAATAGCGCCGTAAACCGCAAAAAGACGCGAGGCGAAGGGTGAAAAGCGGGCTGGCTGCCCGGTTGAGCCCTTCAACGCTGCAGCTTGCCGCGGTTTCGGCGGCCTTAGGCCATGGCGGCTATGGCCGGTTTGCCCGGCTAATGCGTCGCAACCCCTTGAAAACCGCAAGGTTTCCCGCAGGTCCGCTCCTGTTATCCAGGCAAACCGGTCCATACTATTCGCGATCCTGTTTATGAGTTCGTGACTTAGTCGAAGAGGCTCGAAACCGAGGTTTCCTGGCTGATCCGGCTCATCGCCTCGGCGATCAGCGGGGCGATGGTCAGGTAGCGTATTTTCTTTGAAGCCTTGACCGCATCGGTGGCCATGATGCTGTCGGATATGACCAAAGCGTCCAGCGAAGAGGCTTCAACCCGCTCCACTGCGCCGCCCGATAATACGCCATGCGCTATATAGGCGCTGACCGATAGCGCGCCGTCATTCATCAGGGCTTCGGCGGCGTTGCACAGGGTGCCCGCGGAATCGACAATATCGTCAACGATGATGCAGCGGCGTCCACCAACGTCGCCGATGATGTTCATGACTTCGGATTCGCCGGCGCGTTCGCGGCGTTTGTCGATAATCGCCAGCGGCGCATCTTTTACGCGTTTGGCATAGGCGCGGGCACGCACCACACCGCCCACATCGGGCGAGACGATCATCAGGTTGTTATCGCCGTAATTCGCTAAAATGTCCTTGGTCATCACTGGCGCGGTGAACAGGTTGTCGGTCGGAATATCGAAAAAACCCTGGATCTGTCCGGCGTGGAGATCCAGGGTCAAAACTCGGTCGGCGCCTGCCGTGGTGATAAGGTTGGCTACCAGCTTGGCCGATATGGGCGTTCGCGGCCCTGGTTTGCGGTCCTGGCGGGCGTAGCCGTAATAGGGCAGAACGGCTGTGATCCTGCGCGCCGAGGCCCGACGCAGCGCATCTATGCAGATCAGCAGTTCCATCAAATGGTCGTTGGCGGGGAAGCTGGTCGATTGAACCACAAACACATCCTCGCCGCGCACGTTCTCATGGATTTCGACGAAGACTTCCTGATCGGAAAAACGCCGGATATCGGTCTTGGTCAGGGAGATGTCCAGATAATCCGCGATGGCCTCAGCCAGCGGGACATTGCTGTTGCCTGCCACCACTTTCATCCCAGATGTCTCCCCCTGTCTTGGCACCTGTCTTGGTACCCTTGCGGTGACTGCACTTTCGAGCATGAGCATCCATGCCGCAGCCGAAAGCAACAAAAATTGCGCCCGCGGGCGAAGTGTTATCAACTGCGCCGATGCCTGTAAACAGATTAGATGCGGCTCATATGCGTTTCTGCCGGAGGCCGCTCAAAACCGCTCAAACCAACAGAATTGCCGACAATTGGCGGCCATAATCCACTTCGTCCCTGTGGCAACTGCGACGATAGGAATAGAAATCGCTCTCCAGCCTGTAGGTATCGACACCGGCGGTCCAGACCGATTCGATTCCCGCGGTTCTTAAAGAGCTGCCCACATAGGCGGGCAGGTCGAATTGAAAGCGGCCATCCCGGCCAACTGCAAAGAAAGTTGCCGCCCCGGCATTCGCGTCGAGGAACGCGGCCCTGAAATCGGCGCCGACTTCGTAGGATTCCTGCGCGATGGCCGGGCCGATGGCGGCGGAAATATTATTGCGGCGCGCACCGAGTTTTACCATGGCTTCGACGGTAGCCTGCAAAACGCCCGTCAGTGCGCCTTTCCAACCAGCGTGCGCAGCCCCGATTACGCCCGCCGCGGCATCGGCGAACAGCACCGGCGCGCAATCTGCGGTCACGATGCCCAGCGCAATGTCCCGCTGGGCCGTCACCATGGCGTCCACCTGTGGCGCATCGCCCGTGGGCCAGGGCTCATTGACGATGGCTACATCGGTGCCGTGTATCTGGTAAGCCGTGCAAAGCGTGGCGTCCGAGGGCGCCAAATGAGCCAGCGCCTGGCGCCGATTCTCCTGAACCATGTCCCGCGCATCATCCGAGCCCAGTCCGACATTCAGCCCATCGTAAAGCCCGGTTGAGACGCCGCCCCGGCGGGTGAAAAATCCGTGGGAAACGGTGTCGGCGATATTTCCGGCCTGATAGGTTCTGATCATCACCGGCTACTCGAAACCGGCCGGGGCGGGGGCCGCTCTGTCGGTCAGAGCCGTGACCTTGAACAACGCGCCCATGGCATCGGCGCTCGTCAAACGCTCCAGTGCGGTCTCAATATCACGTCGTTGATCCGGGTCGGCGTTTTTGCTCAGTTTGCGCGCGCGCTCTTCGATTCCCAGCGAAGCGAGAAACGCACCCTGGGTTTCCGGGCCGTGGACCGCAGCACCGGCGCCGCTCGCAGCTTGAGCCAGCGCCGCGAAATCCACATGGGCGGACAGGTCGGCCTCTCCAGGCTGTTCCAGCACCTCGGCATACTGGTGGCCGCGAACGGCCTGCAGGGTATCACCCAGGCCCGGCGCGCTGTGGCCATAGTCAATGATCAGGGCGGCGCCGCCGCTCTTCGCCAGGCGACCGGCGATTTCCCGGATGATGGCCGTGCCGGTGGGTGAAGTCTCGAAGATTTCGCCCGGCCGGGCTGTAATATTGAGATCTGCGGCTTTTTCGCCGCTTGTGAATCGCAATTCGCCGTCCTCAACGCCAACCATGCGCTGGCGCCAGCCCTCGCCGGTCATGACAAACTGCTTGACCGGCATCGCGTCGAAGAATTCGTTGGCGACCAGCAACAATGGCCCTTCCGGGACCTGGTCCAGGGTCTCGCACCAGCTGGCCGACAGGCGTTTCCGTTGCTCGGCCATCAATATTGGACTGGCTTCAACCAGATGCAGATCAATGGCGCTCAGGAATTCGGGCACCACCGCCATGGCGCGCAAGGCATCGGCCATTAAAGTACCCCGCCCCGGGCCCAGTTCCACCAGCCGTACCGGGTCGGGCTTGCCCATGCGCCGCCATTCGTTGGCCAGCCACAGGCCGATCAGTTCGCCAAACATCTGGCTGACCTCGGGTGCGGTAATGAAATCGCCGCCGCGCTCCCCATCCCGGCCCCCGGAGCGCTTTCCGCCAAGCCCCAGAGGATCGCGGGTCATGTAATAGCCAAACTCGGGGTCGGTCAGCGCGGCGCGCATGTATTCATCGACGCCTATGGGCCCCTCAGCCGCAATCAGCCGGATCAGGCGGTCCTTCAGGGGTGCTGTCTTTTCGCGCTGGCGCGGGCTGGCCATGGCCGCATTATCCCTGTGCGCGGACCGCCCGGATGCTGCGATGGACCAGCCAGGCGCCGAACAGGACCATCGGCAGGGACAGAATCTGGCCCATGGTGATGAAGCCGCCAAAGTATCCCAGATGGGCATCGGGCACGCGCACATATTCCAGCCCGAAGCGCGACAGGCCATAGATAATCCAGAACGCGCCCGCCGTCATGCCAGGGTAATCGCCGGCCCTGGTTTTTCTGAACATGTAATTGCAGACCACGAAAATAACGATCCCTTCGAAGAAGCCTTCGTAAAGCTGACTGGGGTGGCGCGGCTCGGGGCCGCCGGTGGGAAAATACATGGCCCAGGGCACATCCGAAACTTTCCCCCAAAGCTCGCCATTGATGAAATTGGCAAGCCGCCCGAACAGCAGTGACGGTGGTACCGCACAAGCCAGCAGGTCCGCCATGCGGTATTTGTCGATCTTGTATTTACGGGTAAAAATCAGGACCGCGACTGTGACGCCCAGCAGACCACCGTGAAACGACATGCCGCCGTCCCATAACTGCAGAATTTGAAGCGGGTGCGAGGCGAAATAGGCCGGATTATAGAAAAGCACATAGCCTAGCCGACCGCCGAATATGACGCCCAATGTTCCCCACAGCAGGAAGTCGTCGACATGCTGGCGCGTCATCGGCGCATTGCGCTCCGCCAGCATGCGAATAACGATCCACCAGGTCAGCAGCAGGCCGGCAATATAGGCGACTGAATACCAGCGCAGCGCGAACCAGCCCCATTGGAATATGATCGGATCGATATCGTGATAGGGCAGGGCGGCGACGGCAAGATATGTGAGCATGGGCGACTTTCTCCTTGAGCCGGTAAACGCCGTGATCATGCGGGCCGGAACTGTGATGTCAAGCGCCGCGGCGGGATTTTGCCGGTAAAGCATTGGTGATGCTTGCGCAGCACAACTTTCGCTTTTCAACGGGCCTCCGAGCCCCCATATTTGGCGGAGAACAGATTCCGGGAGTTTCCAATGCAGACCGACAATCCGATTATCGACGATATTGCAAAGCTCGCCTCGGGTGCCGCCGGCACCCTGCACGGCATGCGCCAGGAAATCGAGGCGACGGTAAAGGCGCGGATCGAGCGGCTGGCCGGCAGCATGGATCTGGTTCCGCGGGAGGAATTCGAGGTCGTGCGCGCCATGGCGCAGAAGGCCCGCGAGGAAAATGAAGCCTTGATCGCGCGCGTCGATGCCCTGGAAAAGAAGCTCAAGGCAAAAGCCGGGAAAAGCGCCAGCTAGCCGCGCTCCGAACGGTTCCGGCCCCGCCGGATTCGGTTCCGGCCCCGCCGGATTCAAGGTTATCCACAAGAAATTTGACGCCCGATCAATATTCGGCTTGCCCCGGACTCGCTCTGATGGCAGGCTACATATTGTAGGTGGGGTGCTGAAAATACGATATCTTGTGGCATGGCCCAGTGAATTTGGCGTTCGTTGGCCATTCCGGGCCGATTACGGACCGCACGGGTCCATTGCGGGCCAAGGCGCGGGGATGAAAAATGACAAGCCTTTACGTCGATAGTCCAACTGGCAGCGGGCCTAACCCGCTGGACCTGATCGAGCAACTGTTGGGTTCCAACGAATGGCCCTTCGAGCGGGTCACCGATGACGAAATTACCGCCTCGGTAACCGGCAAATGGTGTGAGTATCACATGCGCTTTTTCTGGCGCGAAGATGGGCGCGTGCTGCAGACAGCCTGTGTGTTCGACGCCCGCATTCCCGACCCGCGCCGGGCCAAGATATTTGAAACCCTGGCACTGATAAACGAGCGCATGTGGGTTGGCCATTTTGAAATCTGGTCCGACGAGAATGTTCTGATGTATCGCCATGCCACGATTGCGGATGCCGAAGCCGTAGGCATCAGCCCCGAAGTGTGCGAGACCCTGATTGAAACCGCGTTGAGCGAGTGCGAACGCTTCTTTCCCGTATTTCAGTTTGTTATCTGGGCAGGGAAGGAGCCGGCGGAAGCGATTGAATCCGCGTTGCTGGAAACTGTCGGCGAAGCCTGACATAGTCGCCAAAGCCTGACATATTACCCATAGAGCCGCCCGTCATGGGCGGAGGGATATCCATGTTTGATGAAATTACAAAGAAACGCCCGCTGGTTCTCGTGGGCTGCGGAAAAATGGGCGGCGCGTTGCTGGATGGCTGGCTAAAAGCCGGTCTGGCGGCAGCTTGCGCGCTGGTTGTTGAGCCCGCGGGCAAGGAGGCTGTCGCAGGCGGCCTTAAGGGGATCAAGCTGTTTTCCAGCGCTGACGATCTTCCGCCGAATTTGGCTCCGCGCATTATTGTGCTGGCGGTCAAGCCCCAGATCATGGGTGACATCCTGCCGCTGCTGAGTAAATGGGGTGGTGGGGATGCGCTGATTTTATCGATCGCAGCGGGGTTTCGCGCGCTGGGGATCAGTGAGGTGCTGGGCGAGGGCACGCCGATTATCCGCGCCATGCCCAATACACCAGCGGCGGTGGGCAAAGGCATTTCCGCGGCGGTGCGCAGCGCCAGTGCCAGCAGCCAGGATCACGCGCTGGTCGAAGAACTGCTGGACGCCGTCGGCGAAGTCGTCTGGGTGAAAAGCGAAGACGATCTGGACGCGGTGACTGGCCTTTCGGGATCGGGGCCCGCATACGTTTTTCACCTCGTTGAGGCTATGGCTGCGGGGGGAGAGGCCGCCGGCCTGGACAAGGATGTGGCCTGCGAGCTGGCGCGGCAGACGATTATTGGCGCCGCAGCCCTGCTTGAGACCAGCGGCGAGGATGCCAGGACATTGCGCCGCAACGTAACAAGCCCGAAGGGAACCACCGAAGCGGCTCTGGAAATTCTGATGGCGGAAAATGGCCTGGGCGACCTGATGCGCAGGACCATTCGAGCCGCCACCAGGCGCGGAAGAGAGTTGTCCGGTGGGGGCTGAATCTGCTAAGGGGTCTCGGGCTTTGGTTCATATGGAGAATTCAGGTGGCGGGTGCTGAACAGCCGTTCGATGATCGCGACGGCAAAATCTGGTTTGATGGCGAACTGGTCGACTGGCGGGACGCAAAAGTTCATATACTGACCCATGCGTTGCATTACGCCAGCTCGGTTTTCGAAGGGGCGCGGGCCTACAGCGGCACGGTCTTCAAGCTGCGTGAACATAATGAGCGCCTGATTGCCTCGGCCGAAATGCTGGGCATGACCATGACGCAGTCCGTGGAAGAACTGGATGAGGCGGTCATCCAGACCCTGAAGGCAAACAACCTGACCGATGCCTATGTCCGCCCGCTTGTCTGGCGCGGGGCCGAGCAGATGGGCGTTGCCGCAGAGCGTGCGACCATCCATCATTCCGTCGCGGTCTGGTCCTGGCCTTCGTATTTCTCGCCGGAAGCCCGGGAAAAAGGTCTCAGGCTGATGATCGCAGACTGGAAACGCCCATCGCCGGAGACCATTCCGACCAAGGCCAAGGCGGCGGGGCTCTATATGATATGCACGCTGACCAAGCACAAGGCGACCGCTGAGGGCTACGACGATGCGCTGATGATGGACTGGCGCGGCCGGGTGGCGGAATGCACGGGCGCCAATATCTTTTTCCGCCAGGGCGACGTGTTGCACACGCCCACACCGGATTGTTTCCTGGACGGTATTACCCGGCGCACGGCGATGGAGCTTGCCCGCGCCCGCGGTATCGAGGTCGTTGAGAGGACGATCATGCCGGAGGAAATGGCGGATTTTGAAGAATGTTTTATCACCGGCACGGCGGCCGAAATTACGCCGATCGGCGAAATTGGTCCCTATAAATTCACTGTTGGAGAGATTACCAGAAACCTGATGCAGGATTACGATGATCTGGTGAACGGCCGCAGCTAGCGGCTACTGGTTTTTCGCCTTCTCCGCTGTCACTCTCACCCTCACCCTCACCCAACCCTCTCCCTCAAGGGAGAGGGCTTTTTCTTTTGACCCTCTCCCTTGAGGGAGAGGGAAGCGCCCAAAGGGCGCGGGTGAGGGTGATACGCCTATTCCTTCTCTTCCCAGCGTTCGGCAGCTTTCTCGTCGTCGGCGCGGGCTTCCACCCATTTCGCCTCACCGGGGGTCTTGCCACCCGCCTCTTCTTTTTTCCAGAAGGGAGCCCTGGTTTTCAACCAGTCCATGAGGAATTCAGCCGCCGCGAAGGCATCCCCCCGATGAGCCGCAAGCGTCGCCACCAGAACGATCTGATCGCCCGGGTTCAATGTGCCGTGGCGATGTATGATGAGGAGGTCTGTGAGTGGCCAGCGGTGCGCGGCTTCCTCGGCAATTGTGGTCAATTCCTTTTCCGACATGCCCGCATAATGCTCGAGCGTCAGGGTCGCGCCTTCGCCGCCGCGCATCAGGCCGGTAAAGGTCACGACCGCTCCCACGTCGGTGCGCCCGCCGATCAGCGTCCGAATCTCGGCAGCGGCGTCGAAATCTTCGGCCTGGACTTTGACAATCATTTTCAGCCGCCCGTAACCGGGGGGAAGATGGCCACTTCGTCGCCGTCGGATACCGGGTGATCGGTGCCAACATAGGTTTGGTTCACGGCCACGCGGATGTGGCTGCGCTGGTCCAGCGCCGCCGCATACTGCTCGCCGCGTGCAGCCAGCCAATCCAGCAATTGCCCGACCGTTGTTACCTCACCGGGCAGGGATAACGTCTCCTCCCCGGTTCCGATCCGTTCACGGACCCATGCGAAATACAGAAGCTGCATGCGGCGGTTCCCCGGGGTCAGGACATGTGTTTCAGGCCGGCGCGCAAATAATCGTAGCCGGTGTAAATTGTCAGCAACGCTGCCAGCCACAGACAGGCCAGCCCTACAATTCCGGCGGGCAGCCAGGGCGGCGCCGCCTCGCCGATCAGCAGGGTAGCCATCGCGACCATCTGGATGGTTGTCTTCCATTTTGCCAGCGCGGTCACCGGCATGCGGACCCTGATTTCGGCGAGGAATTCACGCAGCCCCGAGACCAGAATTTCCCGGCAAAGGATGACCACCAGCGCCAGGATATGAACCCCGGTGACCCGGTCAAAAGCGGCGAGCATGACGATAGTGGCGGCAACCATCAGCTTATCGGCGACGGGGTCCAGAAATTGGCCCAATTTTGAGGTTGCGCCATAGGCACGGGCAATCATGCCATCAAAAAAGTCGGTGATGCTGGCCAGCGTAAACAGGGCAAAGGCAATCCAGTTTCCCAGCGGCGCATCTATGTAAAAGGCGGCGACCAGAGCCGGTATCACGAAGATACGCGACAGCGTCAGAATGTTCGGCAGACTTTTCATGACGGTCATGGCGATGCCCCGCTCGGAATCCCGGTCAAATGTACGCGCCAGAGATTCTGCGTCAACCGGCGTCGTGAAAATGATCGTAAATTATCTGCGCCAGGGTCTTGCTGATGCCACTGACCGCCTCCAGGTCCTTGAGCCCGGCGGCGCTGACCGCCTTGGCGGAGCCAAAATGGTGCAGCAACGCCTTTTTGCGGTGGCCGCCGACACCGGGAACCTGATCCAGTGGCGACATATGGATCGCCTTCCTGCGGCGCGCGCGGTGGCTGCCGATTGCGAAACGGTGTGCTTCATCGCGAAGCCGCTGCAGGAAATAGAGCACGGCGTCTCCTTCCCGAAGCGAAAACGATTTCCTGCCGGGCATGTGAAAACGCTCGCGGCCGGCGTCGCGGTCCGGGCCCTTGGACACACCAACAAGCAGGACGTCCTCAA
>JACZSK010000006.1 GCA_022574255.1 Pseudomonadota bacterium
GTAGTAGGTATATATTGTGAATACTCTCGCATCTCTTCGCCAAACGGTCGTGTACGCGGGTAGCGAATATTTCCATGGCTTAGGTTTGTCCGTCGGCGTCGCGATACCTTGGAAACTGAAATACGCGTCCTTGAGCACAAAGTGCCAACTATTGCCGACGCGTTCGAGGGTGATATCGGCAAGCTGCACACGAATCCCCCCACGCCCCAATAAGCTTTGAAACTCGCGCGAGTCTGTCCACATTTCAAGCTCGACGCGTGTTCCTTGATCAGGAATTCTCGAGTCACTTGGCACTTCTGCGGGAAGCCACAGGAAAGCGAATATTACCGGGTACGGCTCGGCGTCACCCACCCGGACGTCCTGCGATGTAACACCCCAATGTGCTTGTACGGTTTCGCCTTGGTCGGCGAGCGCAAAGTCCGGGTGGTTACCCAGCAGTGCCGTCGCCGTAGCTCGATCCATTTCGAAATCAAAAGTCACTTCGCCACGGATAGCTTCTAATTGGTACATTAATGCTAGCGGCTGAGGCAGAATCCCAAACGGTTCGTCATCCGATCCGTGCACCAAACCAGCGGGTCCAGTGACCAACAACAAAAAAGCCACAGCACACGAGCGTAATGTATTCATAGTCACTTTGGTTGGCCAAAATTTCCTATCAAGAAACTGCGTACCAATGGTACTGAAGTAACTTGCCAATAGCCAAGGATAACAGCGTCTACGGCATCGGCAATGCGTGCTCACGCTGCCCGGCGCACGACCACCACCCAGTACTCATTTTCATCCCTCCGGGTGCGCCAACACCTGGACACTCGCCGATATTCCACACTGCCGCGCGAAGGCAAGCCGTGAGGCAATGGCCCCTCTGCCGGTATTTTACCTGACGGTTTCGTAGCCGCCGGGCACGCCATGCTTTGACATGACGATCTGCCAGACCGACAGCTCGCGCACCGAAAAACTGGCGGCGACGCTCAGGAGATAATATTTCCACATGCGGTAAAAGAGATCCGGATCACCGGTGAAATTTTCCACCGCCGCCGCCTTGTCATCCTCTTCAGCCCAATAGTGATCAAAATTCTCGAACCAGCAGGTCAGGGTGCGGGCATAATCGAAGCCGATATTATGCAGATCCTCGACCTGCAACACCCCCTCCATGGCGCCGCTGAGCTGGGTGATGGTGGGGAGCTGGTGGCCGGGGAAAATATACTTCTCGAACCAGGAGGTGCGGTCCGGCCGCCGCGTCTTGTGCACCCCGATGGTGTGTAACAGGAACAATCCGTCGTCCTTCACCGCCCGCGCCGCAACCGACATATATTCGCGGTAATTCTTTTCCCCCACCGCCTCGGCCATGGCCAGGGAGACAACGGCGTCGAAGCCGCCTTCGGTGGCGTAATTGTCGAACAGCCGGTAGTCGCTTTCGATAATCTCAACCGGCAGTCCGGCGCAGCGCTCGCGGGCCAGCACCGCCTGCTCGTGGGCTATGGTAATGCCGGTCACCCGGACGCCATAATGCTTGGCGGCATAATAAGAAAGGCTGCCCCAGCCGCAACCGATGTCCAGAAGGTGATCTCCCTCCTTCAGGCCCACCTTGCGGCAGATCAGGTCGAGCTTGGCCAGTTGCGCGCTGTGCAGGTCGTCGGCGTCGCGCCAGTAAGCACAGGAATAAGCCATGCTGTCGTCCAGCATGGCGGTGAACATGCGGTTCGACAGGTTATAATGGGCGTTGGCCAGCTCCTGGGTCTGGGCGATGGTCTGGCGGTTGAAAAGTCGCACCTTCAGCGCCGTGGCAATGGTCGACAGGCCCGGCTTCACGCTGTTGCGCTGCCGCCAGCTCATAAGCTTTTCAAAGAATTGCTTCAGGTCCGGCGCGTCCCACCAGCCCGCCATATAGCTTTCGCCGAGGCCCAGGCCGCCGTGACCGATCACGCGCTCAAAGGTGCGCCGGTCATGGACCGTAATGTCCCACGCCTCACCCCCACCGACGGTAATTCCGGCCTTCGCCAGCAAGTCGGTAACGATTTTCTCTGCGCTCAATTCCTGATACCCCTAGCTGGCCACACCGCGGCCCCCGCGACCAGCGATTCGCATCTCTTTTATCACCAGCGCGCCAGAAACCAACAGCCCAAATGGCCCGGGAAAGGCGAAAACGCCGGCCAGTGATGTGGGCGGCAGGGTATGAAAATCTGCAACCGGCGGCGGCGCGACCCCAAACCGGCCAGGGTCCGGACTCAATTACCGGTGAGGGCTGTGCCCCCCTTTTCGAGGGCTAAGGCCCAGGGCCAAAATTGACCGGAGCAAGGAGAAAGTGGTGAGGAATAGTGATCTATCTGAAGCGCTTTTGACACTGTTCCGGTCAATTTGGGCGCGGTCCTTGGGGATTGGCCCGAAAAGCCCGGGCAAATACGTCGAATATCCTCGTCGATACGCTGTATCGCCTGCGGTATTCTCCTGTTTTCCGGGCCTTTCGGAGCCAACACAGCGCCACCCGGTAATTGAGTCCAGACCCTAGGCTGGCGTTGCGGCATTCAGGCTTCTGAAGCCGACCATCTTGCGCTGGTCTTCGTCCCACAATGCCAGGCGCACGGACTTGAGGCTCTGGAAAAATGTCAGCCGGTTTATATTTTGCAGCGCGGGGCTGGCCTTGAGACATTCCTGCAGGCGATAGTTGGGAATCTTGCCACAGAGATGGTGGATGTGATGCAGGCCGATATTGCCGGTAAGCCAGTTCAGGAACCCCGGAAGCACATAGTAGGAACTGCCGAGAAGCGCTGCGACCTGAAAGTCATAGTCCTTCCCTGATCTCCAGAACGTATTTTCGAACTGGTGCTGGATGAAAAACATCCAGCCGCCAATCCATGCGGCGACGACCACGATGGGCAAATAGACGATCAGCAGCGACTCATAACCGAGGAAAAACGCCGCGCCACCGTAAAGGGCCAGGGCCGCCAAATTCAGGGAAATAATGCTGCGCCAGGCCCGCCGGGTCAGGAAAGACCGGCCAAAAGGCAGCCGCTGGCGCAGGATAAACTGATAAGGCGCCCCGACCAGCAACTGTACAACGGGATGCCGGTAAAGGCGATAAGCGGCGCGGCCGAACCTGGACAATGTCAGGTATTCGACCACCGTCAGCGTATTGATGTCGCCGACGCCGCGGCGGTCGAGATTACCCGACGTGGCATGGTGAACGGCATGGGCCTGGCGCCAGACCGAATAGGGCGTGAGCGTCACAAGACTGATCGCCCGGCCCAGCATGTCGTTGGCGGCACGAGAGCGGAAGAATGAGCCGTGACCGCAATCGTGCTGGATAATAAAAAGCCTGACCAGAAACGCGCCGGCTGGCAGCGTCAAGAGGGCCGATATCCAGTAATATTCATAGGCGACGCTGACCAGCATCGCCGCCGCCAGCCCAGCGAAAAGAACCGACGTTGTGACCAGCTGGGTTATGCTACGTTTCAGATCAGGAACCCTGTAGGCCCGGCAATGGGCGGCCAGCCGCCGGGCCAGTTGCTTCAACTCAGCCAAATCGTCGGGCAAGGATTGGCGATTCGCATTACCGCGATCCGTCTCAAGCGACCCGTCTTTTCCAGTGGTCATAACCACCCCTTCTACAAAAAATAAGCCGGCACACTCATAAACCGGAGGACTGCGGCCAGTTCAGGAGGCCGATTGCAACAGTTCCACAATGCCGGCAGGAAAGTTAATGGGCCGTGATGCGACCTTCAATATTCTGCCGACTATAATGCAACAAATGCACCACACATGTAAATCACGCAGTTTGAAAAACAAGCGCTCTGTGGGGTTTTTTTGCGGTTTATTAACTGTCTTCAACGGCCCCCGTCGGGCGGTAGAGGGTGCCGAACAGCCAGTCGCCGATTGGATAGGCCATAATGAATTGGCCTGCCTTGGAGCGAGGCTCGCTTTTTCAAAAAACAAATGTTCCCCGCGTCAATTCTCTCGCCCCATCTGACCGCGCCCTTCTTCCAACAATTTTTGAAGCGCGGATCGCAATATCTTCAGGATCTTTTGATTTGAATCTGTCGGCGAGATCAAAACCCTTTAATTTTTCCAAATCGGCGCTGCGCATGCAGCTTTCCACATGAACACAGGTCATGCCGGAAATATTTATGATGTCCAAAAAGTCCGATTCCCGTAGCCTGTTTTGGCTGTTCAGTTTTCCAGAAAGAAACCAATCAAAAACAAAATCGCTGTACCTCAGGTAGTTTAACCCCCAAAGCCCCTGATCCACATGATCCAGGGAATTAATGTCTTTTTGGTCGGTGCGATGAAAGAATACCGCATCCTCAGTCATCAAAGATGTCCCTACAAGTGACATAAGTTGCTCGAGATGCTTGGTCGGTATTCTGTGAATCACGGATTCCGAGAAAAACAGATCGATGGAGCCATGTTCGATGGGAAGGCGTCCATATCCCGAAGAATGCTCGACCAGGTAGCTTACGTTCATGAAGGCGAGCAGATCGTCCAGCGTTTCAAAGTTATTTTCTGCACTGAGCAGCGCTTTTAACCTGTCTTCGCTGAACTTCAGCGCCCTAAGTCGCCGCAGACATTCCGGGTTCTGAAAATGGGGAATTTGAGAAAGCAGGGGCGCCAGAGTCAGGTTCTGGTTCTGGTCCAGAGTGGTGATCTTTTCCGCGCCCAATACGAAAAAAAGAAGCAAGTCTATTCCGTGCCAGCCAGACCCGACTTCCAGCACCCTCTTGCCCGCCAGTTCAAATCCCGTATGGCGGTGGAGAAGCTCTATATTCTCTATCCCCTTTAGAATTCTCTCTTTCGAGTCGAGCCGTTCCGATACGCCACCACGAACCAGATTTACGAGGACTTCATTTGCTTTGAAACCCAGCCTGCCCGGCAACAGCCCAATTATATTTTGAAACAATACTTTAACGCGCCAGTCTCGAGCAGCAGCCCTGATCGGTCTAAAAAAACGGCTAGCCATGCTTACCTTCGATCATTTCGGGGTGCAGCGTAAATGCGCAAATTATATCTGGTCGGATTGTTTGTCCAGTTCATACGACTATCAGTCTGCCACAGGCAAAATTGATGTCGATGACAGTATAATCCTGTGCTTCGCCCCGGGGACCGACAGAGCTTATCCATGGCTTGCGGGCGGGCGATAAAGGGTGCCAAACAGCCAGTCGCCGATGGGATAGGTAATATTGAAATTGTATTTGCTCATCAATGCCGGTTGATGATGGCGAAGGTGCAGGAGCCGCAAGGTCTTCAACAGGCTAAACCGCAACAACGGATGATCCAGCCTCAAGTGATAGGCGAAATGCAGCAGCTCGTAATTGAGAAAATATGCCAGGCTGGTGAGCACGAAAAGATAGGCCGTGTTGGGTGACGCAAGGGCCCCCAGCGCCAACCCCACGGGCAAGGCGAAAACAGCGGTGAAAAAAATTACCAGGACCGGCGGAAACAGAACCGCGTGAAAGTCGGCGCTGCTGTCGAAGGCCATCTCCTGATTGGTGAAGAAACGGTGGTGGCGGCGGCTGTGGCGCTCGTATATGCCCTTCAGCCCCTTTGTCGGGTGATGCATCGGCCCCCTGTGACCAAAATATTCAACCAGGTTTGAATAAAGAAACGTCAGCGGTATGGCCGCCATCTCCCAGGCAGTCACCGACGCCAACTGTGCCGCGCACCAGGCTATGACCCCCGCCGAGACCAGGAAAGTGAAGGCGAAATGCGCCGGGCCAAAATATCGCCGCCCGATGTAGCGCTTGCGATATGCTTCCCGGTAGCTTGCGGTTGTCTGATCCATCTGATCACCAATCATCATCCAGGTCTGGCTTTTCCCTGGCATGCTAACTTCTGCTAGGCTGCCGGGAAACCGGAAAAAAGGGTATAGTGCCGGTCGGGGTGAAAAATGAAGGCATTTGGGAATATGGCGGACAAGGAGCGGCTGCCGCTGCTGCTGGTGGCGGCGTTCCTGCTGGCGCTTGCGATCTCATACATCAACCCGCACGACCGCTTTACCTGGTGGCTGGAAGCTCTGCCCGCGATTGTAGCCGCGGCGCTTTTGGCGCAAACCTACAGGCGTTTCCGCTTCAGCGATCTGGCTTATATGCTGATTTTCATTCATGCGCTTATCCTGCTGGTCGGCGCCCATTATACCTATGCTCAAGTACCGGCGTTCAACTGGCTGCGCGATGCGCTGGATTTGAGCCGCAATCACTATGACCGGGTCGGCCATTTCGCCCAGGGATTCGTGCCGGCCATCGTCGCCCGCGAATTGCTGTTGCGCACATCGGCGATGCGGCGCGGCAAATGGCTGTTCGCGGTTGTTGTCCTGTCCTGCACTGGCATAAGCGCCATCTATGAGTTGATCGAATGGGTCACCTCAGCCGCCACCGGCGAGGCCGCGGACGCTTTCCTGGGAAGCCAGGGCGACGTCTGGGACACCCAGAAAGACATGGCTCTGGCACTGGTTGGGGCTATTGCCGCCCTGCTGCTGCTGGCCCGCAAACACGACAAGAGCATGGTCGCCTCGGCAGGGGGGGCAGCATTATGAGAGGCGTATTTTTCCGGCTGTTCTTTATCGTCACCCTGTCGGTATGGCTGACCCTGTTGATGCCCTTGCTGCTGGCGCGCACCATCAACCCGGTTTATTTCAATGTGCGCCGCTATGCCTGGTTTCTGTTCGGCGCGATGGATCGGATTTTCGGTGTTGAAGTCGAGTTTCGCGGCCTTGAGAATCTTCCCCGGGACAGCGCCTATATATACACCTCCCGTCATGAAAGCACCCTGGACGCGCTGACGCTGTGGGCCAATCTGCCGCCCTTTACGGCGCTGGTAAAACAGGAATTATTCTGGGTCCCCGTGCTCGGAAACATCCTCCGGAAACAGCGGCTTTTTTCGATCAACCGGTCCGCCGGCACCGCCCATGAAGAGATGCCCCGCGTGGTCGAAGCGGTAATCGCCAGGAAAATTCCGCTGGTGGTCTTTCCCGAAGGCACCCGCGCCAGACCGGGCCGGACCGTCAAGCTGAGAAGCGGCGCTTATTATCTTCAGGCCGACGCTGATATTCCGGTCATTACCGTGGCCACCAATTCCGGCTATTTCTGGCCGGTCAAGGGATTGGGCCTGCCCCGCGGCAAGGTAGTCTATGAAATTCACGCGCCCATGCCACGGCATTTGGACAAAGAGGCCTTTATGGCCGAGCTGAAGCGGCGCATTGTCGACCGAAGCGAGGAGCTGCGGGCCGAAGCGGAAGCCGAGACTGCCGCCTTGGCAGAATCAGAAAGCTAGGCTAGGGTCCGGACCCTGGACAGTCCGCTGGGGCGCTCCCATATGTCATTCTCGCTTTGCGGCGCGTGCAATCGGCGCTTATGATGGCGTG
Source organism: Pseudomonadota bacterium (assembly GCA_022574255.1). Taxonomy (GTDB): domain Bacteria; phylum Pseudomonadota; class Alphaproteobacteria; order Sphingomonadales; family SMXR01; genus JACZSK01. Next base: position 7,352 of record JACZSK010000006.1, read on the forward strand.
GCGGGCGCTGCTGGTGATAAGATTCGTGGGTGACGGGATGGGAATGCAAAATAAAGTGGAAAAGGTGGAGCAAAAGGGCGGGCAAAAAAGCCTGGAGGAGGTGGCGGCGGAATTGGCGGCGCGCCACGCCAGCTATGGCGATGCCCCGCCCATTACCATCAAGGATGCGGGCGCATTTCTGGAGCGCGTGGTAGGCGTTCTGTTTCCGCATTATTCCGGCATCGCGCTGGCTGACACCGAAGCCGTGGAACAGGCCCTGGCGCGCGTAAAACAGGAGCTGCTGGCCTTTCTCGGCTGCACCACCGGCGATACGGACAGCAAATGCGGCGAAATCGCCGATGCTTTCATTTCCCAACTGCCGGAGATTTCCGATGCGGTCCGCCTGGACGCCGAGGCGCTTCTGGAAGGCGACCCCGCCGCCGCTTCATTGTCCGAAATTATCGTGGCCTATCCGGGATGCTATGCCATCGCCGCATACCGTATTGCCCATTCGCTGTACGAAGCGAAAATACCGCTGTTTCCCCGGCTCATTTCAGAATATGCCCACCGCGTTACGGGCATCGATATCAACCCCGGGGCAACCATCGGCAAATCCTTTTTCGTCGATCATGGAACCGCGATTGTTATCGGCGAGACCGCGATCATCGGCGACAACGTCAAGATTTACCAGGGCGTTACGCTGGGGGCGCTTAAGGTCGGTGCGGAATATCGCGGCAAGAAGCGCCATCCGACTGTGGAGGACAATGTGGTCATCTACGCCAATGCCACCATTCTGGGCGGTGAGACCGTGATCGGCCATGATTCGATCATCGGCGGGAACGTCTGGCTGACGCAGAGCGTGCTGCCCTATTCACGGGTCATGTATCGCTCGTCCGACAGTTCGGAGAGCGGTCTGGACTGGGATATCTAGAGAACAGAGCTTTTTGTTTGCAATTGAACAGTATTTTTCAGACTCAAGGGAGGTCACATGAGAGCCGAGACAATTCTGGAAACCATCGGCCGCACACCGCATCTGCGCATGCAGCGCCTGTTCGGACCGGAAACCGAGGTATGGATCAAGCAGGAACGCAACAATCCCTGCGGCAGCATCAAGGACCGCATCGCTCTCTCGATGGTCACCGATGCCGAGGAAAAGGGCCTGTTGAAAGAGGGCGGCGTGATTATCGAGCCAACCTCGGGCAACACCGGCATTGGGCTGGCCATGGTGGCGGCGGTAAAGGGATATAAACTGATCCTGGTGATGCCCGATTCCATGTCGGTCGAGCGGCGCAGGCTGATTCTCGCTTTCGGTGCCGATTTCGTGCTCACGCCCAAGGCAAACGGCATGCCGGGCGCGATGGAGCGCGCCAAGGAGCTGATGGCGGAAACGCCGGGCGCATGGATGCCGTCGCAGTTCGACAACCCGGCAAATATTGCGGTGCACCGCGATTTTACGGCGCAGGAAATTCTCGATGATTTTCCCGAGGGGCTGGATTACCTGATCACCGGGGTCGGCACCGGCGGCCATATTACCGGCTGCGCACAGACGCTGAAGAAAGCCTGGCCGGACCTGAAGGTCTTTGCCGTCGAGCCGGAAGCATCCCCGGTTATCAGCGGCGGCGCGCCCGGGCCCCATCCCATTCAGGGGATAGGCGGCGGCTTTATTCCGGTCAACCTGGATGTGGATATCCTCGACGGCACCATCACCGTCGGCCATGTGGAATCAATGGACTATGCGCGCCGCGCCGCCACCGAAGAAGGCATGCTGATCGGCATTTCGTCGGGCGCAACGCTGGCTGCCATCGCCAAGAAAATTCCCGACATGCCCGCGGGCAGCCGGGTGATGGGCTTTAATTACGATTCCGGCGAGCGTTATTTGTCGGTGCCGGACTTCCTGCCAACCGAATGATTGCGAAATGATCGCGGCATAAAGAGCGGCCGGTTGGTTACTTCGCCCGGCCTGTGAGCTTTTCGAAAGTGCGCAGGCCACCGAGGCCGAGGAGAGCCAGGACCAGCTCCAGCATATTGTCGGTGGCGATTGCCGGCGGCGTGACAGCCAGGCCCCGTACCGCCACAACCCATTCGAAAATGGGATGGCCGAGAAAGGCCCAGCCCAGCCCCAGCCCACAGACCCAGCCGATGAAGGGCCGCCAGCCGGCGACGAACAGCGAGCGATGGCCGGCCTCCAGCCGATTGATTTCAGCCTGCAGGATATGCGGCCGCTGGCGCACCTTTTCCAGCACCAGCGCCGCCTGGGCGCGCTCTTCGTCGGAGGTGAACAGCTTGTCGAAGGCGTTGCCCAGCGCCCCGACCGCATCGCCCGCGGCGCCGCCAACAATACTGGCCAGAAAACCCATGTGATTCTCCCTCTTCCTTTCGCCGTTGTGGCACAGGCCGCGCCAGACCACGAAAAAGACCCGCGCGATTGCGGGCCCTGGATAACTGATCTCAATAAACTGTCGATATGGTTATTCGTATACGGCAACTAACCAAATAGTCACATTTCCAGGCGGATTTGTCAAGCCTTATCGGCTTGCGGCGGGGCCGCCAGATGGGCGCGCCAGGCCTTGGTGACGGCATGGGCAAGCGTGGCCAGCGGAATGGCGAAAAACACCCCCCAGATGCCCCAGATGCCGCCGAAAATAAGAATAGCCAGAATGATGGCGTTGGGGTGCAGTTTGACCACCTCGGAAAACAGCAGCGGCACCAGCACGTAGCCATCCAGCGCCTGCAAAACCAGATAGGCGACAAGCGCCACGACAAACTCGTGGCCGGTGCCCCATTGAATATAGGCGACAAAAGCGACCGGCAACGTAATCACCGCGGCGCCGATATAGGGAATGATCACCGACAGCCCGGTGAGCAGCGCCAGGAACGCCGCAAAGCGCAAATCCAGAACCATGTAAAGCGCCCAGGAGGAAAACCCGACAATGAATATTTCATAGACCTTGCCGCGGGCATAGTCGCCAGTGCGCTGCATAACCTCGGCCCAGACCTCTTTCACCAGGCTGCGCTCAGCGGGAAGGTAGGCGCCCAGCCAGCGCAGGATCAGGGCTCTGTCTTTCATGAAGAAAAAGGCCATCACCGGCACCAGGATGACATAGACGACGATGGAAATGAGGGTGATGATGACCCCGGGTGAAGAGGCCAGAAAGCCCCGCGCCTCGGTCTGCAACCCGGTTCCTATCTGGGCCAGCATGCTTTCCATCTGCGTCTCGTTGATCCACCCCGGGAACGCCTCCGACAAATTAATCGCCGCAACCTGTGCCTGCTCAAGCATGGTCGGCAGTAAAACAAAAAACTGCGTGAACTGGTTTTTGATGGGCGGAAGAATGGTGAAAAAGGCGACAAAGGATATTGTCACGAAGGTGACAAATACCACGCTTACCGCCAGCAGATTCGACATCCCGCGGGCGCGCAGCCAACTCGCCGGCCCGTCGAGCAGAAAGGCGATGACCAGAGCCGCGATGGCCGGGGCCACCATGTCGCCAAGAAGGATAATGCCGGCCAGGGCGCCGAGCAGAAGCAGGGCCAGCAGAACAAGCTGCGGGTCTGATATTTGGCGTTTAAACCAGTCGGTGACGAGATTCATGGGAGCGTTCCGGGCAAGATGGAAAATAACCGAGGGTATTCATAGACCCAAATCGTGGCGCCGTCACCCGTCAGCACCGGGCAGGTCTGCGGCGCGACGCCCTGATCTGCCGCTACGGGAAAAATTCTATGATATCGCCAGCAGTTCGACTTTGAAAATCAGGGTTGCGCCGGGGGGGATCGCATCGCCCGCGCCCTCGTCTCCGTAGGCAATGGAAGCGGGTATGGAGATCTCCCATATGGAACCCACCTGCATCAGGATCAGCGCTTCGGTCCAGCCCTTGATGACATCGTCAATGCCAAAATTGGTGGGCTTGCCGCGCTCGTAGGATGAATCGAAAATCGTGCCGTCAACAAGGCGCCCTTCATAATGAACCACCACTGTCGAGGTCAGCTCGGGAAGATCGCCGGTCCCCCTTGTTATGATTCTGATCTGCAGCCCGCTGGGACGAACGATTATGCCCTCTCTTTTGGCGTTTTCCTGCAGATAAAGAATATCGGGATCGGTGGCCCCGCTGTCAGCGCCCTCTTGTGCCCGGACGGCGGCGGAACAGAGGCTGACAGCCAGCAGCATGCCGACAAGTCGCGCCCCCGGATTTCTGCAGATTTCAAACATGTTGTTTTCTCCCGAACAACCGCGCCTTTGAGAGCAATACCAGGAATTTCCCACGATCACCGGCGCACAGACTATCGCCGGAGCAGAAAATCGCAAGCCCCCTGATCGCTCATTCCATGTGCCCCCTGCCAGGGTTGCGGTCAACCGCCAGCCAAAACAGCGGCCAGAACAATTGTCGGAACAGCGGCCAGAACAATCACCAGAACAACAAACCTCCCTCTGGCCGACCCCGCCGCGGCCTGATAACCTGACCCTGATAACCCGGCCCTGATAACCAGGACCTGATAAATAACGCAGACAGAAAGGAGCAAATGCGCGCAGTGCCAATTGATGCCAGTATTGATATATCCGCGACCGAAGCTTTGCGGCATGACGTGGGCGACGACGCCTTCCAGCGCCTCGTCGGCATATTCGCCCAGGAGTGCGACAGAAATTGCCGGGAAATACGCCAGTTTCTGAAAAAACAGGATTTAGCGGGCAGCGAAATCGTCGCCCACAGGTTTAAAAGCACCGCGCGGCAGTTTGGCGCCAACGGTCTGGCTGAAGTCTGCCAGCAGCTGGAAAGCGCCTGCGCCACCGGGCAGGGCGATGAAGCCCATGAGCTGTTTGATGCGTTGGCGCTTGTTACGCCGCTGATTCTTGGCAATCTGAATGATGCAACGGGTGGCGCGCTGAAAAGCGGCTGAAGCTACGCGGAATCCTTTTCCTCCCGCTGTTTCCAGGACTGAATTTTCCGATAAATTGTCGATGGGCTGATTTCCAGCCGCGCCGCGGCATTCTGGATATTACCCCCGCATGCCTCGATTGTGTTCTCAATGGCGCTCCGCTCGATCTTCCATAGCGGGCCCGTGCTCTGCGGCGACGCCGGGCGGTTGCCGCCGTCTTCCTTTGGCCTGATGACCGCGCCCCCCATGGAATGGCGCAGCATAGCGGCATCGATCAGATCACCCTGGTGCAGCACCACCGCGCTCTGCACCACGTTTTCCAGCTCCCGCACATTCCCGGGCCAGTCGAAGGTCAATAACAGCCGCACGGCGTCTTCCGAGAAATCACTGAAATTTTTGTTCTCTTCCTCGGAAAACCGCCGCAGGAAATAGCGCGCCGTCAGCACAACATCTTCGCGGCGTTCCCTGAGGGTCGGCATCTGGATGGGAATAACATGCAGCCGATAGTAAAGGTCCTCGCGAAAACGGCCGGCGGCAATTTCCTCAAGCGGCGTCCGGTTGGTCGAGCACATAAAGCGAATGTCGACAGGGCGCGCCTCGTCTTCGCCAACCTTTTGCACGGTGCCGGTCTGGATAAAGCGTAACAGTTTTGACTGCAGCGCCAGATCCATTTCGCTGATTTCGTCGAGAAAGAGCGTGCCGCCACCAGCCCTGAGAGCTGCGCCCTCGCGGTGTTCCAGGGCACCGGTAAAGGCGCCTTTGCGATGGCCAAAAATTTCGCTCTCCATCAGCTCCTTGGGGATCGCCGCACAGTTCAGCGCCACAAAAGGCTTGTCCCGGCGCGCGCTCAAGCGGTGAATCGTCTCGGTGCAGAGCTCCTTTCCGGTCCCCGATTCTCCGACCACGAAAACCGATGCCTTGGTGGTCGCGGCAGCTTCGATCGTTCGATAGACCATCTGCATCGCAACACTTTGTCCGATAAAGGGTCCAAAACGATCCCGGTCAAAGTCGCTGGCCGGCGATTTCGCCGAACGAATAAGCTGCTGTCGCTCAAGCGCGTTGCGCACGATGACGCGCAGGCGGCTTCCGTCAAATGGCTTTACCAGAAAATCGCTGGCACCTTCGCGCATGGCTTCAACGGCATTGGCGACCGACCCGTGCGCGGTGATCACCACCACCTTTGACGCCTGGGACCGGCGGCTCATCGCCTTGAGTATCTCGCTGCCGTCCATGTCGGGAAGCTTGAGATCCAGCAAAACCAGCTCCGGCGAGTTCTCCGCCAACTCGGCAAGAGCTTCAGCGCCCGTGGTCACATGCGTCACTCTCACCTTCAGCGAGCGCAGATATTCCTTATAGGTCTCGCCCAGCGTCACGCTGTCTTCGACCAGGAGTATATTTGTGCCGTTTTTTGTCATCTACCCTTCAGCATATCACGCTTGGCTTTCGCGCGGAAATTCCCGCGCCTTCAGGATAATAGCGATTTTGCGGCAATCCACACGTCTTTCTCTTTATTCCCCCCATTCGCTCGCCGGCCTGTGATCGGGGATAATTTACCGGTAATGGGCATTTTTCGGGTTGCAGGCGCCAAATTTGCTTTATAAAGCCAGCTAGCAGTTGCTACGGGAGTAACCAACATGGGAAGCGAGAGCCGCACCGCGCCAAGGCGTGCCGTTCTATGGTCTGGAAACCTGGAATTCGGCGAATATGTGTTCGATTGCCAGATCTGGAATATATCGCTCGGCGGCGCGAAAATAAGAGTTGGCCTGCCACTTCTGGCCGGCTCGGAAATTCAGCTTTCGCTTGACCGCTACGGAAACTTCCGGGGTGTGGTCATGTGGAATGTCGACGGCAATCTGGGTCTGAAATTTGAAGCGGACGCAGATATCATTCGCGAGACCTTTGGCGATTCCATTGTCAAGCTGGGGCTGGAGGAAGAGGATCTCGCGGCCGACGCCTAGGATATGGACCCCGACAGCGCAGCGGCGATAACCGTAGCCCACACCCGTATTTCGTCTCTCTCAGGGAAGCACTCCTTGAGGCAAGCATTGGCCGTAGTGTCCTGGGGCGTCGCGCCCCGCAATGTCATTCAGCCGGGGTTAAGCCGTTTGGCGGTATTTTCGCGCTGCCGGAACAAACAGAGGCAACGGTAGTGAGCTATTCCAGATCAGGGTTTTTTGCCTGCGCGGCGCGGATTGCGCTGGTATCGCTGATTGCGGGAGCGAGTGCGGCGCCAGCCAGGGCTCAGACCGATGCGCCCCCTGACCCCGCCAGCCAGCCGGGCGCGGGGCTTTTGTGCGTTACCCTGAACACCATAACCAATGGCGAGATATTGAACGGGCATGAAATGCGCTTCGAGCTGCGCGACGGCACAAAATTGCTGGCGACATTGGCGCGCGACTGCCCGCAGCTCAAATTTCATGATCGCTTCAGCTACCAGGCGGTTGCCGGGCGGCTTTGCGCGGGCGAGGGCCACATTGTCGCGCGCAGCGGCGAAGCCTGCATGATAAGCTCGTTTTCGCTGGCCCTCGCGCCAACCGACCCGCCAGACAACCGCTCTGTCGAACCGCAATAAATGCCCTACCGATTGATCCACGGATTATTGATGGCGCTGCCGCCCGAGACAGCCCATGGGGCGACCATTACCGCCCTGCGTCTGGGCGCCAGCCATCTGTTTCCAAAATCTCCAGACGAGCCATTGCTGGCATGCCGCGTCATGGGGCTGAATTTCTCCAGCCCCCTGGGGCTGGCCGCCGGGTTCGACAAGAACGCTCAAGTGCCTGACGCCGTCCTGCGGCTGGGCTTTGGTTTTGTCGAGGTTGGCACCCTGACACCGCGCCCGCAGGGGGGAAACCCGCGGCCGCGGCTTTTCCGGTTGCGCGGCGACCGGGCGATAATCAACCGCATGGGTTTTAACAATAGCGGCGCCACCCTGGCCGCCCGGCGGCTGGCGGCGCGGCGCTCCGGAAAAGGTATTGTGGGAATCAATCTTGGCGCCAACAAGGACAGCAACGACCGCATCGCCGACTATGCCCTGGCGGCCGGGGCCTTGCGCGGTCTGGGCGATTATTATGTGATCAATGTATCATCACCGAACACGCCGGGCCTGCGCGCGCTTCAGGGAAGCGCCGCGCTGGAGGAAATAATATCCGCTGTGCGCGCCGCCCTGGGAGAAAAATTGCCCGGCGAAAATTCCACGCCGCGGCCGCCTTTGCTGGTGAAGGTTTCCCCCGACCTGACCGCCGGCGAGCGCCGGGTGCTGGCCACCAGCCTGCTGGATATGGATATCGACGGTTTGATCGTCTCGAACACTACGCTTTCCCGGCCGGAGAGCCTCGGGAGCAAGGCCCGGGACGAAGAAGGCGGGCTAAGCGGGGCGCCGCTTTTTGATCTGGCGACCGAGAGCCTCAGCGATTTTTATCGCCTGACCGAGGGTAAATTACCGCTGATCGGTGTTGGCGGAATATCCTCGGGCGAGGATGCCTATGCCAGGATTCGCGCCGGGGCATCATTGGTGCAATTATACACGGCGATGGTTTATGAGGGGCCGGGGCTGGTGCGGCGCGTCCGGCGGGAGCTGGTGGATTGTCTTAAAAAAGATGGCTTTAAAAATGTGAGCGAGGCGGTAGGGGCGGCCCACCGGCAAGTCGCCAACCATCAATAAAGTTCAGCAAAGGATACAGCAACATGACCGTTACCATCTGGCACAACCCCAAATGCAGCAAATCGCGCGCCACCCTGGCGCTTCTTGAGGAGCGCGGCATTGCGCCTGAAATCCTGCGTTATCTGGAAGAGCCGCCGCTGGCCGACGAAATTGCGCGTGTCCTGGGCCTCTTGGGCCGCAGCCCCCGGGAGTTGATGCGCACCGGCGAAGATGCCTACAAAGATCAGCGGCTGGGAGATGCCGGCCTCAGTGATTCGGCGCTTATTGAGGCCATGGCCGCAACACCGAAACTGATCGAAAGACCGGTAGTGATCAATGGCGACAAGGCAGCGGTTGGGCGGCCACCGGAATCAGTTCTGGACATCCTCTGAATCAAACCCGCGCGAGGACCCGTCCCTTCCCCGCGAAAAGGCTGGAAGTCCTGTGAAAACAGGGATATATGGCAAAGAAACGCCCTGACCGGCAGGAAAAAGCACCGGGGGAATGACGCCATGAGCGCCACTGTTGCAACCAAGTTGACTTCCGAGCCACCGAATTTCGAGGAACTTGAATCCGCTGTGGTGCGGTTCGCCGGCGATTCCGGCGACGGTATGCAGATGACCGGCGCACAATTCACCACGTCGACGGCGCTGGCCGGAGCAGACTTGGCGACCTTTCCTGATTTCCCCGCTGAAATCAGGGCGCCGGCCGGCACCACCTTCGGGGTCTCCGCTTTTCAGATCAATTTCGGTTCCGGCACGGTCCTTACAGCCGGTGATGAGCCGGACGTTCTGGTCACCATGAACCCGGCGGCGCTGAAGATGAATATCGGCGAATTGCGCGAAGGCGGAATGGTGGTCATCGACACCGGCGCCTTTACGCCGCGCAATCTGCAGAAGGCGGGGTTCGAGACCAACCCCCTGGAAGACGACACGCTGGCCCGCTTTCAGGCGATCGAGCTGGACATCTCGGCGATGACCCTGGAAGCGGTGAAGTCTTTCGGACTGAGCAACAAGGATGCCCTGCGCTGCAAGAATATGTGGACCCTGGGGTTGATGCTGTGGATGTTTGGCCGCAAGCGCCAGACCGTCATCGAATGGCTGACCACAAAATTCGAGAAGCACCCGGAGCTCGCAGCCGCCAATATCGCGGCGCTGAACGCCGGTCATGCCTTTGGCGAGACGGCGGAAATGTCGACCGGGCTGAAAAGTTATCACATTGCCCCGGCGAAGACCGAGCCCGGCCTGTACAGCACGGTGACCGGCAGCCAGGCCATGTCATGGGGGCTGGTGGCCGGCGCCCAGTTGGCCGACCTGACCATAATGCTGGGATCCTATCCCATAACACCGGCGTCGCCGATCCTGCATCAACTGTCAGCGATGAAAGAGTTCGGCGTCATAACCTTCCAGGCGGAGGACGAAATCGCCGCCATCTGTTCGGCAATCGGTGCCTCTTTCGCGGGATTGCTGGGCATCACCTCATCGTCGGGTCCGGGCATCGCGCTGAAAACAGAGGCCATGGGCCTGGCCATTTCCACCGAGTTGCCGCTTATCATTGTCAATTCGCAGCGTGGCGGCCCGTCGACCGGCCTGCCCACCAAGACCGAGCAATCTGACCTCTACCAGGCGATTTACGGGCGTAACGGCGACGCGCCACTGCCGGTTCTCAGCGCCGCCAGCCCGGGCGACTGTTTCGAGACGGCCATTGAGGCGATCAGGATCGCGACCAAATACATGACCCCGGTGATGCTGTTGACCGACGGCTATATCGCCAATGCCGCGGAGCCGTGGAAAATTCCGGACATGGCTGATTTCAAACCCTTCCCGGTGCAGCACGCGGTGGCGCCCGAAGACGGCAGCGAAGGAAAACCCTTCGAGCGCAACATGGATACATTGGCGCGGGTCTGGGTGAAGCCGGGCACGCCGGGCCTCGAGCATCGCATCGGCGGGCTGGAGCGCGACTTCGAGACCGGGCATATCTCCTACGACCCGGAAAATCACCAGAAGATGACCGATCTGCGCCACAGCAAGATAGCCGGCATTGCCCGGGATATTCCGGCGCAGGAAGTGACGCTGGGCGAGGATTCGGGCGATGTGGCGGTTGTTGGCTGGGGCTCGACCTATGGCCCCATCGATCTCGCCGTGCGCCGCGCCCGCGCCGACGGCATCAGAGTCAGCCATATTCATATACGGCACCTGAACCCCTTCCCCACCAATCTTGAATCATTACTGGCCGGCTTCGACCAGATTTTGATTCCTGAAATGAACATGGGCCAGCTCTATACGGTACTGAAGGATCGCTTCCAGCTTAAGGCGACGGCGATGAACAAGGTCTCGGGACAGCCCTTCAAAATCAGCGAAATTCACCAGGCTATCAACGAACTGGTCGGCAAGGCATGAGTCTGGACCCCAGGAGACGCGCGATGAACGAGCAGAGCGATATCAAGAAGCTGACGCCAAAGGATTTTGCCAGCGACCAGGAAGTACGCTGGTGCCCGGGCTGTGGCGATTACGCCATTCTGAAATGCATGCAGCGCACATTGCCTGAAATCGGCACCGATCCGGCCAACATCGTTTTTGTTTCCGGCATCGGCTGCTCATCGCGCTTTCCCTATTACATGTCGACCTATGGCTTTCACACCATCCACGGCCGCGCCCCGGCCATCGCCACGGGGCTGAAATTGGCCAATCCGGATCTCGACGTCTGGGTGGTCACCGGCGACGGCGACGGGCTGTCCATTGGCGGCAATCACATGCTGCATGTGCTGCGCCGCAATGTGGACCTGAACATCCTGCTGTTCAATAACGAGATTTACGGCCTGACCAAGGGTCAGTATTCGCCGACCTCGAAACCCGGGACCGTATCGCCGTCAACGCCCTATGGCTCGGTGGAAGGTTCGGTGTCAGCATGCGCCTTCGCGCTGGGGTCGGGGGGGCGGTTTATCGCCCGCATCATCGATACCGACCAGAAGCACATGCCTGATATCTTCAAGCGGGCCCACGCCAACAAAGGTGCCAGCTTTGTCGAGATTTTCCAGAATTGCCCCATCTATAACGACAAGGTTTTTGCCGATTTCACCGAAAAAGCCACCGCCGCCGAGACCCGGCTCTATTGCCAACACGGCGAGCGTCTCATTTTCGGCAAGGAGAGCGACAAGGGAATCAGGCTGAATATCGACACCCTCGGCCTGGAAGTGGTGAGCATCGGCGAGAACGGGGTCAAAGAGGATGACATCCTGATCCACGATGAGACCAACCGCATGCTGGCCCATATGCTGGTCGCGCTGGAGCCGCCCGACTTTCCCGTGGCGCTGGGCGTAATTTATGCCGACCCGGCACCGTCTTTTGATTATTCCGTTCACAAGCAGATCGAAATGGTGACCGCCGAGCGCGGAAAAGGCGATCTGGGCGCCTTGATGCGCGGTGGCCGCACCTGGACCGTTAATTAGACGGAAGGCGCTGCTGGCTGCCGAAGGCGACTGCCGGGGAAATTCGCATCACATCGCAGCGCAGCGAAGGGGTTTAGCCTGCCGAAGCGTATCAATAAGCAGATACAAGCCGTTGGACAGGTTTCGGAGGCAAATATTGGAAGGCTGGTGCCGTGGTAAGTGACGGCTCACCGTCGTCGCGGGCTGACAGCTTCGCCAACAGCCGTCCGGCAGCCGAAGAGGCGTCGCATGGTCTGCTGGCCGAGCCGGATCACGTTTTGGCCGAATTGGTTGGCGAAGGAAACCGGGCCGCCTATTCGGTGTTGGTAACACGCCATGTGGACCGGCATGTGGGTTTTGCCGAGCGCGTGTTGGGCAGTCGACCGGAAGCCGAGGACGCCGTGCAGGAAGCGTTCGTCAAGTTATGGATCAATGCCCACCGGTATGACCGCTCGAAGGCGAAATTTACCACCTGGTTTTACCGCATCGTCTTGAACCAGTGCCTGGACCAGAAAAGGAAAAAACGGCCCGATGCCCTGCCCGAAGGATTTGATGTTGTCGACGGGCGCGACGGACCCGATAAGGAACTGCAAGATGTTCAGCGGGCACAGCGAGTCGCCCTGGCCTTGACGGAATTACCGGACAGGCAGGCGGCGGCGATAACGCTTTGTTATTTCGAGGGACTTACAAACAGGGAAGCAGCGGATATATTGGAATTGAATATCAAGGCGCTGGAATCCCTGCTGACGCGCGGACGCAAAAGACTGGCCCAATTGCTGGCTGAAGATGCAGCGGAACTGCTGGGCGCGCCCTAAAGAATACAAACCGGGACGGAAGAAGATGAGCAAGAGCGGGATGACATTGGAAAGATTTGCGGAACTGGTCGCCAGCTATGGCGCCGACCCCGCGCGCTGGCCGGATGATGAGCGCCGCTCTGGCGTGGAATTGATGTCCGGCAACCCGCGGGCAGCGGATATCGCCGCCGGGGCGGGCACCCTGGACAAGCTGCTTGCCGGCCTGCCCGCGCCAGCGCCCGCCAGCGCCGCCCTCTGCGACCGGCTTGAGGCCATATCCACACTTCCCCAGGACCACAACGCCCCGGCGCGCCCGGCGCGCCCGGGGCAACTGGCAAACCGGGGCGGATATTCCATATTCACCGCCTTGTTTGGGAGTGGCGCATCGCCGGCCCTGATACCACAGGCGGCGGGACTGCTGATGATCTGCCTGGCCGGAGGCGTGGCTTTGGGACTGTCTGATTTCGCGGCGCCGCGGGAAACCACACTGGTGGTTGACCCCAGCGCTTATTTCTTCGGCGACCCCGGACTGGATAAAGATCTGGAGGAACTGGACTGATGGGCAAGGACAGCAAGGCCCCGGACCAGCCGGTTGCAGGCGGCTCCACTATGAGCGGAATTGAAAAATGGCTGCGGATCGCGCTTGTCGCCTCGCTGGGCGCCAATATTTTTCTTGGCGGTTTTGTTGTGGCGCGCGTGCTGGGGCCAAAACCACCGCGGGCAGAGCTGGAATTCGTTGATCTCAGACTCAGGGGACTGCCGCAAGGGCTGTCGTCGGAAATGCGCGAGGAGCTGGAACACAGCTTGCGTGCCTACCGGCATGAGATTCGCAATGCCTACGGGAAATACCGCAAACAGCAGCAGGAAATAAACGAACTGCTGGTGGAAGAAAAGCTGGACCTGCGAGCGGTCGCGCAAGCCCAGCGGCAATTGCGCGGGCTGAACGCCCAGATTCAGCGCCAGATGCAACAGGCGCTGGTTGACGCCATGCGCGAGATGAAAGCCGAGACCCGGCGCAATATGATCGACCTTCGCCGGGTGCCCCGGGTGCGGCGGTTTGGACGCCCGGAGAGCGTTGACGGGGCGCGCTGGCGGTTCAACTGGCGGGATGGTGAGGGCTTTCAGATGGACCTGGGCGGGCGCAATATGACCGTTCTGGTCCCCCCCGAACCAGACCAGGAAGACCGGGAGTCCGAAGAAGACAGCGAGTGAGCGTCAGGTCGTTTCCTTTTGCACATGTTCCCGATGCGCTTCAATCACACTGTTGGTGACCGGTCCGGGCTTTCCAATGTTTTTGCCCGCGCCGATCTTCTGGCCATCAACTTCAGTCACCGGCATGACAAAATTCGTGCTGCTGGTCAAAAAGACCTCCGCCGCATCTTTCAGTTCCGCTCGCGAAAAAGGCCGTTCCTCGAGGGCCATCTGGCGCGCGGCGGTGACCGACAGCACCGCCTGGCGGGTAATTCCGGCCAATATCGACTGGTCGAGCGCACGCGTGACCAGCGTTCCGTCCGCCGCGACCATCCAGATATTGGAGGCCGTGCCCTCGGTAATCATGCCATCCGCGTCAACAAACAGGGCCTCGTAAGCGCCGGCGTCGCGGGCCTCCTGTTTGGCCAACACATTTGCCAGCAAGGATGTGCTCTTGATATCGGGCCGCGCCCAGCGGGTCTCAGCAAGGGTGATGACGCTCACACCCTGGCTTTGGCGCCGGGCGATGAGGGCATAGTCCATCCGCCGCGCCACCATAACCAGCCCCGGCGGCGTGCGGGTCTGGGGAAAGGCATGGTCCCGGGGCGCCACGCCGCGCGAGACCTGGATATATATACTGGCGTTCTTCAGCCGGTTGCGGCGCAGCAATTCATGGATGACCACACGCACCGCGCTGTCCGACATGGGCGGCGCGATCGACAGGGCGCCGAGCGAGCGATGCAGGCGCTCCATATGCGGCGCGAAGTCAAGCAACCCGCCGTCAATCACCATCAGCATTTCATAAGCGGCGTCGGCAAACTGGTGGCCACGATCTTCCACATGCACCGCCGCATCGCGGTGCGGGACATAGCGGCCGTTGACATAAGCGACGCGGGGCATGCTGTAATTCCATCCCATCGGGCGGCCCGCGAATTTGCGCACCGCTCGTATGGGGGAAATCACTGCACAGGCAGCGCACCGCCGTCAAGTGACGGGCTTTTGCCTGGGGGAAAAATATTCTAGAATCCGGGGCGCGGATCAGTTGAGGGCGAACGAAGCATGGACACATTCCCCAGAAGGGTGGCAAAAATACGCCGGGCGGGCAGGCGCATTTTTGGCGGTGGCTGGCTGCGCCGGCGGTTGAATGCGGCCGGGTCAAAACGCATTGCCGCCATTTTCAAAAACAATATTACCCGGGGCCGGGTGGAGATGACCTTTCCCGGGGGCTTCACGGGCATCTTCGAGGGCCGCGAAGATGGCCCGGTGGCCCGGGTCTTCGTGCATCGCTGGCGGGCGATCTGGCGCTTTGCCCTGGGCGGCACCCTGGGAATGGCGCGCGGCTATATCGAAAAGGACTGGACCACGCCCGACCTGGTCTCGGTGGTTGAGCTGGGCGCCGCCAACACCGGCTCACTGCGGACCACCCTGAAGGGAATGGGCTGGATACGCGCCCTGCAGCGCTGGCGGCATTTGCGGCGGGCCAACAGCCCACGCGGCTCGCGCAAAAACATCACCTTTCATTATGATCTGGGAAACGCCTTTTATGGGCAGTGGCTGGACCCCGGCATGACCTACTCTTCGGCGATTTTCACCGGCGATAATCGGTCTCTGGAAGAGGCGCAGAAAGAGAAATACCGGCGGCTGCTGGATCTGCTGGAGGTCAGACCCGGCGAACGTATTCTCGAGATAGGCTGTGGCTGGGGCGGATTTGCCGAATACGCGGCCAAAGAACGCGGCGCCCGAGTGGTGGGCATTACCCTCTCCCATGAGCAGGTTGCCTTTGCCCGCAAAAGAATCGCCCGGGCGGGCCTCGAGAACCAGGTCTCCATACGCTACCGCGACTACCGCGAGGTGGACGAGACCTTCGATCATGTGGTGTCCATAGAGATGTTCGAGGCGGTGGGGGAGAAATACTGGGAGTCTTACTTCGCAAAAATTTACGCCGCGCTGAAACCCGGTGGCCGGGCCGCGCTGCAGGTCATCACCATCGACAGCCATGTGTTCGAGGAGTACCGCAAGGGGGTCGATTTTATACAGGCCTACATATTTCCCGGCGGCATGCTGCCTTCCCTGGATGCGCTGAAGCGCGAGGTAGAGAGGGCCGGGCTGGTTTGGCTGGAGGCCAATTCATTTGGCCCCCAGTATGTGCGCACGCTGGGCCTGTGGAGAGAACGGTTTGACGTCGCCTGCAAGAGCAATGCACTTGGCGATGATTTTGACGAGACCTTCCGGCGCATATGGACCTATTACCTGTCTTACTGTGAAGGCGGTTTTCGCGGCGGCAGCATCGACGTATACCAGGTTTGCTTTACCCGCCGGGAATAGGGTTGAATCAGCCGGAACCGGGGGGTATATAGCGCCAGTCCCGTTGCCGTAAGATACTGGCCCGTTGCCGTAAGGTACTGCCAAACATAAGGATCAGCCACACCATGGGCGTCAACAAACAACCTCACGGAGGCCCGCTTAAAAATCTCTATCTGCCCGCCGATCAACTGGAGGCGGAAAAGAAAAGAGCGCTGGACTATCCGACGCTGTCGCTGACCACGCGCCAATTGTGCGACGTCGAGCTGATACTGAACGGCGCTTTTTCGCCCCTTGAGGGGTTTTTGGGCAAGGCTGATTACGCTTCCGTTTTGAAAGACATGCGTCTTGCGGACGGAACCTTGTGGCCGATCCCGGTCAACCTGGATGTGGCCGGGGATTTCGCCGAAACGCTGAAAAAAGGCAGCGTCATCGCGCTGCGCGACGGCGAGGGCGTTCTCGTGGCGGTCATGGAGATCTCGGATATCTGGTCACCGGACTGGCAGGACGAGGCCGGCGCTGTTTACGGCACCGACGACATCGCCCACCCCGGCGTCAATTTTCTCAAGAACCGGTCGGGGCCGGTTTACCTGGGCGGCCGGCTTTCCGGCGTTGAGCATCCCAACCATTATGATTTCAAGCATTTGCGCCTTGGCCCCCGGGAATTGCGCGACAAGTTCGAGAAAATGGGCTGGCGGCGGGTGGTCGCCTTCCAGGCCCGCAAGCCCATGCACCGCGCCCATATGGAACTGACCCAGAGAGCGGCGCAGGAGACCGAGGCCAATTTGCTGATCCATCCGGTGGTCGGCCTGACCGCGCCCGGCGACGTTGATCATTTCACCCGCGTACGCTGTTACGAGCATATCCTGGAGCATTACCCGGAGCAGACGACGGTGCTGAGCCTGTTGCCCCTGGCGATGCGGCTGGCCGGGCCGCGCGAGGCGCTGTGGCACGCCATCATCCGCAAGAACTATGGCTGCACACATTTGATCGTTGGCCCCAATCATGCCTCGCCGCCGCCAGACGCTGAGGGCAAGGAATTTTACGGCCCCTACGAGGCGCAGGAGCTTTTCCGCGCACATGAAGACGAGCTGGATATCTCGATGGTGCCCTTTCAGCAGACCGTCTATGTGGAAGACCGGGCGCAATATGCCCCCATCGACGAGGTTGGCGACAAGGAAAAAACCCTGCGGATTTCCGCCGAAGAATTGCAGCGCCGGCTGGAGGAAGACCTGCCGATCCCCGACTGGTTTTCCTTTCCTGCGGTCATTGAAGAACTGCGCAAGACCCACCCGCCGCGCCACCAGAGCGGCTTTACCGTTTTCTTCACCGGGCTATCCGGCTCCGGCAAATCGACCATCGCCAATGCCCTGATGGTCAAGCTCCTGGAGCTGGGCGGCAGGAATGTGACCCTGCTGGACGGCGATATCGTGCGCCATAAACTCTCGAGCGAGCTGACCTTTTCAAAGGAGCACCGCGATCTCAACATCATGCGGCTGGGTTTCGTGGCCGGCGAAATAACCCGCCATCGCGGCATCGCCATCTGCGCCCCCATCGCCCCTTATACCGATACCCGGCGGCGCGTGCGCGAGGCCATTGAGGCAGTTGGCGGTTTTCTCGAGGTTCATGTGGCGACCACACTGGAGACCTGCGAGGCCCGGGACCGCAAGGGGCTTTATGCCGCGGCGCGGGCCGGCAAGATCGCCAATTTCACCGGCATCAGCGACCCTTACGAGGCACCCGAGAATGCCGAGATTGTCATCCATACCGAGGATCTGACGCCGGACCTGGCGGCGCACCAGATTATCCTCAAGCTGGAGGCCATGGGCTATATCCGTTAGCCGGCCGGCCCGGGTTGGGGCTGGATCAGGGTTGGGACTGGATCAGGGTTGGGACTGGATCAGGGTTGGGGTCTGGTTCAGGTTTGGGGCTGGAGTTAGGGCTGGAGCGGGCGAAGGGAATCGAACCCTCGTCATCTGCTTGGGAAGCAGAAGCTCTACCATTGAGCTACGCCCGCGTGCGGCTCTTACTATCACTGCGGGACCTGTTCCGGCAAGACGGCAAGAAGCGTCCGGCCCTGTCCGCGAAGCGGGTGTTGCGCGCTGATCCCAATGTCTGCTTCCCGCCCAAAGCCGACTCTTTCGCATAGACAATGATGGTCCCGTATCCTCAATATCTCCGCCTTTGCTCTGTCACTGAGCTCAGCCTGGTGCTTTCCGCACTCTATAGACGAGGCAGCCACGACATCGTGGCGGCAGCGAAAATTCCAACGCCCATGAAGGCGGTCAGGACAAAAAGGCCGGCCGCCATAGCGAACTTGCCAAACGCGCCGGCCCGATCCTGCGTGCGTATATAAAGCTCAAGAACGGCAAGGGGCAGAAGGTATTGGGCAAAAAACAAGAAAGTGAGGAACGGGCCCGTAAACGTCTTAAAATCGACACCGATGCCGCCGGTGAGGAAAACCCATAGCCACAATCCTACGCGGAAGAACCAAACGGCACTCACCACCATAAACAGGCGAAGGGCCCAGCGGCGATGCGTGACAATTTCGCGGGCAAGCGCATAACGCAAGACCATGGCGGCGCAGATAATAATCAGGACGGCGTCAAGGCTTATACCGATCTCTCCAACAGCGCCGCCGACGGTTCCACGGGTCCAGATCATATAGAGACCGGCAATGCTGGTCGCAACAGCGGTCAGCAAGTATATACGCCCATTCCAGTAATGAACGGACCGGACGCGGGTCTGGATTTGCGGAGTTAGCTGACGCGGTCCGTCACCGCTTATAATGGCGCCAAGAACAAGCTGAAGCGGTCCGCCAACCATTATGATTACGGCCAAGATAAGATGCATGGCCATGGCGAAATTGCCTGCGGAATCGCCGGGGATTTGCCTCAAGGCCTCCGAATCCCCTTGCGCGGCCGCTGCGCCATAGAAAAACATGACATAATAGACGAAAATCCACTGACCGATGACGGCCACCAGGAACCAAAGTCGGGCTGCTGTTTTCAAGGCCTTGTCCGCAACCCTTACAGAATCACGGTGGGATAAATCGATAACAAGGTCTGTCATGGCAATTTCTTCCTGTCGCTTTTTTATTGGTATTATATCAAACGTATATATATCATATTGATATATAGGACAGACGGGCAACCCCTGCAACTAAAATATACGCGCGCGGCCATTAGACGACAGTGTCACCCGAACGCCATTGCGCAAACTGCAGGTTCAATAATCGCCTCGCAATGTCCGCTTCCCGCCCAAAACAGACGCTTTTTTGCAATCCCGCAGGCTTGATTCGCGCGCAAGCGCCGACAATCAACAGCGAAGCATGGCTTCCCCCGGTTGTTTTTACGCAATATTATGGTTATCCACGGATATTCTTGTTTATCAGGCGAACAGGCGAGAACCATCCGATGAAGCTGATAATCCAGATGCCCTGTTACAACGAAGAGGGCGCGCTGGCCGCGACGCTGGCGACGCTGCCCACTTCGATGGACGGCATCGACGTGATCGAGACCCTGATCATCGACGATGGCTCGACCGACCGCACGGTGGAAGTTGCCCGGGCTAACAATGTCGACCATATCATTCGCAACACCCACAACCTGGGTCTGGCCAGAACCTTTGCCGCCGGCATTGATGCGGCGCTGGCGCGGGGCGCCGATATCATCGTCAATCTGGATGCCGACACCCAGCATGACGGCGCCGATATTCCGGCGCTGGTGGCGCCCGTTCTGGCGGGCGAGGCGGACGTCGCGGTGGGTGACCGGCAGATCATGAGCAGCGCCCATTATTCCTGGCTGAAGTCACAGCTGGAGCGCTTTGGCAGCTATGTGGTGCGGCGCTTTTCGGGAACCGACGTGGCCGACGCGGTCTGCGGATTTCGCGCCATTTCGCGCAACGCCGCCCAGCAACTGAATATCGTTTCAGACTTCAGCTATACCATTGAAATGCTCATTCAATGCGGGCGGCTGAAGCTGAAGGTGGTGTCGGTGCCGATCCGCTCGAACCCGCCGAGCCGCGACAGCCGGCTGGCTAAATCGATCGGACATTTTATCCGCAACTCGGTGCAGACCATCCTGCGCATCTACACCATGTATTATCCGCTCAAGGTTTTTGCCACCATCGGCATCATATTACTCTCCATCGGCGCCCTGCCCTTCATTCGCCTGACCTATCATTTTTTCATCGGCGTGGTCAGCGGCCATCTGCCGTCGCTGGTGTTCGGCGCGGTGCTGGTCATCCTTGGTTTCCTGACGTTGATGTTCGGCATCATCGCCGACCTGATCAGCTATAACCGCCAACTGGTGGAGCGCACCCTGTTGCGCGTAAGGCAGCTTGAGAATGGCAAAACCGATGACCACAGCAAGGCCCGGGCGCCCAGGGATGTGAAACTGCGGGAATCGGCATGAGTGAAGCCCCTGGCTCCGGGGCCGGGGCGGCAGCGGCGGCAACCGGCCGGACGCCCCCCCTGACGCCACTGACGCCCCCCCTGACGCCACTGGACAAGATGTTGCTCGCCATCGCCGGCTTTCTTTTCGCCTTCACCGCCTGGTACGCCAGCATCGCGAACATTAACTGGGATGAGTTTTTCTTCCTCTCGCACATCTACTCGGTTGCCCGCGGCGAGGCCATCCAGATCCTGCAGACTTTTTATGTGCGGCTTTTCGCCTGGCTGCCCGGCCTTGGCGGCAATGAGATTTCCCAGATCATGGTGGCCCGGGGGCTGTTTGTCCTGCTGCTCGGGCTGGCGATGTATTTCCTTTACCGCATCTCGGAGAGCTTCTTCTCGCGCACGGCGGCATTGTTTGCCGTCGCCCTCAGCCTGAGCGTGACCAACATAATCAACCACGGGCCCAGCTTTCGTTTCGATACGCTGACCCTGGTTTTGGTTCTGTTCACGCTGTTTGCCCTGCTGAAAAAAGACCTGCGCTGGTGGCTGGCGGCAGGGATATCAACGGCGCTGGCCATGCTGGTGACCGTCAAGACGGTTTTTTTCCTGCCCGCCATCCTGGCTTTCGCCCTGCACGCGGCTGCGCAGGAAAAATGGTCACGCGCCTTCATCACGCGCGCTGTTGTTTCCTCCCTAACCGCCGGTGTCGTTTTTGGCGGGCTTTTCCTGCTGCATCTGTTGCTGATGGGGCCTGGCATCCTGGGTGGCGCCGCGGAAGCCGGCGAAATGCTCGCCGCTTCCGGTGGCAAGATGCTTGGCGCCGGTGTCCTGGTGCCGCGCCTGCCGACGCTGTTGAATTCCCTGATAGAGAATCCGGCGCAATGGCTGGTGGTGCTCGCGGGCGTGCTCATGGCACTGCTTGCGCTGCGCCGCCGGGGCCGGCGGCCGGGCGAATGGGGCCGGGCAGCGGTGGTTCTGGCACTGGCGCTGCCGCTTTTCACACCGCTTATCTATCGCAACGCCTTCGCCTACTTTTACGTCATGATCATTCCGCCCGCCGCCATCGCCACCGGCTATTTCGTCGAGGCCTACCGCGAACGGGCTGAACGGTCGGGAGGCGGCAGCGCAAAACTACTGATTCTGGCGCCTTTGCTCATCGCCCTGCTGCTGAACGCCGG
This sequence comes from Pseudomonadota bacterium, assembly GCA_022574255.1. Lineage (GTDB taxonomy): Bacteria > Pseudomonadota > Alphaproteobacteria > Sphingomonadales > SMXR01 > JACZSK01. The sequence goes on from JACZSK010000006.1 coordinate 29,130, forward strand.
GCGTTACAGCAGCCGCCTGGGGGACCAGCGCGTGGCGCAGATTGAAACCATTCAACTGGTGCATGCGCTGTTCCCTGAACCCGTTCCCTATATCGACCGCAATGCCATGATCTCCAGTTTCCCCAAGGCCGGGTTTTTCATGAGCAGCTGGGGCGTCGAAAATTACCGCGATGTGGGCCAGCCGGTGATGAAGGCGCTTCTGCGCCAGGAGGCCCCCGTGTTCCTGCTGGCAAATACGATATTGCTGGACCTGGAGAACGATGGCGGTAGAGATGTGTTGGATGAACGCCGCCTGTTGCTGGGTGAGGATTTCGCGACCCTGGAGGAAAATTTCATTCACTTCTGGGGAATTATCTATCTGGCGGGAAAAAGGTTTGATTTTGCCGGCAGCGCGTCCCGATCATTCGAGATTTTGATCCCCGGTCCCTATACGCTGGAGACTTCGGGGGAGGCAGCCGGCGGGGCGACCATTGATGGCGCCCTGGTCGAGCCGGGCATGGTCATTGATCTGGCCCGGGGGAAACATTTGATCGAGGCAAGCCCGGGGCTTGGGCAGGCGTTGCTGGTTTACGGCGACAACCCCGAGAGGCCAAAATCAGCGCCCAGCACGCAGCCTATCTATACGGGGCTGTGAGGATATGAGTTGAGAACATGACCGATTCAACACAGCAACGGGCCGACCCAGAGGCGGGCGATGCCGGATACAGGGGGCCGGCGATTGACGTTTTTATCGGCACCAAGGCGCAATATATCAAGACAGCGCCGCTGATGCGGTTGATGCAGGCGCGCGGTGTTCCCTACCGCCTGATAGACTCCGGGCAGCATGCCGATCTCACCATCGGCCTGCGAAAAGAACTCGGGGTAAAGGAACCGGATGTACTTCTGGGCAGCGGTGAGTCCATCGAGACGCTGGCCAGCGGCATCGCTTGGCTGATCAGGTATTTTGCCCTCGCCCTGTTCAGGCCGCGGCAGATGGCCGCTCGGTTTTTTTCTCCGTCACCGGGCTATTGCGTTGTTCACGGCGACACTTCAACCACGCTTCTCTCGCTGTTCATGGCCAAGCGCGCTGGAAAAAAGGTCGTGCATATCGAGGCCGGCCTGCGCTCTTTCAATCTGTTCCGACCCTTTCCCGAAGAATTGATCCGCATCATTTGCATGCGCTACTCGGACCTTCTGTTTGCCCCCTCTGCGTGGGCCCACAAAAACCTCATGGCCATGAAGGCGAAGGGCCGGGCGCGGGGCCAGGCTATTGATCTCGGACAGAACACCAATGTTGAGGCCGTGGCCTATGCCCTGGGCCGGTCTGAAGAGAAAAGCCCGGGCCAAGCGAGGCCCTATTGCGTGATCACCATCCACAGGCTCGAGACAATATTCCGTAAGGCCCGCCTTTTGTTTGTCATCGATCTTCTGGAGCGCATTTCGGCGTCGCGGCGCATCCTGTTCGTCATGCATGGGCCGACGCGGCGCGTGCTGGAGAGGAATGGGCTGCTGGCCCGCCTTGAGGCAATTGAGGGCCTGGAAATTCTGCCGCTGCAATCGCATGCTGACTTTCTGAAAATACTTGATGGCGCCGAATTCGCGATTACCGACGGCGGCAGCATACAAGAGGAATCGCACTATCTGAACACGCCCTGCCTGATCATGCGTAGCGAGACCGAGCGCATGGAGGGCGTGGGATCGAATGTCTGTCTGGCCGGATTTAATGCCGATCTGATCGACGGGTTTCTGGGCGATCTGGACCGTTACCGGTGCGGCTTGAAGACCCTGAACGCCGAGCCGTCAAAAATCATTCTTGATACACTGCTGACCACTCCACTTGCCTCTTGAAGCCGGCGATGTCCGGAAAATTTCTTCAGGATTACATTTTTTTCTGCCGAAAATCTGCCGGAGACGCACAATGACAGGATCGCGGAAAAAAAAGGCCAAGAGCCAAAAGAAGGGCAATGTCTGTCTGGTCACGTCCTCCTTTCCGCGCTGGCCGGATGACGAGGTTTCCGGCTTTGTGCTGGATCTGGCCGTCGATCTGATGGCGGAAGGCTGGCGGGTGGACGTGTTGGCGCCCCATTGCAAAGGCGCCGCCCGCAAAGAAGAGATGCGCGGCGTGTCGGTTATCCGTTTCCGCTATCTCTGGCCCGAAGCGCTTGAAACGCTGGCTTACGGCGAAGGCGGCGCCATCCATGCCCTGCGCCGCCGGCCCTGGAATATCCTCAAGTTGCCGTTCTTTCTGATCGCCCAGATGATCGCGCTCTATCGCCTGGTGCGGCGGCGCGAAATCGACGTGATCAACAGCCACTGGCTGCTGCCGCAGGGCCTGACAGCGGGCATCGTCGCGGGCCTGACCGGTATACCCCATGTCGCGACCGCCCACGGCGGCGACGTGCTGGGGTTGCAGTCGGGGATTTTCGCCGCAGCCAAACGCATGGCGCTGGCCCGGGCACGGGTGGTAACGGTGAACAGCAATGTCACCGAAGCCGCGGTGTGGTCGCTGACCCGCGATCGCCTTCCAATCCTGCGTATTCCCCTGGGCGCCAGCCAGACACCGGTGCCCAGACCCGCCAGACTGGTGGAGTTGCGTGATCGCTACACGCCCGCCGGGGGCCCTTTGCTGTTGTTCGTCGGTCGGTTGATCCCCGAGAAGGGCTGCAGCGACCTGTTGGCGGCGGTCTCGGTAATTGCCAGGACGCACCCCGATATGCGCCTTCTGATTGCCGGCGATGGACCGGAAAAAGCCGCGCTGGAGGCCAGGACCCTGGTCCTGAACGTCGAGCGGCAAGTGGTCTTTCTCGGCTGGCTGCCGCGCGACGAACTGGCCGATATTTATCATGCGGCGGATATTTTCGTGGCGGCGCCGACCAGGGTGGTCGGCGGCGCGGTCGAGGCATTCGGTCTGGTATTCGTAGAGGCCGCACTGGCCGGACTGCCCACCGTCTCCACCCATTCCGGTGGCATCGGGGATGTGGTGGTGGACGGCGAAACCGGGTTCCTGGTCGGCGAGGGAGCATACGGGGACCTTGCGGCCGCGGTGGTGTATTTGCTCGAAAACCCCGACCGCAGCGCGCAGATGGGCGGCGCCGCCCGCGAGCGCGCCGAGGCCCATTTCACCCGTGGGCGGGCGGCAAAGGCCTTTTCGGATCTGTTCGCGGAAGTTCGCAAAAAATCATGATTTCTCAGCCATGACACCGGCTAAACAGGTAGAAATCTGCGGTTGAAGTGGGATCAGGATCGGCGGGATCCCAAGGATAGGGATTCTCTATTTTCCGCGCGAGCTGCCATTCTGTGGCATTTTCTTTTATCCAGTTGGTGAAATTGCGATGTCGCACATGCGGCGCTGTTTTCCCGCCAGAGTCTGCGCTATTTGAAGAATATATGATGACGTAGCGCGAAGCCGCAGCAAAAAGACGCTGCATGTATTCCTCGAAAACTTCATCCTCGATCAGATGGTAGAGCACATCCAGCGACAACGCCAGATCGTAAGGACCGGCGAAAGCTTCGGCCTTGGACAGGTGATGAAATTGTTTGCTGGAATCTTCGGTGAAGCGTTCGCGACAAGTCGTCAGGATGGTCTCGGATACATCTACACCGGTGTAATCGGGGAAATCGCAGAGATCCAGCTGATCGCCGTCACCACAGCCGAACTCGACGACACTCTTCACGTCGTTCTCCGCGACAAAGCTGTTCAGCACCTGCGCCTTGAACGCAGCCAGTCTGCCAACCGAACCGGTGCCTGACGTGCCACCCCTGGCATAGCGCTGTTCCCAATAATCGCCGGACGCAGGCGAAAAGAGCCTGGACACGGCTACATAGAGAGGCGTCAAAAGCCGTCGCAACCAAGAAACATGGGCCAGCCAGTCTCGCAGCAGCGACCTCATGGCGAGTTGCTCTCCGTCGCTTTTTTCGTGTCCATAGTAATTTTCTCGGCGTTGCGCCGGTAAGCCAGCCACAGGCCGACCGGCAGCAGCACAATCAGTTCGGTCAGTCGCAGGAGGGACGCCGCCAAAAATCCGAGCGCGGCAGGCACACCGACAACCAACGCCAAAAGCGCTGATGTGCCCTCGCGGATACCGAAGCCGGCCGGAATAATGGTGACCGTGGAGCCCGCCACGCTGGCCAGAACAAATATATACGCCCCGGCCAGGCCGATCCCGGCATCTACGGCCAACAGCGCCAGATACATGCGCATGCCGTCCCACACGACAAGCACGACCTTCAGCGCGAATGCCACAAAGGTCCGCTTCCTGCTGGCGCTGATCTTCAGGCTGGCAACAATGCTGATGCCGGTGAGCGCGGTGCCAACAGCCAGTAACAGCCAGCCCGCCAGCCGATCGCCCATCAGTATAAGCGGCAGAGAGCCCACCATGAACGCGACGCCGATCCAGGCCAGGCTCATGAGGAAAATTACCATTGTTCCTTCGCGCAATGTCGATCCCGCCAGCTTCAGACCGGCAATCCGGGTTATGGCACCACCGGGCACCGGCAACAGGTTGGCCACCGAACCAACCGTGGTGACCTCAAGCGCCGCCCGAAAAGTGATCCGGCGGTCCAGCAGCCGCGCGGTCGCCTGAAACTCAAGACTGTTGATCAGGATGGTCACCGGGATTCCCACCAATAACAAGACCAGCGCCGGGGTCCATTTCACGCGTTGCAGGATATCCGGCTGGACGCTGAAGGCGAGAACGATGCCACCTAGGAGCAACGCCACTATTACCAGCAGGAAGATAGATTTTGAGCGGCCTGAGAGGTGGCTGCCAGTCTTGATAAAGGCTTCGACGCGACGGACTATTCCAATCAGGGCGCTGGGGACACTGACGGCATTGGGGCCACCGGCCCCACCCTGTTCGTCCTGCCGTTGATATTGATCTGACACCAAACGCGGTTCCTGCATTACCATCGGCGGCGAAAAACGCTGCCGTCATGGCGCAGCCATTATGCCCATGATCGCCAAGATGGCAATCGATCAAAGCTCAGGATGTGCTGCTGCTGGTCAGTGACCTGTTTTTCATTGGATTCATGCTGGATTCGCCGCCAGCGCCACCCTATTCTCCGGCCATGGCGGGCAAGACATACAGCACACTGGAACTGGCCGAGCGGCTTGTGGCGATGCCCACGGTCAGCCGCGATTCCAACCTGCATCTGATCTCCTTCGTGGAGGATTACCTGGAGGGCCACGGTGTCTCCTGCCGCCTGTTCGAAAACGAGGAAGGCACCAAGGCAAACCTGCTGGCGGTGCTGGGGCCGGAGGATGTTCCCGGGATCATCCTTTCCGGCCACACCGATGTGGTGCCGGTCGACGGGCAGGACTGGAGCCAGGACCCCTTCAAACCCTGGATCGCCAACGACCGGCTGTATGGGCGCGGCGCCGCCGACATGAAAAGCTTTATCGCGGCGGTTCTGGCAAGGGTGCCGGAAATGCAAAGCCGCGGCCTGACCCAGCCCGTGTACATCGCGCTTTCCTACGACGAAGAGCTGGGCTGCCGGGGCGTCCTGCCCATGGTCCGGCATCTGGCGGGCATGAAACCACGCCCGCGGCTGTGCATTGTCGGCGAGCCCACCGAGATGCGGGTGATTAACGCCCATAAGGGCATCCGCTCATACCGGGTGCGCATCACCGGCCTGGCCGGGCATTCCAGCGCCCCGCATCTGGGCGCCAACGCGATATTCGCCGCCGCCGAGCTGATCGGTTTTCTTGGCCGTCTTGCCGGGGAAACCCGCGACAATGGCCCGGGGGACCACCGTTTCTTCCCGCCCTACACGACGTTTAATGTGGGTGAGATCAGCGGCGGATCGGCAACAAATATTATTCCCGACGCCGCCGAATTCACCTGGGAGTTCCGGCCCGTGCCGGGTTTTGATTCCGATGGCATAACCGCGCGTTTCGCCGATCATGCGATGAATGTTGTGCTGCCGCGCCTGCGTGAAACCGCCGATCAGGCGGACATTGAAATCATCGAGATGTCCAATGCTCCGGCCCTTCTGGCCGAAGACGCCAGCGACGCCGAGACATTCGTGATGAAGCTGGCGCGCCAGAACCAGACCGGCACTGTCTCTTACGCCACCGAGGCGGGGCAATTTCAGCAGGAGGCGGAGATTCCCGCCATTGTCTGCGGGCCGGGCAATATTGAGCAGGCGCACAAGGCCGACGAATGGATCGCGCTCGACCAGATCAAGGCCTGCGATGAATTCATGGGGCGTTTTGTGGATGCGGTCTGCTCTTCGTGAGCAGCCCTAGGCGGCGGCGACGGTAAAATCCCTGTTACAGAAAGCGCAGGTGACGGTAATCACGCCGTCGTCGGTCATGTCTTCGCGGTCCTTCGTCGAGAAGGCTTCGAGCATGGCTTCGATTTTTCCGTCCGAGCATCGGCAGCCGCGCTTTAATTTCACCGCGCCGAAAACCCGCACGCCGTCTTCGTGGTAAAGACGGTAGAGAAGCTGGGGCAGGGTCAACGCCGGGTCCAGCAATTCTTCGTCTTTTATGCTGTCCAGCAGGATCGACGCACGAGACCATGATTCTTCTTTTTCCTCATCGCTGATCCGCGCCCCGCCCTGCTCCTGGCGCCCCAGATACTGGATCATGATGCCGCCCGCACGCCAGTTTCCACTGACCGGATCACGACCGCTGGCCAGGCGAACTTCGCTGGGCGTCTGCTCCGACGATGTGAAATAGGCGGCGGCGCAGTCGGCCAGGCTGTCTCCAGCCAGATCGACGATGCCCTGGTAACGCTCCATGCCGGGGTCGGCGGGATCAATGGTGATCGCCAGGTGGCCGTCACCCACAAGATCGCGAATCGGCGCCGCATCCGGCAGGGCCGCAACCTTTTCTTCGTCAAACTCGGCGTAGGCCCTGAGCTCGTCGGGCGAGCGAAAATCAGCAACCAGCAGCGACACCGCACCCTTGGCCCTGGCCTGCACGGTGAAGGTTCCCTCGATTTTCATGATGCTGCCGAGGAGCGCGGTCAGCGCCGCGACCTGGCCCAGGAGGCGCGCCACGGGAAGCGGATATGCGTGGGCGGCAAGAATCTGGCCGGCGACCGTGCCCAGGCGGACGGCGCGGCCACGCACCTCCATCCCCTCGATGGCAAAGGGCAGTACCTGGTTATCGCTGCTGTCCGGCGGATCGCCGAGAATTATCGGGTCTGCCTTGTCCTTGTCGGCGGCCATAACCCGCCTAGCTCTCCGCCGCGCGCTGAATAGCGGCATCGAGGGCGGCCAGCGCATCATCGACATGCTCCGGCTCGATGATCAGGGGGGGGAGCAGGCGCAGCACATTCTCGCCGGCGGCGCCGGCAAGAAAGCCCTCGCCCAGCAGGTCCAGGATGATCGGACGCACGGGAATGGTAAACTCGATGCCGATCATCAGGCCAAGGCCGCGCACGCCCCTGATGAGGCCCGGGTAGTGCGCCTTCAATTCGTTGAGGCCGGTAAAAAGCAACGCCGACATGTCGGTCACATGCGCCATAAAACCGGGCTTGAGAATCTCGTCCAGCACCGCATTGCCCACCGCCATGGCCAGCGGGTTACCGCCGAAAGTGGTGCCGTGGCTGCCGACGCTCAAGCTCTCGGCAACGCCGGCGCGGGCCATGCAGGCGCCGAGCGGAAAGCCCCCGCCAATGCCCTTGGCGGCGGCAACGATGTCGGGGGTAATGCCGGCCCATTCAAAGGCGAACAGCTTGCCCGAGCGCGCCATGCCGCACTGGATTTCGTCAAGAATCAGCAAGAGCCCTTCCTCGTCGGCGATGCGGCGCAGCTCCTGCAGCTTTTCAGCGGGGAAGGGGTATACGCCGCCTTCGCCCTGAACCGGCTCCAGCATGATGGCGGCGGTCTCGGCGGTGATGGCCTTCCTGACCGCCCGGATGTCGGCGAAGGGAACAATATCGAAGCCCTCGGGCATGGGACCAAAGCCCCTGGTCAGCTTTTCCTTTCCCGCGGCGGCGATGGTCGCAAGGCTGCGCCCGTGAAAAGCGTTGGAGAAGGTGATGATGCGGTAACGGCCCTCGTTGCCCGCGTCATAGTGGAATTTCCGCGCCAGCTTCATGGCGCATTCGACCGCCTCGACGCCGGAGTTGGTGAAGAAGATGCTGTCGGCGAAACTGGCCTCGACCAGCCGCTCGGCGAGCCTTTCCTGATGCGGAATGCGGTAGATGTTGGAGGTGTGCCACAGGGTCTCGGCCTGTTTCTGCAGGGTCTTAACCAGATGAGGGTGGCAATGGCCCAGCGCATTGACCGCGATGCCGGCGAGAAAATCGAGATGGCGCTTGCCCTGGTCGTCGAACAGGTAAACACCCTCGCCGCGCTCGAAGGCAACATCCATACGGTTATAGGTTGGCATGATCGCGGACATGCGGTTGGGCTTTGGCGCCGGTTTGCCGGATGACTCGTTCATCTCGAATTTCCTCGTATCAGGCCTTCAGGCGATAGCCCTGCTTGAGTAGCTGGTGACAGACAATCCAAAGAACAATATTGATCCCCAGGGTCACCGCCACGCCGGCGCCCAGGTCGCCATCCATGCGCCCGATGAACCCATAACGGAACCCGTCTATCAAATAGAAGAACGGGTTGAAATGGCTGACCTGCTGCCAGGCCTCGGGCAAACGTTCAATGGAATAGAAAGTGCCCGACAGCAGCGATAATGGCACCACAATAAAATTTGTCACGGCTGATGAGTGATCGAACTTCTCGGCCCAGATACCGGTCAACACCCCCAGCAGGCTGAGCATTGCAGCCGCGGTGAGGGAAAAATAGAGCACCGTCCAGCCGTGGCTGATGGTGACTTCAACGCCCGGCGCCAGAAAGAAGGCCAGCCAGACCGCGGCACCCACCAGAAGGCCGCGCGTTATGCCGCCGAACACAAAGCCGATCAACAGTTCGCCCGGCGACAGGGGCGGCATCAGCACATCAACGATATTGCCCTGGATTTTCGAGATCAGGATCGATGAGGTCGTGTTCTGGAAAGCGTTCTGGATAATCGCCATCATAATCAGGCCGGGGGCCAGGAAGCGCTCGAAATTGATGCCCGCCGTCACCCGCCCCGAGCCCCCCAGCGCCAGGGCGAAGATGGCCATAAACAGAAGCGTGGTAACCGCCGGCGCCAGAATTGTTTGCAGCCACACCTTGTTGAAGCGGCGCACCTCTTTAAGGTACAGCGTCCACAGGCCGTAGAGGTTCATAAATCCGATACGCCGGACGCCGGGCTCGCTAAGGACCGGTGGGGAAGAATGTTGCATCCGGGTGGGCTCCTGAAAGGTTCGGCGGGTCCGGCCAGTGAGGCCAGAGGGTTCTGATAGAGCATTTTCCAGCCGAATAGAACCATTTGGTCGCAAACTGCTCTGATCGAGAGGCGCCAGGGCTGCGACCCGCGCCTGTCCCCGATGCGGTCGAGGGTGCGGTCGAGGGTGCGCCTGAGGCCGTCCTTATTCGCTCCCGCCTGCATCCCTGCTTGCTCTTTCACCGCCTGGCCATATATAAAGGGCGCCTCCAAACCGGCACTGAAAGGACAATGCGGCATGGCTTGGTCAGACGATCGTATAGCGACATTGCAGAAGCTGTGGGACAAGGGCCTGAGCGCCAGCCAGATTGCCACCGAACTGGGCGAGGTCACCCGCAATGCGGTGATCGGCAAAGCCCATCGGCTGGGCCTGAAATCGCGCCCGTCCCCGGTGAAAAGCGACAATGCCAAGCCGAAAAAAGTTGTGCCGAAAGAAATACCGGCCGACAGCGATACCAATGTCGCGCTGCTGGACTTGACCGAACGCATCTGCAAATGGCCGATCGGTCACCCCGGTGAGGAAGTTTTTCACTTCTGCGGCGCGCCCTCGGGAACTGGCGTGCCATATTGTGAAAAACACTGCGCCATGGCCTATCAGGCTCAGGCGCCGCGCCGTGACCGGCGGGCCAAGCCGAAGCCGGTAATCGGCTAACGCCCGCGAAACCGCATCACCCCTGCAATTCGTACTGCTTCTTGATCGCAACTGGGTTTTCCCGGGACGGTTTTCGACCGGCTAATCTTCCGAAAAACATTAGTGACAGGGCGTTTTAGGGATTCCACCAGGAGTCGCGACCGCCCTGTGGACGAATTTTCTTTTGGCGTTTGACAATTCCTTTAAACACCCCCATTTAAATTGATACTAAATAAGTGTGATTTAATATATATCCCGCTGTAATGCCTGATTCGAGCCTCGGGAAAATTACCGGGAGGCCGTGTCGAAGACGATGGGAAGACGATGATAAAATTGACCAATCTTGCCGATTATGCAGTGGTCCTGATGTGCCATTTGGCGCAGGAGCCACGAGAACTGAGCAGCGCCGTAGGGTTGGCCCAGATGACCGGCGTGCCGGTACCAACGGTGAGCAAGATTTTAGGCGCGCTGTCGCGAGCCAGCCTATTGCGCTCGCAGAGAGGCCTGAAGGGTGGTTTTTACCTGGGACGCGCGGCAGAGGATATTTCGGTGGCCGATATCGTCGAGGCCGTCGATGGCCCCATAGCGCTGACCAATTGTATTGAAGACGCCCCGGGCGATTGCACGCTGGAGACCCTGTGCACGATGAAGCCCCACTGGCAGGTCATCAACATGGCTGTCAAAGGGGCCCTGAGCGGCGTTTCCCTGGCTGAGATTGCGGCGCCGCCAATCACCGCGCAGAGTCTGCGACGTCTGGCCGGCACAGCCGCTGAGCTTGGCGGAGGCCGGTCGTAGGGTGGCTGGCGCCGGCGAGACCGGCGCGCAGACCTAATCAATTTTCTGGAGTGGGCCGATAATGGCTGCAAGCGTTGAAACCCGTGAACAAGTCAGACAGGCGACCGAGGAATACCGCTTCGGTTTTTCCACCGATGTGGAGTCTGAGTTCGCGCCCCTGGGGCTGAACGAAGAGGTTATCCGCTTTATTTCGGCCAAGAAGAATGATCCCAAATGGCTTCTCGACTGGCGCCTGAAGGCCTATGGCATCTGGCTTGAGCAGGAAGAGCCAACCTGGGCGCTGGTCGAATATCCGGAAATCGACTATCAGGGCATCTATTATTATGCCGCACCCAAGAGCGTGGAAGGGCCCGATAGCCTCGACGAGATCGACCCGGAAATCCTCAGAACCTATGAGAAGCTGGGCATTCCCCTGCGCGAGCAGGAGGTGCTGGCGGGCGTCAAGGGGGCCCCCAAGATTGCCGTGGATGCGGTCTTCGACAGTGTCTCGGTGGCCACCACTTTTCGCAAGGAACTGGAGAGCGCCGGGGTCATTTTCATGCCCATCTCGGAGGCGGTGCAGGCACATCCGGAACTGGTGAGGAAATATCTCGGGTCAGTGGTGCCGATGCGCGACAATTTTTTCGCGACGCTGAACGCGGCGGTCTTTTCCGACGGCACCTTCGTCTATATTCCCAAGGGCGTCCGCTGCCCCATGGAGCTGTCCACCTATTTTCGCATCAACGCCCAGAATACCGGGCAGTTCGAGCGCACGCTTATCATTGCCGAGGAGGGCTCATACGTGAGCTACCTGGAGGGCTGCACGGCGCCGATGCGCGATGAAAACCAGCTCCATGCGGCAGTGGTCGAACTGATCGTCATGGACGATGCCGAAATCAAATATTCGACCGTGCAGAACTGGTATCCCGGCGACAAGAACGGCAAGGGCGGCATTTATAATTTTGTCACCAAGCGCGGCCTCTGTCAGGGGCGCAATTCAAAAATTTCCTGGACCCAGGTCGAGACCGGCTCGGCGATCACCTGGAAATATCCGAGCTGCGTGCTCAAGGGCGAGAATTCGGTCGGCGAATTTTACTCGGTGGCGGTGACCAACAATTTTCAGCAGGCCGATACCGGCACGAAAATGATCCATATCGGCAAGGGCAGCCGCTCGACCATCATATCCAAAGGCATCTCCACCGGGCACAGCTCCAACAGCTACCGGGGCCTGGTGCGGGTTTTGGCCGGCGCCGACAATGTGCGGAATTTCACCCAGTGCGATTCGCTTTTGCTGAGCGACCAGTGCAGCGCCAACACGGTGCCGTATATTGAGGTCTCCAACCCCACCGCGCAGATCGAGCATGAGGCGACGACCAGCCGGATCAGCGACGACCAGTTGTTCTATTGCCTGCAGCGCGGCCTCAGCGAGGAAGACGCTGTTGCGCTGATCGTCAACGGCTTTTGCCGCGAAGTGATGAAGCAATTGCCGATGGAATTCGCCGTCGAGGCACAGAAACTTCTGGGCATCAGCCTCGAGGGAAGCGTCGGCTAAGGAGGCTTGAAGCCTGATGAGTGGAAACAATAAAGCGATGCTGGTGGTTAAGGGGCTTCACGCCAGAGTTGGCGACGTGGAGATCCTTAAAGGCATCGATCTGGAAATCGGCGCCGGCGAGACCCATGCCATCATGGGGCCCAACGGTGCCGGAAAGTCGACGCTGGCCAATGTGCTGTGCGGGCGGCCCGGATACGAGATCACCGCCGGCGAAGTGAGCCTGAACGGCAAGGACCTGTTGGCGCTGGCGCCCCACGAGCGGGCCGGCGAGGGGCTTTTTCTGGGTTTTCAATATCCGGTTGAAATCCCCGGCGTCAGCAATATGAATTTCCTGCGCACGGCGCTGAATTCGCTGAAGAAATATCGCGGCGAAGAGGAAATGGACGCGGCCAGCTTTCTCAAGATGCTGCGCGCCGCCGCCGCCGACTTGAAAATGGCGCCCGAAATGCTGAAGCGGGCGGTTAACCAGGATTTTTCCGGCGGCGAAAAAAAGCGTAACGAGATGCTGCAGATGGCGGTGCTGGACCCGATCATGGCGGTGCTGGATGAGACCGATTCGGGTCTCGATATCGACGCCCTGAAGATTGTCGCCGATGGCATCAACGCCTTCCGCGGGCCAGAGAAGGCGGTGCTGCTGATCACCCATTACCAGCGCCTTCTGGATTACGTGGTTCCCGACCAGGTGCATGTAATGATCGACGGGCGCATCGTGCGGTCCGGCGACAAGGAATTGGCGAAAGAGCTGGAAGAAAAAGGTTATGCGGAAGTCGCCTGAGGCGAAGCCGACGGGCGGCCCCGAGAATGATTTGAACGAATGAACGAGAAAAACCAAATTCTGGACGCCTACGACACCGCCTTTCATGCGGCGGCGGCAGGCCTGCCTGGCAGCGGCACCGATTGGGCAACGAGCTTGCGCCATGATGCCATGGCGGGCTTCCGCGCCTCTGGCTTTCCCACGCGCCGCGACGAAGCCTGGCGCTACACCAACCTGACACCGCTGCAAAAACGGCCATACCTGGCCGCAACATCGGCGAACGAAATTACCGGCATTGAGCGGGCGGATTTACCGCGCCGGGATATGGACGGCGCGCGCATTGTGATGGTCAACGGGCGGTTTGACGAGACTCTCTCGGACCTGGGGCCACTTGATGGATCCCTGACCTTCATGAGCCTTGCCCGGGCGCTGGATGAAAAACCTGAACTGGTTGAGCCTTATCTTGTTGGCGAAACAGGTGAAGATGGCATCCGCCGCCTGAATACGGCGCTGATGGCCGACGGCTCTGTCATTATTCTGCCCGCCGGGGCCCGGCCCGAATTGCCGCTGGAGATCCTCTATCTGAATTCCGCCGGCGAGAACGCCGCGGCGCATATTCGTAATCTAGTGGTGCTGGAAGCTGGTGCTTCACTGGACCTGATCGAGACCTGCCGGGACACAAGCGGAAATGGGAGCGCCTTCTGGAGCAATATTGTTTCGACCATGGTGGTTGGCGAGGGCGCCAGTCTGAATCATCACCAGATTCAGACCATTGGCAGCGAAGCGCTGCTGAGTGCGGCGGCCAATGTGCGCGTCGCCGAAGGCGGCCATTACAGCAATTTCGTGCTCACCGCGGGCGGGCTGGTCACGCGCAATGAAATTCATATTTTGCTGCAGGGCCGGGATGCGCAAGCAACTCTCGACGGATTATGCCTGGCGCGGGCCGGGCAATCGCTGGCCAACGTGACAATTGTCGAACATCAATCGCCGGCCGCCAGCAGCAAACAGCGCTACAAGAGCATTTTACAGGCGCGCGCCAGCGCCGCCTTCCTGGGCAAGGTGGTGGTGGCCAGGGACGCGCAGCACAGCGAGGCCCACCAGGCCTCGGACAGCCTGCTGCTGGGCGAGGGAGCCACCGCCAACGCCAAGCCGGAATTATTGATTCACGCCGACGACGTGAAATGCAGCCACGGCGCCACCGTCGGCGCGCTCGACAAGGCGGCGCTCTTTTACCTGAACTCCCGTGGCCTGGACCCGGCGGCAGCGAAAGAGGTTCTGGTCACCGCCTTCGCGGAGGAGATTCTCGAGTGTATTTCCCTCGCCCCCTGGCGCCAGATCATCCGCGCCGAGATCGCCGGCTGGATGCGCGACGGCGAAAAGGTCTCAAGCCAATGATCGCCATGTCAGACAGGGCCGGCGCCCCGGACAGCCTCGATTTGAACCGGGTGCGCGCCGACTTCCCGATTTTGCGCCAGACGGTTCATGGCAAGCCGTTGTGCTTTCTTGATTCCGCGGCCAGCGCCCAAAAGCCGCAGGTGGTGATTGATACGGTCTCGAAGCTCTACGAGACCGGCTACGCCAACATCCACCGGGGCATATACAAGCTCAGCCAGGACGCCACCGAGGCCTATGAGGGCGTGCGTGAGCAGGTGCGCGACCTGATCAACGCCGAGCATGCCAAGGAGTGCATTTTTCTGCGTGGTGCCACGGAAGGCATTAACCTGGTGGCGCAAAGCTGGGGCCGGGCTTTTTTGCGCGAGGGCGACGAGATCATTCTTACCGAGATCGAGCATCATTCCAATATCGTGCCCTGGCAGATGCTGCGCGACGAAAAAGGGCTGCAGATCAAGGTGGCGCCGGTCGGCGACGACGGGGCGCTGGATATGGACGCCTTCGCCGCGCTGTTGTCACCCAGGACCAGGCTGGTGGCAATGGTCCATGTCTCCAACGCTATCGGCACTATCATGCCGGTTGAAAAGATCATTGAACTGGCCCACGCCGCAGGCGCGAAGGTATTGATAGACGGCTGCCAGGCGGTGCCCCATATGCCGGTCGACGTGCGAGCGCTGGACGCCGATTTCTATGTCTTTTCAGGGCATAAAATTTACGGCCCCACCGGCATCGGCGTGCTCTATGGCAAGGCTGAACTGCTGGATGCCATGCCGCCCTGGCAAGGTGGCGGCGACATGATTTCCACCGTGACCTTCGAGAAGACCACCTATAACGAGCTGCCGCAGAAATTCGAGGCCGGCACCCCCAATATCGCCGGCGGCATTGGCCTGGGCGCGGCCATTGATTATGTCAGATCGATTGGCTTCGAGGCCATTGCCGGGCATGAGACCGCCCTCCTGGACTATGCCACGGAGAAGCTGCGCGGCATAAGCCAGTTGCGGATCATCGGAACGGCACCGGAGAAGGGCGCGATACTCTCTTTTGTTGTCGATGATATTCATCCCCACGATATCGGCACCATACTGGACCGCGAGGGCGTGGCGGTGCGCACCGGCCATCACTGTGCACAGCCCGCCATGGAGCGCTTCGGCGTGACCGCCACGGTGCGCGCCAGTTTTGCTATCTATAACGATTTCAACGACGTTGACCGGCTGGTCGCGGCAATTCGCAAGGCGCTGGAGATTTTTGAATGACCGACAAGGCCGACAGCGGAAAGATGATGGAGGCCCCGATGGGTACGGATACCCGTGGTCAGCAAGCGCCCGACCCGGGGCAGGAGCAGTCGGGTCACGATTACCTGGACGGATTCCTGAATAATGGCACTGATGGCACTGATGGCGCCGGAGACGCGGCGGCCAAAGCCGACCAGCCGGGCGAGAGCAAGGGCGAGAGCGAGGGCGAAGACAGCCTGGAAGACCGCGTGGTGGCGGCGCTGCGCGCTATTTATGACCCCGAGATACCGGTCAATATTTATGACCTGGGCCTGATCTATGGCGTCGAGGCCGATGCCGATGCCCATGTAACCGTGACCATGACGCTGACCACCCCCAACTGCCCGGTCGCGGAAATCATGCCCGCCGAAGTCGAGCAAAAGACCCGCGCCGTTGAAGGTGTTTCCGGCGCCACCGTGAACCTGGTCTGGGACCCGCCCTGGGATCCCTCGCGCATGAGCGAGGAAGCACAGCTCGAGCTGGGCTTTATTTGATCTGCATTTGATCTGCGGCGGTCTGGTGAAAACTGTTAGAGTGCGCCAGAAAAATGACGGGGCAGGACATGGCGAAACCACTTTCCATTATTGTCGGAGTCGGTCCGGGAAACGGACTGTCTTTCTCCCGGCGCTTTGCAAGCGAGGGCTATGCCGTGGCCATGCTGGCCCGCAACCAGGAGCGCCTGTCGGAATTCGAGGGCCAGATCGACGGGGCGCGGGGATTCGTTTGTGACGTGAACGACCCGGCGGCCATAGAGGATGCTTTTTCACAAGTGCGGACATCAATGGGGCCGGCCAGCGTGCTGGTCTATAATGCCGGCGCAGGCCATTGGGATAACGTTGAGGAGACCAGCCCCGAGGATCTCGAATCCTCATGGCGCACCAATGCGCTGGGCTGCATGGTCAGCGCGCAACAGGTGATCCCGGAAATGCGGGCGGCAGGCGCCGGATCGATCGTCGTTATCGGCGCCGGCGCGGCGCTGAGAGGCCGGGCCGGGACCACCGCCTTCGCTTCGGCCAAGGCGGCGCAGCGCAGCATCGCCCAGTCCATGGCCCGTCACCTGGGGCCAGCGGGTATTCATGTTTCCTATGTGGTCATAGACGGCGTCATAGACCTGCCGCGCACGCGCCAGGCCATGCCCGACAAGAAAGATGACTTTTTTCTTGATCCCGACGATATCGCCGATGCGGTTTACCGCCTGACCGCCCAGCCGCGCTCGGCATGGTGCTTCGAGATTGATCTCAGGCCATTTGGTGAAAACTGGTAGGGAGCGCCGGGAACAGGCACACCCCGTCAATGCCGTGGCAGCATCATTCAAATCATCACTGTGCCGAGGTTTCGCCGCGTCGGCGGGCCGCTTTGGCTGCCGGGAACATCCACCGACAGGACGCGCACAGTGAAACGCTCGCCACCTTGCTGGTATTCGGTCTTCAGGCTGAACCCCAGCTCCTGCGAGTACCAGAGAGTGCGGCTCTCCCAGTGGCTGCCCGTTTCTCCCTGCCGTTCAATGCTCACCTCGATGAGGAAGACCGGAATTTTGCGTCCCTTTATGCTTATTTCGGCCTCGCCCTGAACCACGACCTGCGCCCAGAGGGGCGCGCCCCCCTCGGTCTTGCTGCTCTCGAACAGGCCCTCCAGGCTCACTTCCTTGCCCACTTCAAGGGGAAAGAGCGGGTCCGGCAGGCTCACGTCGACCTGGTTGTGATAAAAGGATTCTCCCTCGCGCCCGAAAATCGGAAAGATTCCCCGGTAGACCTTGTAAACCGTGACAACCCGGCCCTCCCACTTCAAATTCCACGTGGAATAGCCGCCATGGACTTCGGAAACCTCGGCGGCGTAGATGTTCCCGAAAGCCTTCAGCGTGACGCGAAGGCCGGGACGCAGCGGATTTTCATCGGATGGGGCGGCGGCCGGCGCGCAGGAAGCCGCCAGCAGGGCTGATAAAAGGACAATTATTGCTCTTGCCGTCGCCGTCATTCGCAGTATCCCCGCTGGAGTGCCGTTTTATCGAACCAGACAGCGGCCACCAGGGCATCTAAGGGGGCATCTAAGGGGGCATCTGAATGCGGCCTCCGTTGGCCAAGGCATCTTATTCATTCAATATAGGGCACGGCTGTCCCCGCACAATATCTATCGGCACCATGTCTATCGGCGCCCTGTTCAACGCCGGGCCCGCTTCCGGCCCGGCCAGCGGGAAATTCAACCAGGGTCTGGTCAAAAACCGGCGAATGAAACCAGCCTGTGAAGTTCTCCGGCGGAATCTTCATCGGCCCCGCCGGCGCCATCGGCCGGTGTCCCTGACGCCAATTGCGATTCGCTGGCCAGGAAAAGCGCCAGCGCGCGGTTTGCCGCCAGAACTTCGGAGGACGGCAGCAATTTCAGACCCTTGTCATAATCGGCGACCGCGCGGCCCAGGTCGCCCTTCTCCAGATAGACATTGCCCCTGTTGTTATAGGGCTTCCACCGGTTGGGGCCCGACGCTATGGCCGCGTCGCAGCGCTCCAGTGCCTTTTCAAAATCGCGTTTGAAAAAATAGGCAACGCAGAGGTCATTGTTGACATTGTGCTTGTCGGCGACCGAGAGATTTGAATCGAGCGCCCGTTCGTAAAGAGACACCGCCTGGTCAAGCTCGCCCCTGTAGAGCAAGGCGCGGCCCTTGGATATCAGCGCCGATTTCCTGATGACCAGCTCATAGGTATAGGCTTCGGCGGCCGGGGTCACGAGCAGGCCACCCATTGAAAATCCGCCCGCCGCGACCGCCAGACCAAATATAGCGATGCCGGCCCTGGTAAAAATTTTCATGTTCTGTCTCCCGCTTTGTTTGTCGCTTCTCAGTTGCATATGGGTTGCATATTTTTATTTGTTATGGTGTCGGCTTCCCTTGTTTGCCGGCATACAGATTACCACGAACCGGCACATATTGGCCAATATTGTCCTTGCAATTGCTTTTCGGAGCCTGCCAGACTCAGCGCAAAGCCTTGGCTGATATAAAATCCAGGGGAGTCGCGCCGGACCATGATATGTCGCGCCAACTGGCCTCGCGGAAGGTAAATCTTGCCAGCCCGGCCGTCGGATAGCCGCGCAGCATATCCGCCAGCAGCCCCGGTGCGCCCGCGCCGCAGAATTTCACAGCCGCCAATTGCATCGACGGGTTGTGACCGACCAGCATCAGCACCTCCAGGTCTTCGCCGGTCGATCGCGCAACCCGGAGAATGGCCTCTGTCGGGGCCTCGTAAAGGCTCTGGTCGAAAGACAGCGTTGGGGCATTGTCCGGCGCCCCGCTGACAGCCCTGCTAACAGCATTGGCGACTGCCTCCGCGGTCTGGCGGGCGCGCAGTGCCGGAGATGAAATGATGGCGTCGGGAACGCAACCGCTGGCCAGCAGATGCGTACCGATCAGGGTGGCGGCCTCCCTGCCCTTGCCTTTCAGCGGGCGATCAAAATCCTTCAAGCCGGCTTCGCTCCAGCCGGATTTGGCGTGACGGAGAAGAAGCAGCGTTTTCATCAGGCAATGGAATTCCGGGCAGCGGTCGGTCCGGCGATGCGATCAGAGTACACGGGCCCGCGCCGCGGCGCCGCGCTCTATGGCCGCCGCCGTAAGCCGGTCAACAAGCAGCGTATGGCGGATCATCTCCAGAACCCTGAGTTCCTCCTGCGACAAATGCACATCGACAACCGCCACGTCGCAGGCAACGGCGTAGGCGGTGTCACAGCGATTTTCCGGGATCGCCTCCTTGACCAGGCCCATGACCGCCTCCAGTCCGCCATCGGCGTCCAGGATTTCGGCACAGGTCTCGGCATCGGTGACCAGCTTTTCCGCGTCGTAGCCGGAAAAGGCCGGCAACGTGCTGACGATCTCGCCAATCCGTTTCAGTTCGCTATCGGTCATTTCACTGTCCGAGGCCGACACAAGAACCATCAGGTAAACCAGTGCCGTGTGCGCGGTAATTGTACTTTCGCTCATTGCTGATAGGCCCTTTTGCCGGTGTTTATGATTCTCCGCACCATATGGCTATTCGCGGCTATGGCGCAAGAAATTCTCTGGTCTTGCCGATCACCTGATCCAGCGGCAGGCGCTCGACGCTGACCCCGGGCGGAAAGGCGGGCAGCAGCCGGCTGGGGGTGGCAACGTCGAGCATAATAAATACGCCACGATCGTCGGCGCCACGAATTAATCGCCCATAGGCCTGTTTCAGGCGCAGGCGGGTCAGGCTTTCGTCATACCCCCGGCCGCCGAAATGCGCGCGCCGCGCCTTGTGCAGGATGGTCGGGCGGGGCCAGGGCACCCGGTCGAAGACGATCAGCCGCAGCGACCGCCCGGGCACGTCGATGCCGTCCCTGACCGCGTCGGTGCCCAGCAGGCAAGCCTGCTCCTCGGCGCGGAAGATATCAACCAGCGTACCGGTATCCATGGGGTCCACATGCTGGGCCAGAAGCAGCAGCTCGGCGCTGGCCATATGCGGCGCGATCTCGCGGTAGACCGCTTTCAGCCGTTCGATTGCCGTGAATATGCCCAGCGCCCCGCCATTGGAGGCCTTGAACAGCGCCGCATAGGCCGCCGATACTTCCGCCAGTGATCTCTTGTCAACGTCGGTGACCACGAACACCTGCGTCTGGGCAGGGTAGTCGAAAGGCGATTCAAAGCCGGCGCGGCGCGGCGGCTGCACCAGATGGTGACCGCCGACCCTGCTCTCGGCATTGCGCCAGCCGTCTTCTTCCCCTAACGCCTGCGCCTGATCGCGCAGCGTTGCTGAAGTCACGATCACTCCGTCGGCGGGCTCCAGCACCTTTTCGGCGAGGGGTATTGTGGGGTCCAGCCAGTGACGGTGAAGGCCGTAATCGGTCTCTCCGCCATCGGCCTTGTGGATGGCCAGCCAGTCAACATATGCGGATGCGGCGGCTGTTTCCGGTTCGGGTGCATCGCCCGTAAGGCAGACCAGCATATTTTGCCATGCGCCCAGCGTTGCGGCGCGTTGCACCAGCCCGCGAATGGCGGCTGCGGCGCGCGGGTCTGGCGCTCCCTCTGGCCCCTCACCCTGCTCGTTCTCGTCCTGCAGGGCCTGCAAGCGGCGCGCCAACCCATCCATGCCATTGGTGAGCTCGCCGAGAATTTCCGCGAATTCCCTGGCCGCGACGCGCAGCTCGGCGCCCGGTGCCTCGGCGGCAAGCTCCAGCGAATGCCGCCCCGGCGGCGCGTCGTCCAGAACCTGGCTGCGCAATGCCATAAGGAAGTTTTCGCCATATCCCCTGGGCTGGGCCTTTTGCACCCGGCCGCGCCAGCCCGGCGCGGGCAAACAACCCGCAGCGTTGATGGCCGCATCGAGCAGTTCACCCGCCTTCCGGTCCTCGCCGGCCAGCTCGCCAAGCCGCGCCGCAAGCCCCCGCGCGCGCCCACCCCGGCGCCCGCCCGCGCTGCGTTCCGCGCCGAGAATCCAGCGCCGCATCATGGCCCCTTCGCGGCCCGAAATGGCCAGCGAAAAAGCCGAATCCGCCGCTTCGAACAGATGATGCCCCTCGTCGAACACCAGCCGGCGTGGCATGAAAGAGGCATCGCCGCCCGGCGCCAGGCTGGTCAGCACAAGCGCATGATTGGCCACCACCAGATGGGCGGATCGGGATTTGCGCACCGCGCGCTCGATAAAACAGCGCTTGAAATGGGCGCAGGCGGAATGAATGCACTCACCGCGCCGGTCGGTCAAATCCAGCAAAACCCCGTTTCCAGAACCAGCACCGGAGATCAGCCAGCGGGGGAAATCGCCGCCCGCCATATCGCCGTCGCGGCTGTAAGGCAGCCAGCGCAAGATCAGTCCGAGGAGAATTTCCTGGCTGCGACCGGGGCTCTTCTGCCCGGCACGCACCAGGCTCTCCTCCAGATTCAACAGGCATAAATAGTTTTCGCGGCCCTTGCGCACTACAGCGCGGCGCGCCCGCTCGGCGGGGTCGGGATAAAGGCGCGCCAATTCCTGCTCCAGCTGCCGCTGCAGGTTTCTTGTATAGGTCGACAGCCAGACGGTGCCGCCGCTCTGTTCCGCCCAAAGACTTGCCGGCGCAATATAGCCCAGCGTCTTGCCAATGCCGGTGCCTGCTTCCAACAGGCTGACCGCCGCTGATTTGCCTTTGCCGCCATCCCGCCGGGCGCTCGACTGGAAGGCTGCGCAGCAGGCGGCGGTATAGCCCTGCTGGGTGGGCCGGGTTTCAGCCCCCTCACCGAGCATCTGGTCGAGGCGGCGTAGCGCGTCTTCCTCCGGAACGGAATACTCATTCCGCCCGCTGCGCCAGGCGCTGTCTCGCCATTCGGCGGGCATTTCCATGGCCTCGGCCTTGCCCGCGGGTTTTTCGGCGCCGAGGGCCTTCAGCACCAACGGCGCCCAGGGCCAGGCCGCCTGCGCCATGATCCGCGCCGCCGCAACCGCACCACGACGATAAGCATAGTTGTCTGACGCAAGTTCCCGCAGGAGGCTCGCCGCCATGCCGCGCAGCAGGTCAGCCTCCGCGTCCGCGCCGCAATCGCTATTATCCGGCGGCTGAATATCCAGCGCGTGAATATCCAGCGCATTGGCCAGGGCGTCCCGGGTAGGCACCAGAAAGACCGCCGGCCGGACGAAGGCAAAAAGCTCGAGAAGATCATACTGGAGTGGCGGAGAACCGCTTGTTTTGTCCAGCAGTCCCAGACGGGCCAGCGTCATCGGGGCGTTGACCAGCAAATGCGGGGCGGCCTGTAGCGCCGCCGCGGCGGCGCTCCCGGCTGCGGCCCCGGCTGCGGCCCCGGCCAGCACCGGCAGCCCGCTCACGTCGGCTGCGGGGTCTGCTGTTGCAGCGGGAGGTGTCATCTGATCCATAATCGCTGCACCATACCCAATCGCGGGTGGAACCAACAGCGGCCTTGCGCGGCAATCGGGATCGTGTTGATGTTGGCCTTGCGGGCCGGATGGTATAAATCCTTCGCGACGCATTATGGTCGCGGTCCAATAAACAGGTGGGTTATCTTGTCACTCTCGGATAAAGCAGCCGAATTGGCGGGGCTTGCAGGCTCCAGCAAGGCCTGGCCCTTCCAGGAAGCGGTCAAGCTGGCCAGGCGTTTCGAGAGAGCGCCGCCGGCAAAAGGCTATGCCCTGTTTGAGACCGGCTATGGCCCCAGCGGCCTGCCGCATATCGGCACCTTCGGCGAAGTGGCGCGCACCGCCATGGTGCGCCATGCTTTCGGAATTATTTCCGACATTCCGACCAAGCTGTTTTGTTTCTCGGACGATATGGATGGCCTGCGGAAAGTGCCCGACAACCTGCCCAACGGGGAAATGCTGACCGCGCATCTGGGCATACCTCTGTCCCGCGTCCCCGATCCATTTGGCGAATATGAAAGCCTCGCTGCCCATAACAACGCACGTTTGAAGGCCTTTCTCGATGCCTTCGGCTTCGACTATGAGTTTTTGTCGTCGAGCGAATGCTATGCCTCGGGCCGGTTCGACGAGACGCTGCTTAAAATTCTCGCCAATTACCAGCGCGTGATCGACGTTATTCTGCCCACCCTGGGCAGCGAAAGACGCCAGACCTATAGCCCCTTCCTGCCCGTTTCCCCCTCCACCGGGCGGGTTCTGCAGGTACCGCTGAGCGGAATGGACGCCGAGGCCGGCACCATTACCTTCACCGATGAAAACGGTGACGTCGTGACGTCGCTGGTAACCGGCGGCGCCTGCAAACTGCAATGGAAGGTGGATTGGGCGATGCGCTGGGACGCGCTGGACGTGGATTACGAAATGTCGGGCAAGGACCTGATGGAATCGGTCAAACTGTCCAGCCAAATCCGCCGCATCCTGGGTGGCCGGCCGCCCGAGGGGTTCATATACGAGCTTTTTCTCGACGAAAAAGGCGAGAAGATTTCCAAATCGAAGGGCAACGGCCTGGCCATCGACGACTGGCTGCGTTATGCCTCGCCGGAAAGCCTGTCGCTGTTCATGTATCAGAACCCGCGGCGCGCCAAACGGCTGTTTTTTGACGTTATCCCGAAGGCGGTGGACGAATATGGCGCCCTTCTCGCCGCCTACCCGGACCAGGACCTGAAAGTGCAGCTGGCCAGCCCGGTTTACCATATCCACAGTGGCGTGCCGCCGGTGGCGGAAGCGCCCGTGAGCTTCGCCTTGTTGCTTAACCTGGTGAGCGCCGCGAACAGCAGCGACAAGGCTCTGTTATGGGGATTTGTCTCGCGCTATGTGCCTGGGGTCAGCGCCGCCACCCATCCCGGACTGGACCGGGAGCTGGATTACGCGATCACCTATTTCGAGGATTTCGTGGCCCCCACCCGCACCTACCGGCTGCCCGATGAGCGCGAGGCCAGAGCCCTGGAAGCCCTTGTGGAAGCGCTGAAGAGCCTGGAAGAGAGCGCCGGCGCGACGGCCATACAGACGGTTGTCTACGAGATTGGCAAGACCCATGATTTCGAGACTCTCAGGGACTGGTTCCGCGCGCTCTACGAAATTCTGCTTGGCCAGGCCCAGGGCCCGCGCATGGGCAGCTTTATCGCGCTCTTCGGCCGCAAGGAGACAATCGCCCTGATAGAGAAGGTGCTGGCTGGCGAGAAAGTCGGCTGAGACAATTATTCGCTGGAAGGAAGCGGATGCGTTCGCTGCATATTCTACGGCTGTTGATCCTGCTTCTGCTGGCCCCCGCCCTGCTGCCTCTGTCAGGCTCGACGGTCGCCGCACCACGGGAAGACACTGACTTCGCCGCTGCCGAGGCGCTGTATAACGCCGGGGAATTCGAGGCCGCCCTGGCCGCCGCCCGCGCCCTGGATACACCGGACGGCTTTGCCCTGGCATCGCGCGCGGGACTTGTGCTGATGCGCTATTTCATGCCACCCGCGGAGCGCCCCGCCGCCATCGAGGCGGCGCTGGCCGACGCCCGCCGGGCACTGGACGCGGACCCGGAGCATCTGGAGGGTAACCTTGAGGCGGCAATATCCATTGGCTACCGCGGCAAGCTCACGCGATCCATGGGCGACGCCTGGGCGGGGAAAAAGTATATCGACACCGCCCTCCTGCATCACCCGGACAGCGCCTGGGCGGAGGCCGTGCTGGGCGGC
Source organism: Pseudomonadota bacterium (assembly GCA_022574255.1). Taxonomy (GTDB): domain Bacteria; phylum Pseudomonadota; class Alphaproteobacteria; order Sphingomonadales; family SMXR01; genus JACZSK01. Next base: position 53,836 of record JACZSK010000006.1, read on the forward strand.
TGGAACGGCGAAGTGGTCATGGAGGCGGGGCGTTTTTTCGCCGGCATGCTGTTTGGCGCCAAGCGCAAGAGAGCGGTTCAGCATTTCCGCGCCGGGCTGGCGATCGAGCCGGAGAATATTGCCATCCGCACCGGTTTTGCCATCACCCTGCTGCGCTTCAACCGGTCGCGCTTCGAGAAAGAGGCGATTGAGCTTCTCTCCGGGACAATTGCCCTTGACGCGGAATATACCGCAGAAAATGCCGCAGAAAATACCCGAGAAAATGCCCTGGATGAAATACTGGTCAACCAATCGCGGGAACTCCTGGGGGCGCTGCAGGAAGGCCGGCGCGAGGATCTGCGGGCGCTTCTTCAGCGTTTGACCACATTCGCCGACCGTTGAAGCGAAGGAGCTTGCGCGAGGGGGCGGCTTATGTCTTCATTCCGGCCAAGTGGGCAGGCGGGCAAGACAGGCAATCAGCGCGGACAGAGGTGATCTCTTGACGGCAGGAACGGTAATCAAACTGGTTTTTCTCAGCCTCGCCGTGGGGCTTGTGCTATCTTATTTCGGCGTCAGCGCCGCCAATTTCTGGAATTCCATGGCTGAACTGGCGGTCAGCGCCTGGGAATCCGCAATCACTTTCTTTGACTGGGCGTGGAAATACATCCTTATTGGCGGGGCGGTCGTGGTGCCGGTTTATGTGCTGCGCGGGCTGTCCAGATATTTACGCGGGAGACCCGGTGGCCAGGCCGGGCAAACCGAACAGACCACAGAGACCAGAGAAGAGTAGGAACAGGCGTGGTTGATCTTATGGGCGGTGGAAGCGGCGGCCCGGAAAGCGGCGCGGACGCCCGCCAGTTTGCCGCGGCCACCCTGCGCAATCGCGAGCCCATCCTCGCGGTGCTCGACCGGGTCATGCCCCCCGAGGGCACGATACTGGAGATTGGCAGCGGCTCGGGCGAACATGCGGTCTATTTCGCACCGCGGTTAGAGGGCCGTCACTGGCTGCCCAGCGATGCCGCGCCCGACAAGCGCATGAGCATTGCCGCCTGGATTGAAGCGGAGCCTGCGGATAACATTCTCAAGCCGGTGAACATCGACACTTGCACCCATCACTGGACCGTAGAGCGGGTTATTCCTTCGCCGCGCATCGTCGCCATTGCCTCCATGAATATGATTCATATTGCGCCCTGGCGCGCCTGCCTCGGCCTCATGGCCGGCGCCGCACGCATCCTCAAGCGCGGCCATATCCTCTATCTTTATGGGCCCTTCTTTCGCGACGGCATACAAACCGCCCCCTCGAACGAAAGCTTCGACGACCGGCTGCAGGTGGAAAACCCCGAATGGGGTATCCGCGATCTGGAAACCGTCGCCGATGCCGCCTCGTCGCAGGGTCTCGATCTGGCTGAAGTGGTTGAGATGCCGGCGAACAACCTGTCGGTCATTTTCCGCCGCGCCTGAAGGCCGGGACTTTTCGGGGAATGGTGCCGCCTGGGTGACTCGAACACCCGACCTCCGCATTACGAATGCGATGCTCTACCAGCTGAGCTAAGGCGGCACAAATCCGGCGCCCGGAAAAGCGCTGGCACAATAGGACCAAGGCCTGTTGTTCGCAAGGCCGGAAAGCAGACCGCGGCGAAGCGCCTGACGGACGGCGGTTTATTTCTTGTCCAAAACCCCGGGGTCGATATCCGGCGGTGGCGGTAAAGTCCCGGCCAGAGAATCCGGTAACAGCGCCACATTGGCCTCGCCGCCCGCCCGCCAATCAAGCCCATAACCTTGCCCATAACCCGGCCCATCACCCGGAACAGACACGCCCGGAACGCCCCAGTTCAGGCTGTCGAAGGCCTGGCAATTGTCACAATGGCTGGTCCAGCGATCATGGCCGGTGCCGCATTGGGCACAGATCCAGCGCGGCGCCGGCTGGCCGCCCCTTGCGCCCGCATCAAATTCCCGGGCGGTCTCTTCCGCATCCTCGCCGCCCCGCGCCCGCGCCACGGCCGCCAGAATACGAAAGCCACGTGCCGGAGACCCGGTCTCCAGAACGGCCTGAGCCAGGGTCTCGGCTTCCCGGTAATGATCGGCGGCGAGGGCCTTTTCGGCCAGCGTCAACCGGCTCTCGGAAGAATCACTGTTGCGCTTGGCCAGCCGCGAAAAACGCCTGTAGCGCTCACTGGCGCGCTCCATGGGATCAAACTGCTCGAAGACTTCGGCCAGTTCGGGATGCGGCGCTATGGCCCAGCCGCGCCCTATGCTGCGCGCCGCTTTCTTCTCATCACCCGCCGCCAGTTGCAGCCGGGCGAGCTGGGCCGTGGCCGGGGCAAAATCCCGGCGCTGACGCAGCGCCGCCTTAAGCAGCTTTTCCGCCTCGCCGGTGTTTCCAGCCAGCGCCTCCTCCCGCGCCCGGCAAAAACCCAGCGCGCATTTGTGCCGCTTGATCTCATCGGCCTCGAACACCTTGCCGCGCCGCGCCTGCAAAAGCGTCTCCTCCGCCTCCTGCCACAGTGCTTCGCGCACCTGCAGGCCAAATAGCGTGCGGATGGCCCAGGGGCTCTGCGGGTCGGTATCGCAGGCTTGCCGCGCCAACCGCAGGGCCTCGCGCCTGCGCCCTGCTTTCATGGCGTTGGCCAAGAGCCCGCGCAGACCGAGAAAAGCCGCCGCCGGGTCTTCCAGCAAGGCCCGGTATTCAGCTTCCGCCGCCGCTTCGTCGCCGGCCAGCCGCGCCGCCTGGGCGGCCAGCACATGGGTCACCGGTTGCGGCGGCAACAACCGCCGGGCGCGGGCGCTCAGCCTCTGCGCGGCGCCGGCATCACCGGCGGCAAGTGCGATCACCGCCTGATTGAGGGCGACAAGACCGCGGCGCTGGCGGTTGAGATGCCGGTCGGCGCCAACGAACGGCAATTTCCGCGCCAGCAATGCCCAAATCCATTGCAGCATTATTCCCGCAAGCAGCAGAACAACCAGCAGAACAACCAGCGCCGCGATCGAGGCTTCAATGCGCCAGCCCTGCCAGTCGATCACCACGGCGCCGGGCCGGTCGGCGATCCAGGACATGCCGGCGCCCAGGGCCAGAACCAGGAGAAGAAGCAGGGTGACGCGCCGCATGGTGCTAGCCGCCTTCTGCTGAGGATGCTGATGGTGCTGGCGGTCGCTGGCCCGGCGAAGCGGAAGAGAACCCGATCAGCGCATCCAGCGCGCCCCGGGCGGAAAGGCTTTTTGTCGCGTCGGCTTGCCAGGGCGCAAGGCTCTCGCGGATGCGCGCCTCGAGATCTTGCACCTCGCCCAGGGCTGCCGCAATGTCCCCTTCGGCGAGGCTGAATTCCGCGCGCGCCAGTGCCGCTTCGGCGCCAGATCCCTCAACCTGACCCACACGGCGCACCACCACCACGCCTTTCAATCCGGCCCAGACCCTGTCCCACCAGCCTGCGTCTTCCGGCAGGGCAGCAACGGCGAGGGCCGCGGGCAGGGCATCGGCAAAAGCACGCTGCAGCATGGTGGCGTTTTTCACGCCGCTCTCCGCTTCTGCCTCGAGAACAGCCACATGGGTCTCGCCTGCGGCGCGGGCGGCATCGGGCAGCGCCGCAAAGAAGGCGCGGAATTCCAGCATCTCCCCGGCATAGGCCGCGCCGGCATCAAGCCGCTGCGACAGGTGGGCCAGCGCCAGCAGCATTTTGTCGGCACCAGCGCCGGTAAACCCGGCGCCGCCAAGGGATTCCACCCGCGCCAGGCGCGCCTCCAGATCGGCGATGCGTTCACCGGCGCCGCTGTCTTCCCGGGCGTGCGAATCCGAATCAGGGTCCGGCAGCGGCCGGGCCTCGAGACTGGCCAGCCGTGCCTCCAGCACCTCCAGACGCGCGATGATTTCTGCGTAATCCGCCGCCGGCATTTCGGCGGCCCGATTGGCTTGCGGCTGCTCAACGGGCGGCGCCGCGACGGGCGCTTCATTGTCGCTCACCGGTTCGCTCACAGCTGGCTCATCCGGCGCGGGCGGGGTTGCAACGGGTGCGGGTGCCGCTTCCCGGGCGGGCGCAACGGTGAGACTCTCCCGGGTTTCGGCCGGCGCGGATTCCTGCCGTCCCAGCAGTTGGTCAATACCTTGCTGGATGGTCGGCGCGGCAACAAGCCCGGCGACAAAAACCGCGACCACGGCGCCCAGATACCAGGCAAGACGGCGCAGGATGCCGGCGCGCTCTCCAGCTTTTTTTGCTTTCGGGGATTCCCCCGCCGGATTCTCAGAGAGGATTTCACCCTCAATGGGTGGCGCAATGGGCGGCGGTTTCGCTGTCGCCCCGCGCTTTTTTCTGGCCGGTGCCACGATACTCTCAGCCTCCGTTCCTGTTCACTTCCTGCTCGCTGCCCCATGGGCGGCACTGTCCTCAATGTCTTCAACGTCCTCAATGGCGTCGATCATTGCCGCTTCGTTCAGCGCTGCCGCCACCGGCGTTTTTTTCCACCCGCCGGGCCGCGCCGCCGCCTTCACCGCATCCGAAAGACAGAGGGCGGTCATGCCCGAGAGCGCCGCGCCAAGCCCGCTGTCTTCAGCCAAGGATACAAATATCCCGGCGCTTCGGGGAGAGAAAAACAGAACCATGTGAATTTTGCGCGCAATGATCTGGTTGGAGATATGGGCAGGGAGGCGCGTGGCCGCAACCGCTTCATAGACCTGAAGCCTCTCCGTCTTGAGCCCCCGCGCCTGCAGCTCGGCGACAAGATCACCGGCCTGGTGGCGGCCGGAGAGATGCAGCAGATGGCCTGACGCGGGGTCATGCCGCGCCGTGATCAACGCCGTAAATTCCTCGCGGTCGCCATCCGCCGAAATAATATTTCCGAATCCCGCGCGCCGCGCCGCGTCGGCGCTGGTGCCGCCGATGGTATATACCGTCATGTCCTTCGAAAGCCCGGCCAAGACCATTTTGCTCAGTGCCGGGGCGGCACTGGCGCTGGTCAGCAGAATGCCGCCCAGGCCCCCAATACTGCCCAGAGCCCCAATACTGCCCAGAGCCAGAGCGTCGAGCGAAAACGCAACCGGCTCGATGGTCAGCACCGGGGCCAGCGCCACCTCATGGCCAATGGCCGTCAGCTTTTCCTGAAGCGACAGGGCGGCGGCCTCGGGACGGGTCAGCAGGATGCGCATTTATGGCCTTCCGTCAGTTTCTGGCGTCAGTTGCTGGCAAGATGCGCCTCCAGCGCGGCAAAAAAGTCTGCTCCCGCTTCCTGGCGCAATTCTTCGCCCGCCGCGGTGCCCAGCGCCGCCGCATCTTCCCGGTCACCGGAGAGGGTCGTCTCAAAGCATTGCACCCCGTCCGGGCTGAGAATACGCGCGGTGAGAACCAGCCTGTCGCCCTCTAGCTGGGCCAGTGCCGCGATCGGGGTGCGGCAATCGCCATCCAGCGCCGCCAGCAGCGCCCGCTCGGCGGTTACGCAAATACCGGTATCCGCATCATGCAGGGGGGCAATCAGTTCCCTGATGCGCTGGTCACCACTGCAAAGCTCGATGCAAACCGCGCCCTGCGCCGGGGCGGGCAGCATGTCGGTCATATCCAGTATGGCCGTCGCAACATGTTCCAGGCCCAGCCTTTTCAGCCCGGCCAGGGCCAGCAGCGTCGCCTGAACTTCGCCCGACGCCAGCTTCTTCAGCCGGGTGCCCACATTGCCGCGCAAGGATACTATTTTCAAATCGGGACGCATGCGGCTTAGCTGGGCCTGGCGGCGCAGCGACGCGGTGCCGACAATTGCGCCCCGGGGCAGCTCGCGGATGCTGCCGGCGACCGGGCTGATGAAGGCGTCGCGCGGGTCTTCGCGTTTAAGGAAACAGCCCAGTTCCAGTCCTTCGGGCAGTTTTGTCGGCATGTCTTTCGAGGAATGAACCGCCAGGTCGATATCCTTGGCAAGCAACTGCTCTTCGATTTCCTTGGTGAACAACCCCTTGCCGCCAATCTCAAGCAGCCGCCGATCATGGACCCTGTCGCCGGTGGTCTGGATGGTAACGATGGCAATATCGTCAGCGCTGAACGCCGTATGGCTCCGCAGAAGAAGCCTCTTCACCTCCTCCGCCTGGGCTAAAGCCAGGGGACTGGAGCGGGTGCCGATACGAACCCTCTGTTGCACGATCTCTCCACTGCTGCCATGGGCGCCAAAAATGCTGTAACATGCTGCTTATAGGTGGTTTTGCAGGGCCAGAATACTGCAAATTCCGGGAACCAACAGAGACCTCACCATGGCGAGTGTGACAATTCTTGGCATCGAGACAAGCTGCGACGAGACCGCGGCGGCGATTGTGCGCGCCGACACGGCGGGCAACGACGCGAACCCCAGCGCGAGTAACGGCGCGGGCGGGAACGAGCGCATCCTTTCCAGCCTGGTGCTGAGCCAGATTGACGAGCACAAGCTTTATGGCGGTGTGGTGCCTGAAATAGCGGCGCGGGCCCATATGGACCACCTGGACCGGCTGATAGAAGCGGCGCTTGAAGAGGCTGGTATCGGTATCAACGACGTCGATGCGGTTGCCGCCACCGCCGGCCCGGGCCTGATTGGCGGCGTTCTGGTCGGCGTGGTCACCGCCAAGGCCTTGTCGCTGGCGGCCGCGAAACCCTTTATCGCCGTCAACCACCTGGAGGGCCATGCCCTGTCTGCACGGCTGGTGGAGGATGTGGCTTTTCCTTATTTATTGCTGCTCATTTCGGGCGGCCATTGCCAACTGCTGGCGGTCGAGGGCGTCGGCCAATACAAGCGTCTGGGCACAACCATGGACGACGCCGCGGGCGAGGCTTTCGACAAGACAGCAAAGCTCATGGGCCTCGGCTATCCGGGCGGGCCGGCGGTGGAAAAAGCAGCGGCTCGCGGGCGGGCGGGGCGGTTCGCGTTACCCCGGCCGCTGATCAGGAGCGACAATTGCAATTTCAGCTTCTCTGGCCTGAAGACCGCCGTGCGCCGCCAGGTGGAGACGTTGCGCGCCGCGGGAGAGCTGGATGGCAGAGCCGAAGCCGACCTGGCCGCCGAATTTCAGGCGGCGATTTGCGATTGCCTGGCCGACCGCAGCGCCCGCGCCATGGCTGTTTTTCGCGGGGCTCATGAATTTTCCGGGCCGGAGAAACCGGCTTTCGTGGTGGCCGGGGGCGTGGCCGCCAACAGCGCCATCAAGAACCGGCTGCAAAGCCTCGCCAGCGAAGAGAGTTTCCGTTTTGTCGCGCCGCCCGTCTGGCTCTGCACTGATAATGCGGCGATGATTGCCTGGGCGGGCATTGAGCGCTTTCAATTGGGGCTGACCGACCCGCTGGACGCCCCGGCCCGGGCGCGCTGGCCACTGGACGAAACGTCAGGGCCGGTGGTCGGCTCGGGCCGACGCGGTGCGAAGGTATGAGCGCCAGGGTATGCGTGCGAAGGTGTGAGAGGCAGGGCTTGCGTCAAGGCCGCTGAGAGGGCAGTTTAGATATCAGGGAACCACGGGAGTAGCACTTTGGGCAAAGTCGGCGTTATCGGCAGCGGAGCTTGGGGGACCGCCATGGCGGCCACCGCCGCGCGGGCGGGCAGCGAAACGCTGATGTGGGCCTATGAGGCGGAAGTGGTTCAGGCCATCAACGAGACCCACGAGAACAGTATTTTCCTGCCCGGCGTGCCGCTGGACGAAGCCATTCGGGCCACCGGCGACATGGCCGAGCTGGTGGATTGCGACTTTATCCTGATGGTCTGCCCGGCGCAGTTCATGCGCCCCATATCAAGCCAGCTTGCCGCGCATCTGGGCCCGGATATTCCCTTGGTCATTTGCGCCAAGGGTATTGAAAAGGGCAGCGGTGCGCTGATGAGCGACGTGCTTGGAGAAACCGCGCCGGACAATCCGCTGGCTATTCTGTCGGGGCCGACTTTCGCCTCGGAAGTGGCGCGTGGCCAGCCCGCCGCCGTGACCATTGCCGCCGCCACCGAGGATATCGCCCGTCGTATCGCCGAAGCGCTGGGCCATGCCGCCTTCCGCCCCTACTGGACCGACGATATTATCGGCGCGCAGATCGGCGGGGCGTTGAAGAATGTGCTGGCCATTGCCTGTGGCATTGCCGTGGGCAAAGAGCTGGGCGAAAACACCAAGGCCATGCTGATCACCCGCGGCATGGCTGAGTTGACCCGCTTTGGCGAATTCAAGGGCGCCCGCGCCGAGACGCTGATGGGGCTGTCCGGTCTCGGCGACCTGATTCTCACCTGCTCCAGCGAGCAGTCGCGCAACATGTCGCTGGGCGTGGCGCTGGGCCGGGGCAAAACCATGGAAGAAGTCATGTCGACCCGGCGCAGCGTTGCCGAAGGCGTGCATTCCTCGGTGATCGGTTACGAGATAGCGGAAAAGAACAATATCAATATGCCGATCCTGTCGGCGGTCCATGCGGTGCTGCACCAGGGGCTGGGGGTCGACGACGCCATAGAGGGGCTTCTGAACCGTCCCTTCACCAGGGAGATGCATTAGTGTCCAGACTCATTAATCCGGTTCAATTCTGTTTGACAAGGATGATCGACGGCTAGGAGACAGACCGCAGACAGGGTCACGCCCTTTCAAGGACTGTGTCCGCAGCAGTAAATCTTCCTTGCCAAACCCCTCGGGGCGGCGCACCTTTGCGGCTGGGAATGCGTCGAGACGCCTTGAAAACCCACCAGGTTTCATGCGGCGCCCCTCCTGTTCCAGCCAAAAAGGAGCACCGCAGAATGGATCGCATTAATGAGTCTGGACACTAAATGCTTTATGTCATTCGATATGTGTTTGCCGACGGCATTGACGACGCCCGCGCGGCGGCACGCACCGGCCATCTGGAATATCTGCAGGCTGCTGGCACCCGGTTGAAACTGGCCGGCCCGATTGATGCCGGCCACCAGGATACAGACAGCGAGGCCAGCGAGACGCCGGAGGGCAGCCTGTTGATCATAGATGCCGACAGCCTGACGGCGGCGCGCCTGTTTGCCCAGAACGATCCCTACTACAAGGCCGAGATTGTCGAGACCCTGAAGATCAAGGCTTTCAAGGCAGTGATTGGTGATTGGGCGCTCTAGCGCCCGGGGGGTGATTGCGCGCTCTAGCGCCCGGGGGGTGATTGGACGCTCTAGCGCCCGGGGGGTGATTGGGCGCTCTAGGAGGCGTCTTTCGGCTGGGCGCTGAGGCGGGCGATCAGAATTCCGCTGAGAATCACGGCGGCGCCGGCAAGCTCGGTAAAGCCCAGATATTCGTCCAGCAATATCCAGGCGGCGATGGCCGCGACGATGGGCTGGATCAGCAGGGTCAGCGCACCAAAGGCAGCGGGCAGGTGGGCAAAGGCATAGGCGATCAGCGACTGCCCCAGCAATTGCGCGCTGAAGGCCAATACCACGACAATGGCCCAGCCTTCCGCTGTCGCGGGCAGCAGTTGCTCGCCGGAAATCCATGCCAGGGGCAACAGCAGAAGAGCGGCGACGCTGGACGACCAGGCCATGATAACCGCTGTGTCGAGCCGCCCGCGCAGGCGTCCCACCACCAGCAGATAAGCGCCGTAAAATACCGCCGTTATCACCGCCAGTATATCGCCCTTCAGTTTTTCACCGCCGGTCTCGAAGCTGGCGCCGGCCAGCACCGCCGCGCCGATTATCGCCAGCGCCAGGCCGAAAAAAAATCGCCGGCCAAGCCGCTCCCTGAACAACAACACCGAGGCCAGCGCCACCACCACCGGATTGAGGTTGGAGAGAAGCGTGGCGTTGGCAATGGTGGTGAACTGCACCGACCAGTGCCAGAAGGCGATGTCGATGGCGAAGAGCAACCCGGCGAGGGTGAGGATTTTCCGGTCATGCCACGACAGCGGAGGTGGCGGCGGGCGTTTCGCCTGTTTGGCCGCATGATTTCGCCACCACACCCAGAACCAGAAGATCGGCAATACCGGCGCCATGCGCCAGAAACCGGTGGCCGAGGGCCCGGTCTCGCTGATCCGCGCCAGCAGGCCGGAAAAGCCGATGGCCATGGCGCCGGCGACCAGCGCGGCCAGGGCCAGGCGCTCCATATTGCGCGGGCGCATGTGTGAATTTTCCGGCGAATCATCCATGCCAGCGCCTTTAACATTGGCGCAACAGGAAGACCAGCGGCACTGCGGACTTGCATGGGGAACGCCTCTTTTCCTATGATCCAGCAATACAGTCCGCTAAACGAAAAGAGGCTTCGGCGATAATGAGCGAATCAAAAGTTTTTCCGGTGAGCGCCACAGCAATAGAGAACACCCTTTGCGATGCCGCCAAATACGACGCCATGTACAAACGCTCGATCGAAGACCCCGAGGGCTTCTGGGCCGAGCATGGCAAGCGCATAGACTGGATCAAGCCCTTCACCAAAATCCGCGATGTGGATTACACCGGCGATATACGCATTCGCTGGTTCGAGGACGGCACCCTCAATGCCTGCGCCAATTGCATCGACAGGCATCTGCCGGAAAAAGCCGGCGACATTGCCATCATCTGGGAAAGCGACGACCCCGGGCATGACAAATCCATCACCTACCAGCAGCTTTACGAGGAAGTCTGCCGTTTCGCCAATGTGCTGAAAAGCCGCGGCGTCAAGAAAGGCGACCGGGTTACAATCTATATGCCGATGATCCCCGAGGCGGCCTATGCCATGCTGGCCTGCGCGCGCATCGGCGCCGTCCATTCGGTGGTCTTTGGCGGCTTTTCACCGGAGGCCCTGGCCGGGCGTATTCGCGACTGCGAATCCGACTGCATTATTACAGCAAACGAGGGTTTGCGCGGCGGTAAACCGGTGCCGCTGAAAGCCAATGTGGATGCGGCTTTGGAGAGTGTGACAGGTGTTCACACAGTTGTTGTTGTGCAACACACAAAAGCCGAGACAAACTGGGTTGAGAGCCGCGACATCTGGTACCACGAGGCGGCGGCATCGGTGGCGGCGGATTGCCCGCCCGAGGAAATGAGCGCCGAGGACCCTTTGTTCATTCTCTACACCTCGGGGTCAACCGGCAAACCCAAGGGGGTGCTGCACACCACCGGCGGCTACATGGTCTGGGTCTCGATGACCCACGAATATGTTTTTGACTATCACCCGGGCGAGGTTTTCTGGTGCACCGCCGATGTGGGCTGGGTCACCGGGCACAGCTATATTGTTTATGGCCCGCTGGCCAATGGGGCCATCACCCTGATGTTCGAGGGTGTGCCCAATTATCCCGACCCCTCGCGCTTCTGGCAGATCGTTGACAAACACAAGGTCAATATATTCTACACCGCGCCCACCGCACTCAGGGCCTTGATGGCCCAGGGCAACGAATGGGTGAGCAAGACCGACCGCTCCTCACTCAGGCTTTTGGGCAGCGTGGGCGAGCCCATCAACCCCGAGGCCTGGCTGTGGTATCACCGCATTGTCGGCGAGGAGCGCTGTCCTATAGTGGACACCTGGTGGCAGACCGAGACCGGCGGCATCCTGATCTCGCCCCTGCCCGGCGCCACCCCGCTGAAGCCCGGCTCTGCGACCCGGCCATTTTTCGGCGTGCAGCCGGCGCTGGTTGATGAGGAGGGGAATATCCTCGAAGGCGAAGCCCGCGGCATGCTGGTGTTGCTGGATTCCTGGCCCGGGCAGATGCGCACGCTCTACGGCGACCACGCGCGCTTCAAGGAAACTTACTTCTCGCAATTCCCGGGCAAGTATTTTACCGGTGACGGCTGCCGGCGCGACGAAGACGGCTATTACTGGATCACCGGCCGGGTCGATGATGTGATCAATGTCTCGGGCCACCGCATGGGCACCGCAGAAGTCGAATCAGCCCTGGTCGGCCACGAGGGCGTCGCCGAAGCCGCGGTCGTCGGCTTTCCCCATGACATCAAGGGCCAGGGCATTTACGCCTATGTGACGCTGGACGTGACCCATACGCCTTCGGACGAGACCCGCGCCGAGCTGGTGAAACAGGTGCGCAAGGAAATTGGCCCCATCGCCACGCCCGACTTCATCCAGTTCGCACCGGCGCTGCCCAAGACCCGCTCGGGCAAGATCATGCGCCGGATACTCCGCCAGATCGCCGCCAATGATTACGCGGACCTGGGGGATACCTCAACACTGGCCGACCCCGGCGTGGTGGCCGAGCTGATCGAAAACAGGCTGAACCGGTAGCACGGCAAAGGGAGGTGGACTTTCC